>NZ_CP015750.1:4728026-5043228 GCF_001742185.1 Pectobacterium wasabiae CFBP 3304
CCTCTACGGATGATTTCTACCGCATTGGTAAAGAAGCCGCGCTGAATAGCGGTTACGCGCAAGCGGGTGATGTGGTAGTGATGGTATCTGGTGCGCTGGTTTCTAGCGGCACAACCAATACCGTTTCCGTACACCGTATCTGATCCTAACAATCCGATCGGTAAAAAGCGCCTTAATGGCGCTTTTTTTATATTCTGAAATGACTTTCTACAGCACGATAACCTAATTAATGCCTTTGTGTAACACGCCTTTTTAATAGCCTTAAGCTTCAGAGTTATCCGACAAAAATAGCGCTGTTTTCCTTACTTTTTTAATGAATAGGTAAAACTCGCTGTTTCTTTGAGCGAACGATCAAAATTAAGCATGTTCTCATCAAAAATTTATTCTCATTAGAAAATAGTTTGTGTAATACTTGTAACGCTACATGGAGATTAACTCAATCTAGAGGGTATTAATAATGAATCGTACTAAACTGGTACTGGGCGCGGTAATCCTGGGTTCTACTCTGCTTGCTGGTTGTTCAAGCAATGCTAAAATTGATCAGCTGTCTTCTGACGTTCAGACTCTGAACGCTAAAGTTGACCAACTGAGCAACGACGTGAACGCAATCCGCTCTGACGTACAAGCTGCTAAAGATGACGCAGCTCGTGCTAACCAGCGTCTGGACAACCAAGTTCGTACTTACAAAAAGTAATCGAGCTGGTTAAGTAGTGAAAATGGCGCACATTGTGCGCCATTTTTTTTGCCTTCGTTTTATTCCTCAATCTTTCTCTTCAATCCTTTTTTCACGCTATCTGGTATATCCCTCACCTTCCCCGATCCTTGGAACTGCACAGATGCGCCTAAGACGCACCTGAACGGTTTATTTCATGATTAACGCGAAGTAGTGCTGATAGCAGTGATTGGCGCAGCCTGATGCGTTTCAGGCGCTTCTGGAGCCGACTCGACCGGTGATTGGTAGGTATTGATATCTTCCCCCACGCTCACCACAATCGGCATACCGGAACGGCGCACAATCGCATCAGCAACGGCTTTGCTGTCTGTCTCCGCATCCTTAACAAATTTCTGCGTCTTTGCCGTCAGCGGAATTTTCATCGTTTGTGGATCGTCTTTATCGGTCTTCGACAAAGGTTGATGTACCTCAACGTAGCGTTTACCGTCCGGTTCAACGGAGGTTTTAATCGCATCATTAAGGATCTGTACACGCGTACCTACTGGCACAGTATCGAACAACGCCTTGATGTCATCCGGACGCAGGCGGATACAGCCAGAGCTTACCCGCATGCCAATACCGAAGTCCGCGTTCGTGCCGTGCAACAGATAGACGCCACCGTGTGCTGACAGACGCAGCGCATGTAACCCCATTGGGTTGTCTGGGCCAGCCGGAACGACAGCAGGCAGCTTAATGCCCTGCTCTTCGAGATAATGCTTACGGATGTTCGCCGTTGGCGTCCAAGTCGGATTCTCACGTTTCTCGCTCACGCTGGTCGTCATCAATGGCGTATTGCGCCCCAGTTGGCCGATGCCAATCGGGTAAACAATGACGGTATTCTTCCCTTTCGGGTAGTAATAGAGGCGCAGTTCCGCCAGATTGACCACAATGCCTTCGCGTGGCGTATCCGGCAGCAGCATTTGCGTCGGGATCGTGAGGGTGGAACCCGCTGTCGGCAGGTAAGGGTCTGCTCCTGGGTTCGCTTCCAGCATGCCCAATAGGCCAATCTTGAAGTCCGCCGCGATAGCTTCCAGCGGACGGCCGTCATTAGGGACCGTATAAGCGATATTCTCGCCGATAAGACGGCTGTTTGGTGGCGGTAGCGGATATTCCGTCGCTCTGGCGGCGGTGCTGGCCAGGTATGTCGCGAAGACCATACCAAGTAAAGTTAACACGCGTTTCATAGTAAATTCCCTACAATCAATAACATCTGGTTGTGTACCCAGAATGCAGTATCCGGCTATACCTCTTGATCTGGTGTCAATGCAGCGGTTGCTGCGCCTCTCCACCGAACGTGGGTATATATTAGCATTGTTGTAACAAAAGAATATTTGATTTAAAAATCAACGCATTGATATTCAATTCTTTACAAAACAGAGTCAGCATAAAATTTAACGGGAAATAAATATACGGGACGAATTCTGAAATATCAGCGAGTTAATAAATGAACTGGAAAACAATAACGTATCGTTGGTAAAAATCAGTAAATGAAAAAACAAAAAAACGCTGGACGTTTTTTCCGTCACAGCGCTTTTTATACTCAACGAAAGCAGAGAAAAGAATTAAAGCAGTGCAGCGGCATGCGCACGAATCGCACGCAGCATCGCCTCAAGCCCCTGCGAGCGGGATGGCGTCAGGTGTTGATTCAACGCCAGCGATTCAAAGAACGGCCGCACATCCAGCTCAACAATCTCCTGCGCTGTCAGCCCCTGATATAGGCTGAAAACGACCGCGATCAGGCCTTTAACAATAGCAGCATCACTGTCGCCATGCAGAACGACCACGCCTTGATCATCAGGCTGTGTCACAATCCACACCTGACTCTGGCACCCAGAGATCAGGTTATCGGGATTACGCCACTCATCGGGCAGTGGGTCAAGACGCTCCCCTAACTCGATGACATAAAGATATTTTTCTTCCCAGTCATTACAGCGCGCAAAATTGCGCGCCAGCTTCTGCGGTTCTGGCAGACTCGCCATGGTTTCCTCCCCGGACAGGTTCGCGCGCGGCGCTTAGCTGCCCAGCAATCGATGGATACGTTGCAATCCGGCAACCAGCCGGTCAATTTCTTCGCGTGTAGTATAAACGGCCAGCGAAGCGCGGCACATACTGGGAACACCATAGTGTTCCATCAGCGGCATCGCGCAGTGGTGGCCGGTGCGAATCGCAATACCGTACCGATCGAGGAAACTTCCCACATCATAGGCGTGGTGCTGCCCAAGATTAAAGGCAATCACACCGTGACGTTCAGCAGGACCATACAGCGTTAAATCGGGCACCTGCGTTAACGCTTCCAGCGCGTACTGCATCAGCGAGGATTCATAACGCTGAATCTCTTCACGCCCCAGTGCCGTCACATAATCCAGTGCGGCACCTAAGCCCATAATACCGCCCGTGTTAGGCGATCCGGCTTCAAAGCGCCACGGTGAATCAGCATAGGTGGTGCCCGTGCGCAGGCTGACCTGACGAATCATCGCCCCGCCGCCTTCCCACGGTGGCATAGCCTGAAGCAGGTCACGTTTGCCATACAGCACACCAATACCCGAAGGGCCGTAGATCTTATGGCCTGAAAAGGCAAAGAAATCACAGCCAAGATCCTGCACATCGACAGGCTGATGCATAATCGACTGCGCACCATCGACCAACGTAACCGCACCCGCCGCTTTTGCCTGCGCAATCATCGCTTTCACTGGGTTCAGCGTGCCCAGCACGTTAGATATCTGCGTCACCGCCAGCAGACGGGTACGTTCATCCAACAGCGCGGGAAGCTGCGTAACATCCAGCGAACCATCTTCAGCCAGCGGCAATACGCGAACGTCAACGCCACGCGCTTCTGCCAGCATCTGCCAGGGAACGATATTCGCGTGATGCTCCATCTCGGTGATGATCAGGTTGTCGCCCGGTTGGATGAAGGTACGACCATAGCTGTTAGCCACCAGATTGATGGCCTCCGTCGTCCCGCGTACAAAGACAATTTCTTCCACTGACGCAGCATTGATAAAGGATGCCACCTGTTCGCGTACCGCTTCCATCGCGCTGGTCGCCTGCGCGCTCAGCGTATGAATACCGCGATGCACAGCGGCGTATTCATGGCGATAGAATTCGGCTTCGCGCTCGATAACTGAGTGCGGCTTTTGCGCACTCGCCGCGCTATCAAGATAGGCTAACGGCTGGCCGTTAACCTCGTTTGCCAGCACCGGGAAATCAGCACGAACCCGTTCAATAGGATAACTCATCATACCGCCTTGCCGGCATTCGCCAGCGCGTTGGGCAAACGCTGCGCGATACGTTCCAGAACCACATCTCGCAAAGACTCGTTTTCAATCGCTTCTGTGACTTCTGCCGCGAAGGCGAAGATGATCATCTGTTGCGCATCCTGCTGCGTAATGCCGCGGGAACGGAGATAGAACAACTGTTCTTCGTCCATACGGCCGATGGTGGCACCGTGGCTGCATTTCACGTCATCTGCATAGATTTCCAACTGCGGCTTGGTGTCTACCTCAGCCAGTCGGCCCAGCAACAGGTTGTTATTGGTCATCTGTCCGTCAGTTTTCAGCGCATGGGGCGCAACCTTGATCATGCCGTTAAACACCGCTCTGGCGCGATCGTTGACGATGACTTTATGCAGTTGGCGACTTTCGCCGTAGCCCTGATTATGTTCCAGATACGTTCGCGTATCACACACTTCGCTGCCGACAGGCAGAATCAGGCTGTTCATGGACAGATTCGTCCCTTCGCCATTCAACTGGGCACTGGTGTGGTGGCGCGTCAGCCCAGCTCCCAGCAGGAAGCTGTGGCTGCGAACCCGGGCATCGCGTGCCAGAATCAGATCGTTATGCGCAAAGTGGTAGCTCGCTGCCGCTTCAAACGCCAGCTTATAGTGGCTAACCTGACTATTTTCCGCCGCATTCACCGTCAGGCGAGCACCGGTAAAGTGCGCATGTTCGTCCAGACTGACGTAGTGCTCGATAATTTCCGCACTCGCGCCGCGCTCAACGTTCAAATGATGACGATGGTGAACCGTGTTCAACGCAGCCGCCTGACTGCTGCTGATGTGCAACAGGTAAAGCGGTTTTTCCGCCTGCTGTCCGGCAGCCAGACGAATCAATGTACTCGTACTCGCCAGACTTTCGGTCAGATGCAGGAACACTTCGGACTGGATCGCCGCAGGCAACGCGCCACGCGCATGCGATGCCTGCACGTCAACCTGATAAGGCCCCCACGCGCTGTCGCTCAGTTCAGCATTGAACACGCCATCAACAAACACCAGACGCCAGCTATCCACCGCGAGTGCCAGTGCATCTACCGCTGCACGGTCGATAGTCGATACCTGCGGTGCGACAAATTCATTACTCAGCAAGCCATCCAGCGGCGTGTATTTCCAATGCTCATGCTTACGATGCGGTAAGCCAAGACGCACCACATCCTGCCAGTGTTGGTTCGCATCTTCAGAACGACGTGACGCATCACGTTCAAACAAGCCATGCCACTGTTGCAGCGCCAGCTCTTGTTTCTGTGCGATGTTGGTTTTACCCGCCACGTTATCGCTCGTCACATTATTGCTCGTCGGTAAGCCAGCCATAGCCTTGCTCCTCCAACTGTTTCACCAGCGAGAAATCACCGGATTTCACAATACGGCCTTGATACAAAACGTGAACGTGGTCCGGCTTGATGTAATCAAGAATACGCTGGTAGTGCGTGACGATGATGAACGAACGTTTGCCGTCGCGCAGCGAGTTCACGCCGTTAGAGACGATTTTCAGTGCATCGATGTCCAGCCCGGAGTCCGTTTCATCCAGAATGCACAGATCCGGCTCCAGCGCCGCCATTTGCAGAATATCGTTACGCTTCTTCTCGCCGCCGGAAAACCCCACGTTGACCGAACGGGTCAACAAATCTTCCGGCATATTCAGCAGTTTGATTTTCTCTTCGATAAAGTCGGCGAAGTCAAAGCGATCCAGCGGTTCCTGCTCGCGGTATTTACGCACCGCGTTCACGGAAGTTTGCAGGAAGAACTGGTTGCTGACGCCGGGGATCTCTACCGGATATTGAAACGCCATGAAGACGCCTTCGCCCGCACGGTCTTCTGGCGATAATTCCAGCAGATCTTTTCCTTTGAAGCTCACCGAACCGTCGGTCACTTCGTATTCTTCACGTCCAGCCAGTGTCGCGGAGAGCGTACTTTTTCCTGAGCCATTCGGGCCCATAATCGCGTGTACTTCACCCGGCTTAATCGTGAGATTAAGCCCTTTGATGATCTCTTTGCCTTCAACGCTGACTTTTAAATTTTCGATGCTTAACATGCTTATTCCTTCCCACGCTCAATGTGGCGAGCGCTTAATGAATTCCGGGACCGATGATTCTCATTATTCGTCTGTGAAAATCCCGGTAACCGCCGAATTAACCCACGCTGTGTTCCAGGCTAATCGCCAGTAACTTTTGTGCTTCTACCGCGAATTCCAGCGGCAACTCAGAGAAAACGTCCTTACAGAAACCGTTCACGATCATCGAGATAGCGTCATCTTCGCTGATACCGCGTTGCAGGCAATAGAACAGTTGGTCATCGCCGATTTTCGACGTGGTCGCTTCATGCTCCAAGTGTGCAGTATTGTTGCGCACCTCCACATATGGGAAGGTGTGCGCGCCGCACTCGCTGCCGATCAACATGGAGTCACACTGGGTGAAGTTACGGGCGTTGGTCGCACTCGGCATGATCTTCACCAGACCGCGGTAGGTGTTCTCACTGCGTCCGGCAGAAATCCCTTTAGAGATGATGGTCGAACGGGTGTTTTTACCAATGTGAATCATCTTGGTGCCGGTATCGGCCTGCTGACGACCGTTGGTCAAGGCAACAGAGAAGAATTCACCCACAGAGTAGTCACCGCGCAGAATGACGCTCGGGTATTTCCAGGTGATCGCCGAACCGGTTTCCGACTGCGTCCATGACATTTTTGAATGCTCACCCGCACACAGCGCACGCTTGGTCACGAAGTTCAGAATGCCGCCTTCGGCGTCATCTTTACCGGAGAACCAGTTCTGTACCGTGGAGTATTTCACTTCGGCATTCTTGTTGATGATCACTTCCACCACCGCGGCGTGCAGTTGGTAGGTGTCACGAACAGGCGCGGAGCAACCTTCAATGTAGCTGACGTAGCTGTCATCATCGGCGATCAGGATTGTTCGCTCGAACTGACCGGTTTTTGCCGCGTTAATACGGAAATACGTCGACAGTTCCATCGGGCAGCGCACGCCTTTCGGGATGTACACAAACGTGCCGTCAGAAGCGACCGCCGAGTTCAGCGCCGCAAAGAAGTTGTCGTTTGCGGGTACGACGGTACCGAGATACTGACGCACCAGATCGGGATGTTCCTGAATCGCCTCGCTGAATGAACAGAAAATAATGCCCTTTTCAGCCAGCTCATGCCGATACGTGGTCGCAACGGACACCGAGTCGAAAATAGCATCGACTGCGACTTTCTGGCCTTCACGAACGGGAACGCCCAGTTGGTTAAAGGCATTCTCCACTTCGCTGGTCAGGTAATTATTCACGTCCGTAATCCCGGATTGCTGCTTGGCACCGGGCTCAGAGCCACAACTGTCGTCGCAGTTACCGCAGGAAGGCGCAGAATAATAGCTATAGTCCTGATAGTCGAGTTTCTCGTACTGGGCTTTCAGCCAATGCGGTTCCTCCATCTCCAGCCACGCTTTGTAAGCGTTAAGACGGAATTCCAACATCCACTCAGGTTCATTACGCTTCGCCGAGATCGCCCGGACGACATCTTCGTTGATGCCGTGCGCTAGCTCATCGGTCTCCAGTTGCGTGAAGAAACCTTCTTTATAGCGTCCATCACCCATCCAGATCTGGACATCATCAGGTACATCTACCGTGCTACGTGCCATAATTTTTCATCACTTAAATGCCAAAGCTTTCGCCACATCCACAAGCATGCTGCGCTCTGGGATTATTAAACTTGAATATCTGATTCAGCCCTTCACGGACGAAATCAAGTTCTGTGCCGTCAATGAAAGGCATTGCTTTCAGTGGGACATACAGTTTTGCGCCATCACGTTCGAATACCAGATCGTCGGTTTCGAACTCCTGTACCAGATCCAGTACATAGCCAAATCCCGCACAGCCTGATTGTTTAACGCCAAGCCGCAGTCCTTGCACGGCCTCATCCTGCTTCATCAGATTCTTAATCTGCTTCACGGCACTATCGGTTAGCGTCAGTCCTTGCCAGACATTTTCATCCAGTGAAAACGTCCCTACATTTTCCGCTTGCATATGGAATACCTCATTGCGTGTGGTACCAGTTTTAAGCTGGTTTCCCCTAATGTTAGTGATAATGAAACTAGCTTCAACCTCTTGTTTTGCAGGGCTATTCGTAACATTCGGTTTTTTAGCGCACCGACAGTGCTATTTTACACGTCTCGAACGCCCCGGATAACGCGGTAAGAAACCAGATAACCATTTGATAATAAATGAGTTGTCATCATCACCCTTATCCCTTTCGGTCAGATAAAAATCATCATCTCGTTATCATTATTATAACATTTATCGGTGATACCTATTTATAAAACAGGGAAGGTATATGAAGATTTATGTGATTTCCGATCGTACTTTTGACGTTAAAGCACGTTTTGCCCATTGATCATGGCCTTTTTTATCAATATGATAATGATTATCATTTAATATTCAGGATCGATAACCATGCTTTCCGTGAATGCCTGGCTGCACCACCAGATTGACGAATATAAATTTCAGATTCGCGATGCCACTGTTGATTTCTATATGGCGGAAGCCCGCCTGAACCGTCCGGGAAGCAATATTGATCATTTACGTCGCTTTCATAACGCCTGCATGGATATGGTTGAACTCTGTCTAAGAAATGGCGATGACGACAGCTACCTGCACGCGCTGGTCAAGTTGCACAATCGGTTGATTAAAGAGATTAATAATGAAGGGCGTTGCCACCTCTTTCGAGTGCAAAGCTACTACTTTGCCCGTAACACGCTGAAATCGATTTGCCATCAGTTAAGCATGCAAGGCTCATGGGATAAAGCGACCGCGTTTCAGACGGACTTCGTTAAGCGCGTGCCTTTCCTGCCCTAAAGAACTATCGATTTACCCTAAAGACTATCGATTACCCTAGAGAACAACCGAACCAGACCGGCTAGCGGTCTGGTTCGGCGTTTTATGCTTATGGCGTAATCACCGACGTCGTCAGACGCGAAATGCAGCACAGACGATGCTGATTATCAAAGATCTCAATCTGCCACACCTGACTGCGGCGACCAACGTGAAGCGCACGGCATACGCCTCGCACGTCACCTTCACGCACGGCACGCAGGTGATTGGCATTGATTTCAAGCCCCACCACCTGTTGCTCGCCCTCAGAACACAGATAGCCCGCGACGGAGCCCAGCGATTCAGCCAGCACGACAGAAGCGCCGCCGTGCAGTAGGCCAAACGGCTGACGCGTGCGTGAATCCACTGGCATCACCGCTTCCAGAGAGTCCTCTGTAAGGCTGGTATAATGAATACCGATATGGCCGACCATGCACGCTTCGCTCTGTTGGTTAAGCTGCTCCAGCGTAACCTGTCGTTTCCACAGCATCAGAGGATCTCCAGTAGGGCCTGTAACGGATGGCGTAATGCGCGACCTTCCATACGTTTTACCTGACTACGGCACGAATAGCCGGTGGTCAGACAGCGTTTCTGCGGTAACTTCTGCAGCACCTGTTGCCAGGACAGCGCATAGATTCCCTGTGAGTTGGCGAGATTTTTGGTTTCATGACCGTAGGTTCCCGCCATGCCGCAGCACCCGACGCTAATATTCTCCAGTTTAGCGCCAAAGCGCGAGAAGATATCAGCCCACTGTTTCGTACTAATCGGCAACGCGGTCGTTTCCGTACAGTGACCGAGTAGATACCAGGATTCGCCGGTAGCAGACTGAGGCGTACTTTCTGCTAAGGCCGTCACTAGCCATTCATGCACTAGCTGCACCTGAAAATCACCACGTTTCTCACCCAGAATTTCACGGTATTCATCGCGATAGCACAGTACCAGCGCAGGATCGACACCCACCATTGGCATCCCAAGCTTGGCAACGCGATTCAGGAAATCTGCCGTCTTCGACGCCGTTTTGGCAAAACGCTGTAAGAAACCTTTAATGTGCTGCGCCTTCCCATTTGGCGAGAACGGCAGCAGCACCGGTTTCAGTTTCAGTTTTTCGATCAGATGAACAAAATCCGCCACCACCTGCGCATCGTAATAGCTGGTGAACGGATCCTGCACGATGAGCACGTACTGCTGACGCGCCTGCTCAGGTAGCTGTTCTAACTGTTCCAGCGTGGTGTTAACCCCGTTATGCCCGGCAAACTGCTGGCGTAGCGACGGTGATGACAGCAAGGGCAAATCAACCATACCAATCTGGCTACGGCTCAGGTTATTCAGCAACGGCATTTTCAGGAAGAAGTTAAACATCTTCGGGCTGCGCGCCATTAGCGGTGCATAGCCTTCGACGCCAGCCACCAGATAGTCACGAACCGGACGCAGATAGCGCGTGTGATAAAGTTGCAGGAAGCGAGAACGGAAGCCCGGCACGTCAATCTTGATGGGGCACTGCGTTGAGCAAGCTTTACATGCCAGACAGCCTGACATCGCCTCTTTGACCTCATGCGAGAAATCGTAATCCCCTTGCTTCGCCTGCCAGGTGTTACGGGTTTTCTGGATAAAGGCGCGCAGGCTCAGCTTCTGCTGCGGCAAGGCGTTCTCCAATGCCACTGGATCGACACCCTGTTCCGCTAGCAGGCGCAACCATTCACGTACCAGCGTTGCACGGCCTTTCGGGGAATGAATTCGGTTTCCGCTGATTTTCATCGACGGACACATTGGGCTACGCGCATCGAAGTTAAAACACAGCCCATTGCCGTTACATTCCATCGCGCCACGGAATGCAGTGCGAACCGTCAGCGGGATCGTGCGGTCAAATGTGCCACGCTTGACCGCATCGACTTTCATCATCGGTGCATCGACATCCAGCGGCGCACAAATCTTCCCAGGATTAAGCCGGTTATCAGGGTCGAACGCCGCCTTGATGCGACGCAGCTCGGTATACAGTTCCGGTCCAAAGAATTCAGGGCTGTATTCGGCGCGGAAGCCTTTACCGTGTTCTCCCCACAGCAGACCGCCATATTTGGCCGTCAGCGCGACAATCTGGTCGGAAAGCTGTTTCATCAGCATTTCCTGCTGCGGGTCGCACATATCCAACGCAGGGCGAACGTGCAACACCCCCGCGTCCACATGACCAAACATGCCATACGTCAGATTGTGGCTGTCCAGCAGCGCACGAAATTCTTCGATGTAATCGGCCAGATGCTGAGGCGGCACACAGGTATCTTCCGCAAACGGGATAGGCTTGGCCAGCCCTTTACTGTTGCCCAGCAGCCCGACGGCTTTCTTACGCATCGCGTAAATACGTTCGATTCCGGCCAGGTCGTTACAGGTTTGATAGCCAATTACCCCGCCTTCTCCGGTAGCCAGCAGCGTGTCCAGCCGCTGACATAGCGACTCCACCTGCCCGTTGATCAGCGCTTCATCATCACCCGCGAATTCAACGATATTCAGGCCAAGCATTTCCTGATTAGGTACATCGGTAATCAGTTCACTGACGGAATGCCAGACGATATCTTCACGGGCAAGGTTTAATACCTTGGAATCCACCGTTTCGACAGATAGCGCCTGCGCTTCCACCATGAACGGCGCATTGCGCAACGCTGAATTGAAGGAGTCGTACTTGATATTCACCAGACGGCGGCTCTTCGGCAACGGCGTGATATCGAGCTTCGCCTCGGTGATAAAAGCCAGCGTACCTTCAGCACCGGTCAGAATGCGCGTCAGGTCAAAAGTGCGCAGATCGTCGCTAAACACATGACGCAGGTCATAACCCGTCAGAAAACGATTCAGCTTAGGGAACTTGTCGATAATCAACGCACGCTGTTCGCGACAGCGGTGCAGCACCGTATGGTAAATGCGGCCAATGGCAGAGTCTTCTTCAGCCAGTTGCTCCGCCAGGTCGACCGGCATGGCTTGCGTATCCAGCATCTCGCCGCCCAGCAGTACCGCACGCAGCCCCAGTACATGGTCTGAGGTTTTACCGTACACCAGCGAGCCTTGACCTGACGCATCGGTATTAATCATGCCACCCAGCGTCGCCCGATTACTGGTCGACAGTTCAGGGGCGAAGAAATAACCATAAGGCTTCAGGTACTGGTTGAGTTGATCTTTAATGACACCCGCCTCAACACGCACCCAACCCTGTTCAGGGTTAATTTCGAGAATGCGGTTCATATAGCGTGACATATCGACCACGATGCCGCGATTCAGCGCCTGCCCGTTCGTCCCTGTCCCGCCACCGCGTGGGGTAAAGGTCAACCCTGAAAAACGTTCCTCACCTGCCAGTCGCGATAGGATCGCCACGTCGGCGGTTGAACGGGGGAACACCACCGCATCCGGTAAGAGTTGATAGATGCTGTTATCCGTCGCCATTGTCAGACGATCGGCATAATTGGTCGCCGTATCACCCGTGAATCCGTTTTTCTTTAATGCTTCCAGAAAATTAAGTACCGGCTGGACTAGCCCGGGAGATTGCGTGATCTGTGGGATCATTATTTTTTGACCCTGTCCGTACATGATGTGTTTGCCAATATGTCGTGATATGCCTGTGAAGAGTGGTCTATAGCCTAATGTCGATCGGTTAAGAACCGAGATACACGGAGCGACCACGGGGCGAGATCTCCCTGCGGGAACCTCATCCCCGTGTTTCTCCTAAAATAGGACTTAAGTGACCCGCTATGCTATAGCCGCTCTTTCATCGGGGACATCACGTTTTATCACATTTCGCAATCGTGTGCGCTCCCAGAACGGCAAAAACATACAGCATGTTGGCGAACCGCTGTTTCACCAACAAAATGTTCAACAGGCTGTCAAAATACCCGGAAATATCTCATGATGACGTGGTGACTATACCGTGCCGCCTAAACCACCTCACCTTCAGCCTTTTCTTTTGCTATTGAGGAACGATTCGTTGAGCAAATACTCTCAGCCACCACGATTTGATCTGGCCAGAAACCTGTTCAGTCTGGTGTTTATTACCATCATGATTATTGCCTGCTTTTGGGTGGTACAGCCTTTTATTTTGGGATTCGCCTGGGCGTGTATGGTGGTGATTGCCACCTGGCCACTGCTGATAAAATTTCAGGCGCTACTTTGGGGGCGGCGTTCTCTGGCGGTGCTCGTCATGACGTTTCTGCTCATCCTGCTATTTATTGTACCGATTGCCGTTCTCATCAGCAGCGTGGTGGATAACAGCTCGGCACTAATGAGTTGGGGAGCCAAACAGGAAAACTTTTCGCCACCGACGCTGGAGTGGCTAACGTCGATCCCTTTAGTGGGAGAAAAATTGTCCAACAGTTGGCAGGCGCTGTTGCAAAGCGGCGGCAGCGGTCTGTTCGCCAAGGTGCAACCCTATTTTGGTAAAACGGCGACTTGGCTGGTTGCACAGGCTGCCCATGTCGGGCGCTTTCTAATGCACTGCTCCCTAATGCTGATCTTCAGCGCCCTGCTGTATTACAAAGGTGAAGCCGTTGCGAAAGCCGTGCGACATTTCGCTATCCGGCTGGGGCAGGAGCGCGGCGATGCGGCGGTGATTCTGGCGGCACAGTCAATTCGTGCCGTTGCGCTGGGCGTGGTGGTAACGGCCATCGTGCAATCAGTGCTAGGTGGAATCGGTCTGGGGCTATCTGGTATCCCTTACACCACACTACTCACCGTTCTGATGTTTCTGTGTTGTCTGGCGCAGTTGGGGCCACTTCTGGTACTTATTCCGGCCATTATCTGGCTGTATTGGACGGGCGATAATACCTGGGGCACCATCCTGCTGATCTGGAGCTGTGTCGTTGGAACGATCGATAACGTGATTCGTCCAATGCTGATCAGAATGGGTGCCGATCTTCCGATGCTGCTGATCCTTTCCGGTGTAATTGGTGGATTACTGGCATTTGGCATGATAGGGATATTTATTGGCCCAGTCGTCCTCGCCGTTTCCTATCGTCTGCTGTTTGCCTGGATGCGCGAAATTCCCGAACCACAGAGCATCCTTTCCGTTAATACATCGAATAAAGAGTCATCGCAGTAAACCCCTCCCCTTTCTTCTCGTGGGCGGTGCTAACCGCCCATACCTTCCTCGCACTCAACCCTGCTTCGTCGTTAGTACTCCTGTATCTATTTTCCAATAGGTAAAAATAGCTAATGATTAGCCCTCTATTCTTAGGGATTAGTCCTAAAAATTTTGATATCATTTCTCTAATGCATCAATATTATTGACAATATAAAAACTCCGAGGGGCCGATTCTTAAAAGATAATTAACTATTAGGATGATTCTTAATGACTGAATAGGGCATAATCCATAGGATTAATACCGGAGCTAGTATTAACCTACTGTTTGTCAATGAGGTTTCCTCCTCGTCAGAGTTAGTAACGAATTGCTGTGTGTAGTCTTTGCCCATCCCCTGAGATGGGCCTTTTTTTTCCTTCCATTTCTCTTCCATTGCATTACGCCCCATTCCTTTTTTGTTACTCTCCTGTCAGCCTACTTTCAGTTCAGTTTTTCAGGAGTTTTTCATGACGCCTCTCGCCGCGAAGAGATTACTACTCTGTGGTTTATTTAGCCTTCTGACAGCCTGCGATAACTCGACGCCTACAACAGATCGCCCTTTGTTGACCATTGAAGGTAAAACCATGGGGACGTTCTACAGCGTAAAAATTAGCGGTGATGTCAGCGAAGATAAGACACAGTTGCAACAGGAAATCGATGCGCTGCTGGAGCAGGCCAATAACGATATTTCCACCTATCGTGACGATTCCGTGCTATCGCGTTTTAATCAATATCGGGGAACCGATCCACAGCCAATCAGTAATGGCATGGCGGATATCATTCTGGCTGCGCTGCGCATCGGTAAAGCCACCCACGGCGCGATGGATATCACCGTTGGTCCGTTAGTTAACCTCTGGGGATTCGGCCCACAGAAGCAGCAGACGCGTATTCCCAGCCAACAGCAGATCGATTTAGCACGACAAAACGTCGGATTGCGCCATCTGACACTGATCGGCAATGAAAAAGGAGAATGGATTCAGAAAGATCTCCCAGATTTATATGTCGACCTTTCCACGTTGGGTGAAGGTTACGGCGCAGACCTTCTCGCACAATTAATGACGCGTAAAGGGATCACCAATTATCTGGTTTCCGTCGGCGGCGCGATTTCCAGCCGTGGCGTTAATGCCGAAGGAACGCCGTGGCGCGTGGCGATCCAGAAACCAACCGATCAGGAAAATGCGGCGCAGGCGGCGGTGAATTTACAGGGTTATGCAATCAGTACCTCCGGTAGCTATCGGAATTACTTTGAGGAGGACAGCAAGCGCTATTCTCACGTTATCGATCCCGAAACAGGAAGGCCGATTACCCACCAGTTGGTTTCTGCCACTGTGATTGCGCCGACCGCGCTGGAAGCAGATGGCTGGGATACCGGTTTAATGGTGCTGGGAACGGAGAAAGCATTAAAGCTGGCGGAACAGCAAGGGCTGGCGGTTTATCTGATTACCAAAACGGATAAGGGCTTTAGTGCAGTGATGACACCGCAGTTTAAGTCATTCCTGATTGCGGCACCGTGATTTTCAGCACGGCTTGCGATCAGCGGTGGTCGAGCGGTGGTAATGGATAGATCGTAAAGACGCTGTGAATACGTCCCTGTACGCTCGGATTGCGCCATACATGGCGCAAACGCTTTACTCCTCTATTCCATTACCACCGTTTTCATCTTGTGAATATTGTTTCAGTTACCTGATGTCTGATGATTATATATCAGACATGCACCGCACTGATTATTTGTGCTCGGCCAGATTCAGCCAGGTTTGCACCACGGTGTCTGGGTTGAGCGACAGGCTATCGATGCCCTGTTCCATCAGCCAGATCGCAAAATCTTCGTGGTCTGATGGGCCTTGTCCGCAAATACCGACGTATTTCCCCTGCTTCTTCGCCGCTTTAATCGCCATCGACAGTAGTGCTTTCACCGCATCGTTGCGTTCGTCAAACAGTGCCGATACCACACCGGAGTCGCGATCCAGCCCCAGTGCGAGCTGCGTCATGTCGTTTGAACCGATGGAAAAACCATCAAAGTGTTGCAGGAATTCATCGGCCAATAACGCATTGGACGGAATTTCGCACATCATGATGATTTTCAGGCCGTCTTCACCACGGCGCAGTCCCTGATTCGCCAACTCGGCAATCACCGCTTCCGCTTGCGCCACGGTACGAACGAACGGGATCATGATCTCTACGTTCTTCAGGCCCATCACGTTGCGCACGCGTTTGACCGCTTCGCATTCCAGCGCAAAACAGGCTTTGAAGTCCGGTGATACGTAACGACCCGCACCACGAAAGCCCAGCATCGGGTTCTCTTCTTCCGGCTCATAGCGCTCACCACCGACCAGATTAGCGTACTCGTTCGATTTAAAATCGGACAGACGGACGATGACGCGCTTCGGTGCGAATGCCGCTGCCAGCGTCGCAATGCCTTCCGTCAGACGGCCTACATAGAACTCGACCGGATCGTCGAAGCCCTGCATCAGCGTTTTAATCTCGCGTTGCAGTTCAGGCGTTTGCCGATCGAATTCCAGCAGCGCACGCGGATGCACGCCAATCATGCGGTTGATGATGAATTCCAAACGCGCCAGACCGACGCCATCATTTGGCAAGCAGGCAAAATCAAACGCGCGATCGGGGTTACCCACGTTCATCATGATTTTCAGCGGCAATGCAGGCATTTCATCAATCTGTGAACTCTTCACGGAGAAGTCCAACAGGTCTTGGTACACATAGCCCGTGTCGCCTTCCGCACAGGAGACGGTCACTTTCTGCCCCTTGCGCAAACGCTCGGTCGCATCGCCGCAGCCCACCACGGCCGGAATACCCAACTCACGGGCGATAATCGCTGCGTGACAGGTACGTCCGCCACGATTGGTCACAATCGCCGCCGCTTTCTTCATGATCGGTTCCCAGTCTGGGTCGGTCATGTCGGTCACCAGCACATCACCCGCGTTGATCAGGTGCATCTCGCTGATGTCCTGAATCACTTTGACTTCACCTGCACCGATACGGTGGCCGATCGCACGACCTTCCACCAGCACCGTACCGCTGGCTGGCAGGTGATAACGCTCCATTACCTGACCGTTGGAACGTACCGTTTCTGGACGCGCCTGCACGATATAGAGCTTGCCAGTGTGGCCATCTTTCGCCCACTCGATGTCCATCGGGCGACCATAGTGTTTCTCAATCAGCAGTGCCTGACGCGCCAGCGCCTGCACTTCGTCATCCGTCAAACTAAAACGCGCCGTTTGTTCTGTCGGCACATCTTCAATCCGCACCTGCTTGCCATGTTCCTGGCTCGCGGCATACACCATACGGATTTTCTTCGATCCCATGTTACGGCGCACGATCGCAGGCTTGTTGTTCTGTAAGGTCGGCTTGTGAACATAGAACTCGTCCGGGTTCACCGCCCCTTGCACCACCATTTCACCCAAGCCGTAAGCCGAGGTGATGAACACCACCTGATCAAAACCGGATTCGGTATCAATGGTAAACATCACACCCGCGGAAGCCAGATCGGATCGCACCATGCGCTGTACGCCCGCCGACAGCGCCACGCCTCGGTGGTCATACCCCTGATGTACGCGATAGGAGATCGCGCGATCGTTAAACAGCGACGCAAATACGTGCTTCACCGCAACCATCACCGCATCAATGCCCTGTACGTTCAGGAAGGTTTCCTGTTGGCCGGCAAAGGACGCATCCGGCATATCTTCCGCTGTGGCAGAAGAACGCACCGCAAATGAAGCCTCTTTTTCGCCATCGGCCAGTTGCTGATAGGCATCACCGATCGCCTTCTCCAGTTCTGGCTGGAACGGCGTATCAATAATCCACTGGCGAATTTGCGCGCCAGCGCTGGCCAATTGGCTCAGATCGTCAATATCGGTGCGATCGAGCAGCGCATAAATACGCTGATTGATCCCGCTTTGATTAAGAAAATCATTAAACGCCTGCGCCGTTGTCGCAAAACCGTTGGGAACGGCTACGCCCAAATCTGAAAGGTTGGTGATCATTTCACCCAAAGAGGCATTTTTGCCCCCTACCCTTTCAACATCGTGCATACCGAGTTGGTTATACCAAAGGACATTACGCAAATCAGGGCCGTTATTGGACATCGAAAATAATCCTTTCTGCATACAATTAGGGTATGAAAGAGTTCGGTTGAGAATCGCCTCAACGCAATCAGGTTAGCATAGCGTTTTGATGAACATGGACAGGTGAATCGATCAACCTATGAAAAAAAACTGATTTCACGGCGAATGATTGCTTAACGCGGTAAAAATCCAATATCGTAGAAGATTAGTATTCTTTATCATGAAGATAATGAAATGGTGTTTTAATAAAAGTATTATGGAAACACATTTTTTGACGAAGTTAAGGTGTTTGAGCTGTTGAAAATATCATCAGGAGGTTATGTGGAAAGAAGCGTATTTTATGTCTCGGACGGTACGGCAATTACCGCTGAAGTATTGGGTCATGCGGTGCTATCTCAATTCCCCGTGAACACGGTTAGCTTTACCTTACCCTTCGTTGAAAGTGAAGCCCGCGCTAAGGCCGTGTGTGAACAAATCAATACGTTGTATCAGCAAACTGGCGTGCGCCCGCTGGTATTTTACTCTATCGTCACCCCCACTGTTCGTAACATTATTACCAGCAGTGACGGGTTTTGCCAGGATATTGTACAGGCGCTGGTTGCCCCCTTGCAGGAAGAATTGAATATCCCGCCGACACCGGTTGCCAACCGCACCCACGGTTTGACAGCCAATAATCTGGGCAAATACGACGCGCGTATCGCCGCTATTGACTATACGCTGGCACACGATGACGGTATCTCGCTGCGCAATCTCGACCAAGCGCAGGTCATTCTGCTGGGAGTGTCACGCTGTGGCAAAACACCGACCAGCCTGTATCTGGCGATGCAGTTCGGTATCCGCGCCGCCAACTACCCTTTTATTGCCGATGATATGGACAACCTGCGCCTGCCGGATGCGCTGAAACCCTTCCAGCACAAGCTATTTGGGCTCACTATTGATGCCGAACGCCTAGCGGCAATTCGGGAAGAACGCCGCGGCAATAGTCGCTATGCTTCCCTGCGCCAGTGCCGTATGGAACTCAGCGAAGTCGAAGCATTATTTCGCAAACATCAGATTAAATATCTCAATACCACCAATTATTCTGTCGAGGAAATTTCCGCCAAAATCATTGACATCCTCGGCATGAGTCGAAGAATGTACTAGTACATTATAGATCACATAGTCCTAGCGCGGTTGTAATATGTGTCATTTCGTTTATTGTGTGCTCCATCACTTCCCGGCATTTCGCCGCTGCGAAGCAACCCATTTGGCTGAAAACATTGTCTGAAAATGCTGCCATACCCACGTTTTTTTCGATGACAACACGTTTTCAGCCTGACCGTATTTAGAGATAAGATAAAACATGCTACAAACCGATGAACTGCGGAGCGCGCGCATCGAGAGTCTGGTTACACCCCAAACGCTACTCGCCAGGCTCCCGATTACCCCAGCCGTTGCCGAAAATGTCACCTCGTCACGCAAGAGAATTGAAGCCATTCTCACCGGCCACGATCCCCGTTTACTCGTCGTGATTGGCCCGTGCTCCATCCATGATACCGACAGCGCCTTGGATTATGCGCGCCGTCTGGCTGCGCTACGCACACAGTATCAGGACCGGCTGGAAATCGTCATGCGCACCTACTTTGAAAAACCGCGCACGGTGGTGGGCTGGAAGGGGTTAATTTCCGATCCCGCGCTCAATGGCACATTCCGGGTGAATGAAGGGTTAGAGATTGCCCGCCGTCTGCTGCTGGATGTCAATCAGCTTGGATTACCGACCGCGACAGAATTCCTCGATATGGTCACCGGCCAATATATCGCCGATCTAATTAGCTGGGGCGCGATTGGCGCGAGAACCACCGAAAGCCAAATCCACCGTGAAATGGCCTCCGCGCTGTCTTGCCCCGTTGGCTTCAAAAACGGGACGGATGGCAATACGCGTATCGCCGTCGATGCGATCCGCGCCGCACGCGCCCAGCATATGTTCCTTTCACCGGACAAACAGGGCTTCATGTCGGTCTACAAAACGCAGGGCAACCCGTTTGGCCACATTATTATGCGCGGCGGGAAAAAACCGAATTACCACACGGAAGATATTGCCGCCGCCTGTGCACATCTCAGCGAATTTTCTCTGCCCGAGCAGTTGGTGATCGATTTCAGCCATGCCAACTGCCAGAAACAGCATCGCCGTCAGCTTGATGTTGCCGATGATATCTGCCAGCAAATTCGTGCCGGTTCACGCGCTATCGCAGGCATCATGGCGGAAAGTTTCTTAGTTGAAGGCAACCAACCCGCCATCAACCCTCTGGCGTTGACGTATGGGCAATCCATTACCGATCCTTGCCTAAGCTGGCAGGATACCGAAACGCTGCTGGCACGTCTGGCAAGCGCCATCGACAGCCGTTTTTAACCCGATACACGCTGGCGCATTCCCCTTTCCCGGTTCTGTGCCAGCCGTCTATTTAATTTCCTGTCACTTCTCTCGCAACACGTAAATTCCGCTCTCGATTCCGCTTATTCCACTTATTAAGAAAACTTCACTTGAGGTTGCGTTTTTGTTACATGAAAATGATTCTCATTCATTGCTATAATCTTTACGACAACGATTAAGGGAACCCGATGCAGACGTCCATTTACCAACAATACCTTCAGGCTAAAGTTGAACATCCGCGCAAATACGCACGCGATTTGGCCGCGCAGCTCGGCATCAGCGAAGCGGAGTTGACTCACGCCCGTGTTGGACACGATGCTCAGCGCCTGCAAGGTGACGCCAAAGTGTGGCTCAGTGCGCTGGAGCAGGTTGGTAATACCAAGTCGATCACTCGCAACGAGTACGCCGTGCATGAACATACTGGCTACTATCAAAATCAGACGCTTGATGGGCATGCCGGTCTTATCCTCAACCCGCGCGAGTTGGATCTGCGTTTGTTCCTTTCTCAATGGGCTTCCGCCTTTGAACTGCGTGAAAACACCGCGCGCGGTGAGCGCCAGAGCATCCAATTCTTCGATCATCAGGGTGATGCCATTCTGAAGGTCTACACAACCGACACCACGGACATGGCCGCCTGGCAGCTATTCGTTGAGAAATTTACCAGCAGCGAAAACCCGGCGTTGGCACTTCGTCCAGCAGGTAACACCGCCGCAGAGCAGGCCGTCGCCCACAATCCTCAGTTTGAAGCAGACTGGCGTGCGATGACGGACGTGCATGATTTCTTCATCCTGCTCAAGCGTTATAATCTGACGCGTCAGCAGGCGTTTAATTCGGTCGCTGACGATTTGGCCTACCGTGTAGAAAATGATGCACTGTCACAGATTCTGTTTGCCGCGCGTGAAGATCAGAACGAAATCATGGTATTTGTCGGTAACCGTGGCTGTGTGCAAATCTTCACGGGTACGCTTGAGCGTGTAGAGCGCATGGAGCAACACGCGGAATGGATCAACATCTTTAATAAAGATTTCACGCTGCATCTGATCGAAGGCGCAATTGCTGAAAGTTGGATCACGCGTAAACCAACGGTCGACGGTATCGTAACCAGCCTCGAACTCTATGCCGCTGACGGCTCTCAAATTGCACAACTCTTTGGACAACGTACCGAAGGAACGCCGGAACAACAGCAGTGGCGCGACCAGGTCGATGCCCTGAAACCGCATAAGGATCTTGCCGCATGAAAAACTGGCTATTCCCCCTGTTATTGACACTCCCTCTCGGGGTGTCTGCTGCCGAGCGTATTGTGTCTATCGGTGGCGACGTCACGGAAATCATCTATGCGCTGGGCGCAGAGAAAGATCTGGTTGCGCGCGACAGTACCAGTCTGCACCCGGAAGCCGTGAAGACGTTGCCTGATGTAGGCTATATGCGCCAACTCAACACCGAAGGCATTCTGGCAATGAAACCCTCTCTGGTCGTTGCCAGCGATCTGTCTCAGCCATCGCTCATCTTGCAGCAGGTTGCGGACAGCGGCACCAAAGTGGTTCATGTGACCGCTGAGCCATCGCTCGATGCCGTGCCGAAGAAAATCGGGACCATTGCGCAGACGCTCGGAAAAGACGCAGAAGGTAAAAAACTGACAGAAACCTATCAGCAGCAGTTGGCGGCAGTAAAAACGTCACCGCTACCGGTTAACGTGCTGTTCGTTCTCAGCCACGGCGGCATGACCGCGATGGCTGCAGGCAAAAATACCCCAGCGGACACGATTATCCGCCATGCTGGGTTGAAGAATGCCATGCAAAATGTTGAACGTTATCAGCCGCTGTCGCAGGAAGGCGTGATTGCCAGCGCACCGGATCTGATTCTGATTTCCAGTCAGGGACTGAAAATGCTGGGCGGCGACGCACAAGTCTGGAAGTTACCCGGCTTGGAACTGACGCCTGCGGGTAAGCACAAGCGTCTGTTGGTGGTCGATGACATGGCGATGCTCGGCTTTACGCTCGAAACCCCGGCGCTGATGGCAACGCTGCGTCAGACAGCCGAAGCGATAAAATGACGTCACGGTTTCATCCGCGCTCTTGGTTGATCGCGCTGCTGTTGCTGATGGTGGCACTGATGGTTGGTGCCGCCAACATGGGCGCACTGAGCCTATCGCTAAAAATGTTATGGCAAACGCCGTTTGACGATCCGATCTGGCATATTTGGCTCAATATCCGCGTTCCCCGCGTGCTGCTGGCGATACTTGTCGGCGGGGCACTGGCCTGTTCCGGCGCAATTATGCAAGGGCTGTTTCGTAATCCACTCGCCGACCCCGGACTGCTGGGTATCAGCAGCGGTGCCGCTCTCTGCGTAGCGCTGACTATCGTGCTGCCACTCGGCCTGCCCCCGCTGCTAGCGCTTTACGGCCCAATGTTCGCCGCCTTTGCAGGTAGTCTGGCGATTACCGCCATCATCTTCATCCTCAGCCGTTCCGAACAAGGTGGGTTAACCCGGCTATTGCTGGCAGGTATCGCGCTCAATGCGCTGTGTATTGCCTTCATCGGCGTCTTGACCTACCTCAGTACCGACCAGCAGTTGCGCCAGTTTTCGCTGTGGGGCATGGGGAGTCTTGGACAAGCGCAGTGGCCCATGCTGCTTGTTGCCAGCACGCTGACAATTCCTGCGATGATCGCCACGTTGTACTATGCACGCCGCCTGAATCTGTTGCAGCTAGGGGATGAGGAAGCGCACTACCTCGGCGTTAACGTGAAACACACCAAATACACGCTACTGTTGCTGAGTTCGCTGCTGGTTGGCGTGGCAGTGGCCGTTAGCGGGGTCATCGGGTTTATTGGGCTAATCATCCCACACCTGATGCGTATGCATCTGGGTGCCGATCATCGCTGGCTCCTTCCTGGCTCTATCCTCGGCGGTGCCTGTCTGCTGCTGTTTGCCGATACGCTGGCGCGCACATTACTTTCTCCGGCAGAAATGCCCGTTGGGTTATTAAGCAGCCTGATTGGCGGCCCCTATTTCTTATGGCTGATCGTTCAGCATAAAGGACGCGGCAATGACTGATTCTTCGCTCGACAGGACGTTAGTCGCCCGCCATCTGCGCTTTCAGACCAACAGACGCTATCTGACCGATGATGTTTCTCTGGAACTGAATTGCGGGGAAATCGTGGCGATTATTGGTCCTAACGGCGCAGGGAAATCCACCCTGCTCCGTTTACTGACCGGTTATTTGACACCCGATGAGGGAGAATGCCTGTTAGCTGGACAACCCTTTGCGCACTGGCAGCCCGGCGCACTGGCAAAAACGCGTGCGGTGATGCGTCAGCATAGTGGCATGGCGTTTGCGTTTAGCGTGCAGGATGTCGTCGCGATGGGACGATCTCCCCACGGACGTTACTCAAAAAATGATGACGTTGTTCAACAGGTCATGGCACAAACGGGCTGTCTGGAACTGGCGGCACGCGACTATCGCCATCTTTCCGGCGGAGAGCAACAGCGGGTGCAATTGGCTCGAGTGTTGGCACAACTGTGGCATCCAGAACCGACGCCAGGCTGGTTATTTCTCGATGAACCCACGTCAGCGTTGGATCTTTACCATCAGCAGCACCTCTTGCGACTGCTCAAGCAACTCACGCGTGAACAACCGCTAGCCGTGTGCTGCGTCCTGCACGACCTGAATCTGGCGGCGCTGTATGCCGACCGCATTCTGCTACTGCACGAAGGCAAGCTGGTTGCACAAGGCTCGCCTGCACACGTACTACAGGCAGAGACGTTGGCCCACTGGTATCGAGCCGATCTTAGCGTGGGCTCGCATCCTGACTACGCCATCCCGCAGGTTTATCTGCGGCAATAGTCTGTCATCCCTGCTCCGGCTTAGCTGGAGCAGGATATTTCCAGATGCTTACCCCAGTCTGGCGGTAACGCTGCCAAATCGTTGTTATCCGGCTGTTCGTCAAACGGCCGACACAGCGCCTGATGCAGACGTGCCAGCACGCTGATGTCATCATTTTCCGCCCGTTCAATCGCCATTTGCGCCAGATAATTACGCAGAATATATTTTGGATTCGTCGCATTCATCAGCCGACGGCGCTCCTCATCGCTCTGATCTTCCTGCATCAATCTCTGGCGATAGACAGCAAACCAACTGTCGAATGCCGCCCTGTCGATGAACTCATCACGGAGCAGCGAGCGCGATGCCTGCTTCTCGCTGTCTGCCAACAGACGGAATGTACGGGTGTAATCGCTGCCCTCTTTCTGCATCAGACGTAATAACTCAACCAGCACATCATTATCATCGGGACTTGCGGTAAAGAAACCCAGCTTAGCGCGCATCAGCGTGCCATAGTGCTGCATCAACGCGGGTTCATAGCGAGCAAGCGCACGCTCCAGCGCGTCGGTATCCATCAGTCCCGACAGCGCCTGTGCCAGACGATGCAGGTTCCACAGCCCAACCGCTGGCTGATTGTCAAACGCGTAGCGCCCGCGATGGTCGGAGTGATTACAAATGAAGTCCGGCTGATAGGCATCTAAAAAACCATAAGGGCCGTAATCGATGGTCAGCCCCAGAATCGACATGTTGTCCGTGTTCATGACACCGTGTGAGAACCCAACCGCCTGCCAGTGTGTAATCAGCCGAGCAGTACGTTCTACCACATCGCCAAACCACAGTTCATAACGACGTTCGTCGTTTTCCCACTGCGGCCAATGGCGGGCAATCACATACTCCGCCAACTGACGCACTTTTTCCGGTTCTCGACGATAGTAAAAGTGTTCAAAATGACCGAAACGCACATGGCTCTCCGCCACGCGCAGCAACATAGCGCCCTTTTCTTCCTGTTCACGCTGCACCGGATGTGTGCTGGTGACAATCGTCAGCGCCCGTGTGGTGGGGATCCCCAAGTAGTGCATTGCTTCCGAGGCGAGAAATTCACGGATCACCGAACGCAGCACGGCACGACCGTCGCCCATGCGCGAATACGGCGTGAACCCCGCGCCTTTCAGGTGCCAGTCCATGCTGCGGCCATCCGCCAACTGCTGCTCCCCTAGCAGGATGCCACGCCCGTCGCCCAGTTGGCCCGCCCACATACCAAACTGATGGCCGCTATACACCTGTGCCAGCGGTTCCATTCCCGACAGCAAACGTTCGCCGCTCCAGACATTATCCTGTGCTGGCGTAAACCAGTCGGAAGAAAGGCCGAGTTCTGCGGCCAAGCCTTCACTGTGATAAAGCAGGCGCGCGCCATGCAACGGCGTCGGCGGTAGCGCGGTATAGAACCCCGGCAATTGATGAAAGTAGTGATTTTTGAATAACGGTGTTTGCTGCATCCTATCTCCCTAATGCCACCCTGTTCAGGTGAAGAGAGCCACACGCTCGCGACACAACGACTAACGGGTATGGAGAAAGTGTAGAGGGATGGCAATGAAATTAACACGGAGGAAATACAGGGATATTATTTCACGCCCCCATTCAGACCGCCCCCTCACTCCTGAAGTCAGTTGGGTCGGTTAAATTAGCCGATCGGTGCCATGCGTTGTTTAAGCCCATCAAAATGTACGGCTGGCCACATCTGCCCTTGAACAGCATCAATATTCAGTTGCCCAACTTTATTCAGGATTGCCATATTATTAATTTCTTTGGCAACGATACAGATGCCCGAATAACTGTTTTTAATCGTCCGTAGTAACGGTTCCATCATCAGCGTATTGGCCGGTCGCGATAAGAGCTGTCCGATAAACTGGCGATCCAGCTTCACACCGCGCACTAACCCATCGTGCAAAGGTTTAAGCGTGGATTTTCCAGAACCAAAATTATCCAGCCACAAAGGAAAAGATTGGCTCAAATTCAGCAGGGCTGCGTTTTCTTTTCCCTGCGATAGCTGTGGGAAAAATTCATTAATTTCCAACAAGACAAAATCGAGACGCTTGATTTCACCGCGCAGTACGTCAGATTTAATTAAAATTTCTGTTATTTCACGGCCGACTTTCAGCACCAATTGAACGTGGTTATCAATAAACCATGCAGATTTTTCTTTAATAAAAAGCAACTGTTCATGAATAAAATCATGTTTCTGGCTCGGATTTAACTGCATGAGGAGAATATCGGCGGGCATACTCAACTTGCCCGAGAGTCCATTAAAATGGCTTATCATTTCAACAGCTAGCAATGTTCCATCCAACCTGAATATCGGCCAAAAAACATAGTCACTAATGTAGTCAACAGCTAGATGGATGCGCATGATCTTATACTACATGATGGACGCGGGAAATAGTCACATTAAGTTATTATTATAAGTGAATCTACAGCATTTACTCGTATAACGCACGAAAAGCACTTTTCTGCCATGCCGCCAG
The DNA here is from genome assembly GCF_001742185.1 of Pectobacterium wasabiae CFBP 3304. Taxonomy (NCBI): domain Bacteria; kingdom Pseudomonadati; phylum Pseudomonadota; class Gammaproteobacteria; order Enterobacterales; family Pectobacteriaceae; genus Pectobacterium; species Pectobacterium wasabiae. The sequence continues at coordinate 4,754,791 of NZ_CP015750.1, forward strand.
TTTATTCAGAGTCCGGCCTCACGAATGACTTTAATGGTGTGCGTTTTGCCATTGTTCCCTGAAAGATCGGCGAGAAGCGATGAGAACGACGATGTTTGATTATATCGAGTGTGGTTATAACCACGCATAGTGCTTGTGGCGGCCTGAGTCCGGACAGTTTGAAAACCAGAACATTGCTTAGGGCAGCGTCCACTTTACGTAGGAAGATCGGGATTCGGTTGCCCTCAGAACGAGGGCAACCGGAAAGCAGGGATTAAACCACCATACTCAGCAACAGACAGCCAATCAGGCCACACACCGCAATAATGGTTTCCAACGCAGACCAGGACTTCATAGTTTCGACAATAGTCAGGTTGAAATACTCTTTAAACAGCCAGAAACCCGGATCGTTCACGTGAGAGAAAATCACGCTGCCGGAACCGACTGCCAGCACCATCAACTCAGGACTCACCCCTGTGATGGTCAGCAATGGCGCAACAATCCCGCCTGCGGTCATGGCCGCAACGGTCGCTGAACCCAGAGCCAGACGCAATGCCGCAGCAATCGCCCATCCCATCAGCAGCGGCGACAGCGTACTGCCCGCCATCAGCGTTTCGATATACTTCGCAACGCCACCGTCCACCAGAATCTGCTTGAACGCACCGCCGCCACCGATAACCATCAACATCATGGCGATGATCTTGATGGAATCGCTAACGGTATCCATTACCTGATCCATGCTACGACCGCGATTAAGCCCGAAGGTAAAGATCGCCACGATAACGGAAATCAGGGTCGCCATAACCGGATCGCCCAAAAACTCCGCGTAACCCAGCACCGGGTGGCCTTTTTGCAGCGTCATTTCTGCTACTGCACGGCCCGTCATCAGAATAACCGGGATCAGGGTAGTGAATACGCTGATGCCAAAGCTCGGCATCTCGTGGTCGGCAAACACTTTCGGATTGTGCAATCCGGCAGGAATGGGTTTATCGATACTTTTCAGGAAACGCGCATAGACTGGCCCTGCCAAAATCACAGTAGGGATAGCAATCAGAGTGCCGTAAAGCAGGGTCTTACCCATATCAGCTTTGAACAAAATAGCGATAGCGGTCGGGCCCGGATGCGGAGGCAACAGCGCGTGGGTTACTGATAACGCTGCAGCCATCGGCACACCGATAAACAGCAATGGAATTTGCGCCGCGGCCGCAATGGTAAACACCAGCGGCAACAACAACACAAAGCCAACTTCATAAAACAGCGCAAAACCGACAGTAAAACCGGTTAAGACCACTGCCCACTGGATACGGTCCTTACCGAATTTATCGATAAGCGTTGTCGCAATACGTTGGGCACCGCCGCAATCTGCCAGCAGTTTGCCCAACATGGCGCCAAACCCCATGATCAGGGCCAAGCTGCCCAGCGTGCCGCCAACCCCATTCTTGATAGAGGTGATCACACCATTGACGTTAAATCCCCCTGAGTGGTGTAGCCCAACGCCAAGCCGACGGCCAGCGACACCAGAATCAATGAAATGAACCCGTTCAATTTACAACGGATCATCAGCAGCAGCAGTAGGGCAACCCCAATTGCTACAATGATTAATGGCATAATAATTCTCCGATATAGGAATCGTACAGATGCTGTCGCTATTACAGTCAGATCTATAAAAGCTACGTTGACTTCAAGATAGCGTTCTTTTTGTTACCTGGTAGCGCTTGCTACCGAGCTTTAGGAGCCAAAGCCTGACATGCTGGAGTTGTACTTCACACCCTCTATTATGCCATCGGTAATTTGTGATTTTTGTCACACCCCTACTTGTTACCGGTATCATGATACCGGTAACGTGATAAAATGCGAAACTACCAAGCAAGCTTAAATATTCATTTTGAGATAGAGATCAAACTATGGCAGGACAAAGCATCATCATCATGGGCGTATCTGGGTGTGGTAAATCCAGTGTGGGAGCCGCCATCGCGAACGCGCTGGGCGCTAAATTCATCGACGGCGACGATCTGCATCCACGCGCCAACATTCAAAAAATGGCCAGCGGCCAGCCATTAGATGATAACGATCGTGCGCCGTGGCTTGAGCGTCTCAATGATGCTGCCTACAGCCTGCGCCATAAGAACGAAGTGGGCCTGATCGTCTGCTCTTCCTTAAAACGCCGTTATCGCGATCGTCTGCGTCAAGACAATCCAGAAATGCTGTTCCTTTATATGCAAGGCAGCTTTGACGTCATTCTGGAACGTCTCAAGGCGCGCGCTGGGCATTTCATGCCAACCGATCTGCTCAAAAGCCAATTCGACGCGCTGGAAGAACCGGCCGCTGATGAAACTGACGTGGTCAGTATCGACATCGATGGCGACTTTAATGAAGTCGTTGCGCGTGGCCTGGCAGCATTACGCAACGCGGGCGTGGTCTCTCGCCGCTAAGGGTTCAAATACTGCCGCCGTGCAGGATGGTGAAGCCCAAGTCCAATCGTTGCGGGGTAACGACCTCCCCGCGCAACCGAGACAGCAGCCGCTCTGCCGCCACCTGCCCCATTCTTTCACGCGGCGTCAACACGCTGGCCAGCTTGGGCTCCATCGACTGGCCAATATCGTGTCCGTGAAAGCCAGCGATCGCCATTTGATCGGGGATGTGCAACCCTTGCCGTTGGCACTCGAAGGCAGCACCAATGGCGATATCATCGTTGGTGCAAAACAGGCTGTCGGTTTCCGGATAACGTTCGAGCGCTTCTTTCATCAGTTCGCCGCCCAGGCTATAAGACGAGGGGCGATCGGTACTGACATCACGTGGCACCAGCCCGGCCTCACGCATCGCCTGTTCATACCCTTGCATTTTAATCAGAGTACGTTCATCCAGACGCGAGCCGAGATAAACAGGAAAACGGTGCCCACGCGCCAGCAGTACCTGAGTCATCTGGTAGGCGGCTTCAAAATTGTTAAAGCCCACGGCCAGATCGATACAGGGAGATTCGCTGTCCATGATTTCAATCACCGGAATGCCGGCCACTTCAATCATCTTGCGCGTGCGTTCCGTGTGAGAACGCTCAGAAAGGATCAGTCCATCAATGTTGTAGGAAAGCAGTGACGTCAAGCGCATCTCTTCACGCTCAGCGTGATAGCCATAGTGCGCCAGCATCGTCTGGTAGCCATGCGCATCCGTCACGCGCTCAATGCCGCGCAATACTTCAGCAAACACCTGATTGGTCAATGAAGGAAGCAGAACGCCAATCGCTCGGCTAGTGGCATTCGATAAAATCTCCGGTGCCCGGTTGGGAATGTACCCCAATTCATCCAGCGCAGCGGCAATTCTGTCGCGTAGCGTCGCCGATACCTTCTGCGGATCGCGTAAATAGCGGCTAATGGTCATTTTAGTGACGCCGACACAGTTGGCCACATCTTGTAAACCTGGTCTTTTCTTCTTCATTTTCAATCAATTGAAATATTGTTGGCCGATACCCTAGTGTAACAAAGAAAACCAATGCTGTCTGTGTATGGAGGTGACACGATGGCAACCCGACCCTACATAACAATTAAATGATTAATAATGACAAAACACCCATCCCCTTCTCCTTATTGTTCATTTAAAAAACGTCATTATTCCGATCACATTAACATCCATCAAAAATATTCAACGCAACGCTTTGTAAAAAACATTCCGCTACACATTAGTTAACTTCTATTTTTCATTCTTTAACCTTAAATAATACCGCCCCATAAAACGGCATCAAAAAATCCAAACTAATTTTTATTTTTTCCATTATTATTTTAGATATTACCCCCCACCACGATGGTGGTCTGATATAGCACATTTTGCGCCTTTCCCACCGACACGTATCACAATGTGATCTTTATCACAAAATAATTTTCACCTCGGCTGAATCGAGTAAAGCGCCATCATAAAACCCATTGTTACCGGTATCATTTGAGTATATAGTGGTCTCATCACTGTCAGGACGTCCTGATACATGGCCTATTGGAGAGAACGATTAGCGGCAAAGATGAAAGTCTGAATCAAGTAAGGTTGCGATAAATCCTATTCGCCACCCTGAATACGCCCACACTGTTTTACGGTATACACCGTATTAAAGGGCACTTTATTTATTGACGTTCTCGCATCGCGCACTTATTTGCACGAGAGTATTTATCATCTTAAAAAATAATAAAAACGCCCGATAGTCGCAGTATCCCAATTATTTCTTTCGACGTCATTGGCATCTAATTTTAATTAAGCAAAGCATCAATGTTAAACACATGGGGCATAGCATGAATCCTATTGTTGCACGCGTTACCCAGAATATCCTGTCTCGTTCTCAGGCTGAACGTAGCCGTTATCTGGCTCGGATTGCATTAGCCAAAAACAAAACCGTACACCGCTCCGAGCTTGCCTGCGGCAATCTGGCACACGGCTTCGCCGCTTGCTCGCCAGAGGATAAAGCCGATTTAAAGAACATGATCAAAAGCAACATCGGCATTATTACGTCCTATAACGACATGCTCTCTGCCCATCAACCTTACGAACGTTACCCAGAACTGATCAAAAAGGCGTTGCACGCCATCGGTGCTGTCGGCCAGGTAGCAGGCGGCGTCCCGGCCATGTGCGACGGCGTGACACAGGGGCAAGACGGCATGGAGCTTTCACTGTTCAGCCGCGATCTGATCGCGATGTCAGCAGCGATCGGGTTGTCACACAATATGTTTGATGGTGCGCTCTTTTTAGGCGTGTGCGACAAGATTGTCCCCGGATTGTTTATTGCCGCCCTCTCTTTTGGCCACTTGCCTGCGGTTTTTGTGCCCGCAGGTCCAATGCGCACAGGCATTTCCAATAAAGAGAAAGTGCGTATCCGCCAACTGTATGCTGAAGGGAAAGTGGGTCGTGATGCGCTGCTGGAGTCGGAGGCCAGCGCTTACCACGGTGCAGGCACTTGTACCTTTTACGGTACGGCCAACTCGAACCAGATGGTCATGGAAATCATGGGGCTACATCTGCCCGGATCCTCTTTTATCTACCCGGATATTCCGTTGCGCGATGTGTTAACTGAAGCCGCTGCACGTCAGGTCACCCGAATGACAGAAAGTGCGGGAGATTACCTGCCTGTTGGCAAGTTGGTGGACGAAAAAGTGATCGTCAACGGTATCGTCGCACTGCTGGCAACCGGTGGATCCACTAACCACACCATGCATCTGGTGGCAATGGCGAAAGCGGCCGGTTTTACTGTCACCTGGGATGATTTTTCTGAACTATCCGAGGTCGTGCCACTGCTGTGTCGCATTTACCCTAACGGCCCTGGTGACATCAACTATTTTCAGGCCGCAGGAGGCGTATCATTGTTGGTGCGGGAATTACTGCGCGGTGGCCTGCTGCACGAAGACGTTCACACCGTAGCAGGTTTTGGCCTGCACCGTTATACCCAGGAACCGTTCCTGGAAGAGGGTAAGTTGGTCTATCGCGAGGGTCCACAGATATCGCTGGATGCCGATGTGATTGCCCCGCTGGAAACCCCGTTCGCCAAACACGGCGGCACCAAAGTGCTTTCCGGCAATCTGGGCCGCGCAGTGATGAAAACCTCTGCTGTGCCGAATGAAAGACAAACTATCATCGCGCCTGCGGTGGTCTTCAACGATCAAAACGATGTCGATGCCGCCTTTAAAGCCGGTCGACTGGACAACGATTGCGTCGTTGTCGTACGTTATCAGGGACCGAGAGCGATAGGCATGCCGGAACTGCACAAACTGATGCCACCGCTCGGTGTCTTGATGGACAAAGGCATCAACATCGCGCTGGTGACGGATGGCCGCTTATCGGGTGCATCTGGCAAGGTGCCTGCTGCTATCCATGTCACACCCGAGGCCTACGTCGGAGGGTTGCTGGCAAAAGTCCAGGATGGCGATATGATCCGCGTTGACGGCATCAGCGGCGAAATCAGCCTGTTAGTCGATGAAATCGAACTGGCGCAGCGCCATCCCGAACAACCAGATTTATCCGCATCCCACGTGGGAATGGGGCGAGAGTTGTTTACCGCCTTGCGTGAGAACATTACCGGTGCAGAACAGGGAGCCAGCGCGATCCCCAACCATTACGCGCACTCGCCTCAACAGGGATCTGCACAGTAGCGTTTTACGTACAAATAGACCTGCGGCCGATGTCATCGCGCATGACGGCACGACGTGTGCGTGATGCGCTACATCTCACGTGAAGTGTACGGGTTGATTCGTAACCAAAATCGATCAACTTGACACCTAGAAGGGCCTCCGTGGTGGCCTTAGTCCGGAACAATTTGAAAGCCAGAATCTCACTTAGGGCCGCATCCACTTTACGTGGATAAGATCAGCCAATTGGGATGAAATGAGAGGCAGAATATCTCTCACCGTTTGCCAGCCGTCGGCTGGCAAACGTTTTGCGTTGTTCAAAATGCTAACGTGTTGTCCTGTAAATCGAATTATTTAAGGTATGTAAACAAAGTAAGGAATTAAATGCGGCGGGCCTGCCAGTATGCCCGTTTCCAATATACGTTATCCAGCGACGAGCGGATGACACCTTGGCTGGTGGAAGCGTGAATAAACTGGTCGTCTTTATCGTAAATACCGACATGCAGCCCACTGCCGCCGCTGCCCGTTTTGAAAAAGACCAAATCGCCCGGCAGCAAATTATCACGATCAATACGCTCCCCCAGCTCAGTTTGTTCTTCCGTGGTGCGCGGTAGCTGCATACCAAACTTATCGCGAAACGTCAGGTAGACAAAACCGGAGCAATCAACGCCATTACGATCCAGACCGCCATAACGATAAGGCGTTCGGTACCATTGTCCCAGTTGATCGTTTAGCTGCACCATCACCATAATCGAATCGCTCAGACGCGCATTCGGCGGCGGATTATTATGCCGACTGCTGCTACAGCCGACCAAAATCAGGCTGGCGAGGAGCAAACTGTATCGTAGGATCAAACCAGGTCGTAAACGTATCATGCGCGATTACCATAAAACCGCCGAGGCCATAAACCTCTGGCGTTTGAAAATGCTAGGTATTGGATTAATTTAGCGTTTAATCAGGGTAGCTGGCAAGTAAAGGCGATTTTTCCTATTTTCTGGCGGCACCTATTTTCTAACGATAAAGGTTAGGCGCTGCGGGTGATAATCCAATTTCGGCCATCGACCACGTGCCGCTGAAACGCAACGCCGAACACTGGAGATAGCACTTCTGGCAGCATGACATCCTCCGTCTCGCCCTGTGCCACCAGAACGCCCGCCGACAGTAGCCACACACGATCCGCATGATGGGCGCTATGATTGAGATCGTGTGCGCAAACCACGACGGCAATCCCCAAGCGACAGAGTTCGCTCAGTAACGAATCCAGCGCCACCTGCTGAGCCACATCCAGACTGTTGGTCGGTTCATCCAGCAGCAGCAAACGCGCGTGCGGGTTGATCGTCGGCCAAATCTGCAATAGTGCGGCCACCAGCCGAACGCGCTGCCACTCACCGCCTGATAGCTGCATGAGCGGGCGCGCTAGCTTGTCGGTTAACATCAGGCGTTCAGCCAGAAAGTGCACCACCTTTTCAACTGCGTATTCCTGAGCCAGCGGTGGTTGATGCAATTGCCAATACTGAAACACCGGCATCAGCGCCAGCGGCGGTTGCTGCTGTGCCAGATAGGCGCGTCGTGCGGCTAAATCCGCCGCCGTATACTGCGACAGTACAGTGCCAGCCAGATGGATCTCACCTTCACCCACCAATAAGCCAGCCACTCTTGCCAGCAACGTGCTCTTTCCGGCACCGTTTGGGCCAATGATATGCAGCAGTTCACCGCGATGGCATTCCGCAGTCGTTGGTGATAACCGCGGCAAGACGCTGGCCTGCCGCAGTTGCAATACTGGGGAAGTCTGCTGAGTCAATTATTTTGCCAACGCCGCTTCTATCGCTTTCACGATGGTGTCATGGTCAGGCGACATATCCGGCGAAAAACGCTCAATCACGCGTCCGTCGCGATCCACCAGAAATTTCTCGAAATTCCACAGGATATCTTCTGGATTCTTGGGCTTACGGCCTTTATTCACCAGGCGAGCAAAAAAATCACTCTTCCAAGTGCCATTGGCTTCCGGCTGCTGACGAATTAACAGTTGATATAGCGGGTGGCGGTTCTCACCGTTCACTTCAATCTTGCTGAACATCGGGAACTGAACGCCAAACGTCCCACGACAGAACTCCTGAATCTCTGCTTCCGAACCCGGTTCTTGACCTGCAAATTCATTTGATGGGAATCCCAGTACAACCAAACCTTGGTCACGATAGGTTTCGTAGAGTTTTTCCAACGCGTCATATTGTTTAGTCAGGCCGCATTGAGAGGCGACGTTGACGACTAAAGCAACCTGCCCTTTAAACGCTTCGAACGTTGTCGCTTTCCCGTCGATAGTGGTCAGCGGAATAGCGTAGATTTCAGTGCTCATCGTTTCGATCCTTTTGTTGGTAGAAATCAGCAGCGTCAGCAATAGAGACGAGCTAGAGTCGATTACGTAATAACAGCCAGATAAACCATGGCGATCCCAGCGTAGCGGTAACCACGCCTATCGGCAACTCGGCTGAACTCAGCGCAACACGAGCGACCGTATCTGCCAGCAGCAGAACACCGCCACCGGCTAACGCACATCCGGTCAATAAATAACGCTGATCGGTCAGTCCGCACAGCCGCAGCATGTGGGGGATTACCAAACCAATAAACGCGATGATACCGGCCAGCGCCACGCTCAACCCAACCTGTATCCCCATGACCAGCACGAGGATCGTGCGCCAGCGATAGACCGGTATACCCAATTGACGCGCCTGAATCTCGCCCAGCATCAGCCCATTCAGTACCGTGCCTTGACAGCTCAGCCATAGCAACAACGGTAATAGCGCCAACATCAGCCACCCATGTCGCCAGTCGATGCCGCTGAAACCGCCCATCATCCAGTACATCAATTGGCGTAAATCGAGGCTGGTACTGAAATAGACAGCCCAAGTCATCACCGCGCTACAGATAATCCCGAGCGCAATGCCGATGAGTAACAAACGGGTATTGGAAATATGACGGCGGGCAAAATGAAGTAACAGAAAGGTAATCAGTAGCGCACCAGCAATGGCGCTCAGGCTTAACACCCAGACGGGTAAAAGCCCCTGCCCTAACAGCACCGTCAACACTAAGGCGACGCCTGCACCGTTCGCGACACCCAACAGCCCCGGTTCAGCCAGCGGATTATCAAAGACGGCCTGCATGACCGTGCCAGACATAGCCAAACTGGCACCCACCAGCATCACGGCCAGCGTTCTGGGCAAACGCAACTGCCAGACAAAGAGTTGCTGGGCATCATCCAGCCAAGCCGTCGGCCAAATCCAGCGTTCCCCGGCGCACAGACTGACAACCAGCGTGAGCACAAGAAACGCCAACAGCAGTGCCAGACTTCGACGATCGCGTCTGCACTGCTGTTGTTTTAGCTGGCTGTAATGGGGTAACGGCATCGCGTGTTTTCGCGTGATATCACCCGGCGGTAATGGCTGCATTGTTCACCGTAACAAGGAATTCAGCGCTATAAAAAGCGCAATCAAGAGAACACCCCGTGAGGGTTGCAACCACACAAGGCATCTCTAAATGTTGTCACGTATGTTAAACGATTTCGCCTACCTTACACGCTTTTTCCTTGCTACCGCGACGCATTCAAAATGAATACGACCGTTACTTGGTGCTGCATACCGCAATATAGTTAAGCTGGTTTCGATTACGGCGGAAGGTATGAAACATGTTGAAGAACATGCTGCGATTTTCTTTTTTCAGCGCATTTTTTACGATGCGTGCCGCACCCGCTACGCCTTCATCATAAATCAGCCCTTGCGGCGTCAGTAGCGTCATCGCGCCGTTATCATAGTTGACCTTGCTAAAGCCAGACTCCTGAAACAGCGTAACCCAGCGCTCACGCAGCATCGGCTGAGCGTGTACGTTGATCGCTTTATGCATCTGTTCCACCGCCTGCAATGCTCCGGTGTCCTTCTCGGAAAGCAGCATGATATCGTGCGTAATTAGGCGACCGCCCGGCTTTAGTACGCGATAATATTCAGCAATAATGCGGCTCTTGGCCTTGTCGGCATACATCGTCAGCATGGCTTCATTAATCACCACGTCAAAGTGGTTATCGGGAAACGGCAGTTCCAGCGCATTTGCCTGCATAATCGTGACCTGCGAGGCCAAACCGTTCGCTGCCACATTTTCCTGCGCCTTCTGTAGCGCCACTTTATCCATATCCGCACCGATGACCTGACAGCCAAAACGGCGCGCGATCTCCATCGCCGTGGTGCCCATATTGCAGGCAACTTCCAGTACTACGCTGTCCTGCTGGAACCCAGCTTGACTGAGCAGCCATTCGGTTGCCTTTCTGCCGCCGGGGCGCAAACGCTTTTTCCCCAAGCGGGCTAAAAATTTATGTCCTGCTTCATGATCGCTCATACTGTCACTCCTTAATTCTGTGTTATCGCACTCGCTATTTACTGCGTTTTCAGCGTCTTCAGCATGGTCAGCAACATACGTGACGACTGCTGTGCATCAACGGCATGAGGGATATTGGCGGGCATACGTACCAACGAGCCAGGCTGCGCGACGACAGGTTCACCCCCGATCGTCAGCAATAATTCACCTTCGAGGACCATAACCAGTGCATCATAAGGCGCACTGTGTTCGCTCAACCCCTGCCCTTGGTCAAAGGCAAATAGCGTAACATTGCCACCGTCGGTACGGGCCAACACGCGACTGGCGATACCGTGTTCGGTTGGAGTAATCAATTCATGGAGAACCAGCGCCTGTGCCGCCGGAAGGGTATTGTCTTTCATAGAAACGCTCCGCTATTTTCGATTCAGCGCGCCATGATTTTGCTTGCTGAATTCATGCAAGTGATTATTATTTTCATTTACTAGCTTGATGGTAATACCAGCCTCTGGGAGGGCAAATGACATTTGTCAAAAAGGCGCTATCGCCCGATGAATACGGCGACGTGCTGTTTCAGCATGACTGGATGCGCGGTGAACCCAGCGACGTGGTATGTGAGCTATTGGCCAAAAGCGAGCGCCTGTTTTTCCGACAGGATGACGTTCTGTTTCGCGAAGGCGACAAAATGCAGCACTGTTTGCTGGTTGAAACGGGAAAATTACAGGCTTTTCGCCATACCTATGGCGGAGATGAGAAAATTTTCGGGCAGTTTGAACGCGGTGAGTTTGTCGCTATTGCCGCGGTATTTATGGATCACGGCCGCTTCCCGATGAATATTCGTGCACAAAGCGATGGCCACACGCTCATGATCCCACGGCAGGATATTCACCAGTTTTGTTTGCAACGCCCCGAGCTGGCGCTGCGTTTACTGAATTATCTGGGCAAAAAACTCTACTCGACGATCAACCAAATCGACTGGCTGACTTCCAGTTCCGCGCCACAGCGTCTGGCAGATTACCTGCTGCGCCAGCACCACATACAACAAACTCAGCATCTGATATTACCTGTGAGCCGCGGTCAACTCGCCACATCATTGGGGATGCGTGGTGAAACATTGAGTCGATTGATGTCCGACTGGAAGCGACAGGGCCACATTACCTATCGAGGCCATCAGGTGGAATTGTGCGATCTGAATTATCTGAAAGCGCTGGCAGCAGAGGCAAGACGGACATTCTGACGGGGATAATTGGCGGTGCTAAGGCGTTGTAAGATGAAGCATGACGGGCGAATAGAACAACGGTGGTTATACTCTAAATAATTCAAGTTTCAGGAAGGCGGCAAGGGAAGGAATCCCGATGAGCTTACTCAAGTAAGTGATTCGGGTGAGTGAACGCAGCCAACGCACATGCAACTTGAAGTATGACGAGTATATACATTTTGACAATTGTCATTCCCCCATCACCGAATTATCAACTACGCTTAGCTTACATTGATGAGAATAACTCTCATTAACATATATGTCTTTATAAGACGCCGTGAGGTAACGCTATGCTGGGCTTTTTCCGACGAACCTTATCTCTCCATGGAGCACGGTCACGCCATGCCAGCCAACAGCCGCCGCAGGCGGCCTCGCCGACAGAAACCGCTGCGCATGCTCACTGTAGCGAAAGTGAATATTGTTTCTTTAACCACGCCGCCATGTTGCCCTTCGATCAGCTTGACGAATGTTGTTGCGGCAACGATCGGCAAAAGAAAACGTCATCTTCATACGATTCATGACGTTTTCACGTTTTGCTGACGGTTAAAACTTGATGCTTTGACCACGCGTCAGCCAGGCACCGACAAACTCGGGCACCACGGTACTCGCGGGGCCGTAGATTTTTTCATCAAACTGGCTTTCTACCTGGCTAGGCTCCAGATTCAGCTCCAGCGTATAGGCGCCGTGTGAGTGGGCTTCATGGACAAAACCGGCAGCGGGATAGACATGCCCCGACGTGCCAATCGCAATAAAGTAATCAGCCTGCGACAGTGCATGGTAAATTTTGTCCATGTGCAGCGGCATTTCACCAAACCACACCACATGCGGGCGTAACGGCGCGGGAAATTGACAGCAGTGGCAACGTTCACCGACAGCGAGGTCGTCCGTCCACTCAAAAATCTGCCCACTTTGGCTACAGCGTATTTTCAGTAGCTCACCGTGCATATGGATGACGCGCCGGCTGCCGGCACGTTCATGCAGGTTATCGATGTTCTGTGTGATCAGTTGGAAGTTGTCTTCCAACATCGCTTCCAGATTAGCCAACGCCAGATGCGCGGCATTAGGTACAATTTCCGGCTGCTGTAGCTGACGACGACGGGCGTTATAAAATTCCTGCACCAGTTCGGGATTACGCTGAAAGCCTTCAGGCGTCGCGACATCCTCGACTCGATGTTCTTCCCACAGGCCATCGGCGGCACGAAAGGTACGAATGCCAGACTCTGCCGAAATACCTGCGCCCGTCAGTACCACAACACGCGGTTTTTTCACTTCGCTTGCTGCCAGATAATCACGATGGAAAATACGCGCCCGAAGACGCTGTTGCCGCATACGCTTTCCCTTGTGAAAACGCCCTAATCGTTGACGCGTATACATACTTTCTCCAGCTAGTTATCCATTATGTGTAGCAATGCCGCGCCACGTACACCACCCGCATCGCCATGACGCGCTTTTTCTATACGTGGCAGCTTCGCAATCGGTAAAAGTCGCGCAGGAAGACGCGTCGGCAAAATCTGATAAATTTCGTCAAAATTCGACAAACCACCGCCCAATACCAACAAATGCGGATCGAACAGGGTCAGCAGATTGCCCAGACAGGCCGCCAGCAAATCCATAAAGCGGTCGACAAATTCCCGCGCTTTTTCCTCTCCGCCACGATAGTGCCGGATGATAGTGACAGCGGGTAGGGTTTCACCATACAGATGTTCGTATAGCCATTCAAAACCGCGACCGGAAATATAATTCTCGATACAGCCTGATTGCCCACAGCCGCACTTCACGCGCGGAATATCCGCGCCGATGATATCCAATGCGTCGGACGGCAAGCGGAGATGGCCGAACTCACCCGCGATGCCGTTGCGCCCGTCCACCGGACGCCCGTTAATCACCAGCCCGCCGCCCAACCCGGTGCCCAAAATCACCCCTAACACGACAGGATAGGAACGGAACTCCGCGTCCCAGGCTTCAGACAGCACAAAACAGTTGGCATCGTTGCTGATACGAACGTCGCGCTGCAAGCGCTCTGACAAGTCAATGCGCAGCGGTTTTCCCATCGTCGCAGGCAGGTTGGCGGTGAATAGCGCCCCGCTTTCATTCTGGATGCCCGGCACGCCGATACCCACGCTTCCCTGCATACCAACCTGTGCGTCAGCCTCATGCACCAGATCGACCAGCGTAGTGAGCAAATCATCATAATTATTGCGCGGGGTCGGTACCCGCTTTTGCCACACCTTATTCAGCTCAGCGTCGAACACGCCCAGCTCAACTTTCGTGCCGCCCATGTCAAAACCGTAGTACATGACTGCTCCTTAGGGTGTGATCGCAGTGCCACACGATAGGGAATATCCCCGTCATATCTCAAGCCGCATGTGCGTTGGCTTGGCTTACTGTCCGCTCAACACGCGGGCTGGGTCAATCCGACTAGCGCGCCGTGCCGGATACCAACTGGCAATCAGGCTCAGCACTAGCGATGTACCCAATACGATAAACACATCCATCAGATGTAATTCCGACGGCAGGAAATCAATAAAGTAGATGTCACCAGACAGCAGCTTATGACCGATGAGGGCTTCAATACCACGAATAATCGGCGTCAGTTGCAAGGTGGCGATCACGCCGACCACCGCCCCTATCACACTGCCCAACAACCCGGCCAATAGCCCGTACCAAATAAAGATAGCCCGAATCAGCCCATCTGACGCACCCAGCGTGCGCAAGACAGCAATATCGCTACTTTTATCTTTCACCGCCATCACCAGCGTTGAAACAATATTAAAACAGGCCACGCCGATCACTAGGATCATCGCCAGATACATGATGGTTCTCACCATCTGAATGTCCCGATACATATAACCATAGGTGCCAATCCAACTGCGAATATAGACATAGGCATTCGTGACTTTGCCCGCATCGCGCACCAGTTTATTGGCGGAGAACACATCGTTGGCTTTGATGGCGATCCCCGTCACGCTCTGCCCCATGTCCAGATACTGCTGGGCATCCGCAAGCGGAATCAGCGCTAAACCGTGATCGAGCTGGCCGCTCAGTTGTAAAATACCGCTTATGTGCAGCCGGATGCGTTTAGGCTGCATCAACTTCATTTCTGGGTCACTGTTCGGGATCATCACCGTGACCCAATCGCCCTGCGCCACATTCAGCGTTTTCGCCACACCTTGACCGATAATGACCTGCTGTTCACCGGGGCGAAACCGCTGCCAGGCATCATTAAGCACATAGTTGGGTAACGCGCTGAGGCGTGTTTCCTGCTGCGGATCGACACCTTTTACCTGAATCGCCTGAAGCTTAGCGCCATTCTCCAACAACCCGGTGAAATTGATATAAGGCGCAGCGGCGGCAACGCCAGGCACCTGCTCGATTTTAGGCAGGATGTCCTGCCAGCCATCAAAAGGCTGATTAACCGGCTCGATCTCACCATGCGGCACCACCGCAAGAATGCGGTTATTCAGTTCGCGCTCAAACCCATTCATCGCGCTCAGGCCAAGAATCAGCACCGCCACACCGAGGGCGATACCCAACGTTGAAATAACCGAAATCAGCGAAACCATGCCACCGCGCCGACGGCCACGGCTAAATCGCAGGCCAATCAGCAACGAGAGCGGAGGAAAGGTCATTGCCGTGCTCCCATCAAGGTCAGTTCCTGCTGCAGTTGACCGTCACGCATTTCCAGTTGACGGTTCAGTCGGCCAGCCAGTTGCAGGTCATGCGTCACCACCAGAAAAGCGGTGCCTTGACGAACGTTCAGTTCTCCCAGCAGTTCAAAAATAGTATCTGCCGTGCGCTGATCGAGGTTACCGGTCGGTTCATCCGCCAGCACCAGCGACGGGCTGTTGACCAATGCTCTGGCAATCGCGACACGCTGCCGCTCACCGCCAGACAGTTCGGACGAACGGTGGTGGCTACGCGCTTCCAGCCCGACGGCCGCCAACATTTCGCGTGCTTTATCCTGTGCCTGTGAAGTCGGCACTTTGCCAATCAGCAGCGGCATTGCCACGTTTTCCAGCGCGGTGAAATCCGGCAGCAGGTGATGGAATTGATAAATAAAGCCCAGTTCGCGATTACGCAAATCTGCTTTTGCCGCCGCCGAAAGCGTGCTCAACGGTTGGCCTTTGAAGATAACCTCGCCTGACGTTGGCGTATCTAATCCGCCCAGCACATGCAGCAACGTACTTTTCCCCGAGCCAGAGCTTCCGACTATCGCCATCATCTCGCCGCTGCTCATCTCAAAAGAGACATCGCGCAGCACGTCGGTAGACAGCTTGCCGTCCTGATAACGCTTGGACAGATTAGTACACTGCAATAATGATAAATCACTCATAACGTAAAGCCTCAGCGGGTTGAACGGTGGCAGCGCGCCATGATGGGTAAAGTGTCGATAAGAGGGCAATCACCATCGCGGAAATAGCGATCGTCACCACCTGCATGGGATCAATATCCACTGGCAACGCGGCACCATCCAGTAATACGCCCAGTACGGGCATCAGCGTATTCAGTTGGCTGGCCAGTAGCGCTCCCAGCAATGCTCCTAACAACGCGCCAACCACGCCAGCGCTTCCCCCCTGCACCATAAATACCGCCATCACCTGACGTTGAGTCAGCCCCTGCGTTTGCAGAATGGCGACCTCTCCCTGTTTTTCCATCACCAGCAAACCCAGTGAGGTAATAATATTGAACGCGGCCACGGCTACGATCAGGCTGAGCAGCAGCCCCATCATGTTTTTCTCCATGCGCACGGCCTGAAACAACTCACCTTTGCGCTCGCGCCAATCTTTCCAGACCGTGCCTTCCGGCAGCGTTTGCGTACTCAGCGTATCGACTGATAGCGGCTTTTCCAGCCACAAACGCCAACCGGTAATCTGGTTCGCCGGATAACGCATCAGCCGTGAGGCATCCTGCTGGTTCACCAATAGCTGATAGCTATCCACCTCGCTGTTGGCGGCAAAGGTTCCTGCAACGGTGAAGATACGCTGGCTGGGAATACGCCCCATCGGCGTCAGTTGGCTGGCGCTCGTCACCATCATGCGCACCTGATCGCCGGCTTTAACGCCCAGTTGATCGGCCAGTTTCTCACCCAAAATGGCTTGATACTGACCGGGTTGAAGCTGCTGCTGTTTGACGTTGACCAGATAGCGCGATAGCGGCTCTTTTTCGTCAGGGTCAATCCCTAGCATCACGCCGACCGCGACGCTGCGGGCGCTTTGCAGCACCACATCGCCCGTGGTCAACGGCGCGATACGCGTCACGCCATCCAGCGAGTCTAAAGAGGAAGCAGGAATCAACGCGGGGTTCAGCGAACCTTGTGGCGTAGAGATCACAGCTTGGGGCATCACGCCAAGAATATTGCCTTCCAGTTCGCGCTCGAAGCCATTCATGACGGAAAGCACGGTGACCAGCGCCATCACGCCCAGCGTGATGCCAATAGCGGATAACCAAGAGACAAACCGCCCGAAGCGGTCTGATGCACGCCCGCGCATGTAGCGCAGACCGATAAATAAAGCGACAGGTTGATACATGAAATCCGTCTGGATAAGGTTGCCAAAGCAAAGTGATCAAGGATAATAAAGGGTAGTACTGCTTTATGGAACCCTAACACCCTCACTCTACGGCTTTTTCTTGGCCGGATGCAGAGAGGCGAGACCCGATAATCAGATGATGCCTGAAAATTACCGTTATTCGTTGCCACCCAAAGCGGGCGAGCAACGCCTGTTGGGCGAGTTAACCGGCGCTGCCTGCGCCGTTGAATGTGCAGAAATCGTTGAACGCCACGCCGGTCTGGTGGTGCTTATCGCTCCCGATATGCAAAACGCCCTGCGATTGCGTGATGAAATTCAGCAATTTACCGACCAGCACGTCACCACGCTGCCTGACTGGGAAACGCTGCCCTACGATAGCTTTTCTCCGCATCAGGAAATTATTTCAACTCGCCTTTCCACGCTCTATCAATTGCCCAACATGACGCGCGGCGTTCTGATTCTGCCGGTCAACACGCTGATGCAACGCGTTTGTCCACACAGTTTCCTGCACGGTCATGCGCTGGTGTTGAAAAAAGGCCAGCGCCTCGCGCGCGATAAGCTGCGTTCGCAGTTGGAGCAGGCGGGCTACCGTAGTGTCGATCAGGTGATGGAGCACGGCGAATATGCCACGCGCGGTGCGCTGCTGGACCTGTTCCCAATGGGGAGTGAAGAGCCCTATCGTATCGATTTCTTCGACGATGAGATCGACAGTCTGCGCCTGTTCGATGTGGATACACAGCGAACGCTAAATGAAGTGCCGCACATTAATCTGCTGCCTGCGCATGAGTTCCCAACCGACAAAACGGCAATCGAGCTTTTCCGCAGCCAGTGGCGCGAACAGTTCGAGGTACGACGCGATGCCGAGCACATTTATCAACAGGTCAGCAAAGGCGTCTGGCCCGCTGGGATCGAATACTGGCAGCCGCTATTCTTCAGTGAGCCGCTGCCGTCGCTATTCAGCTACTTCCCGAACAACACGCTGATCGTCAACACGGGCAATATTGAACAGAGCGCTGAGCGCTTCTGGCAGGATATTCAGCAGCGCTTTGAAAGCCGCCGTGTCGATCCCATGCGCCCGCTGCTGCCGTCGGATTCCCTCTGGCTGCGCGTCGACGGGTTGTTCACCGAGCTGAAAGCGTGGCCACGCGTACAGTTAAGAACCGATTCGCTGCCGGAAAAAGCCGCCAACGTGAATCTGGCCTATCTGCCGCTGCCGGATCTGGCGGTTCAACACCAGCAGAAATCGCCGCTGGATGCACTGCGCCGTTTTATCGAACAGTTCGACGGCCAGATCGTTTTTTCTGTTGAGAGCGAAGGTCGACGTGAAACGCTACAAGAGCTGCTGGCACGCATCAAGCTGAACCCTAAGCTCATCAATACGCTAGAGCAGGCACAGGGACGTGGTACTTATCTGATCATTGGTGCCAGCGAACACGGCTTCATCGACACGCTACGCCAGCGTGCCCTGATCTGCGAAAGCGATCTGTTGGGTGAACGCGTCAGCCGCCGCCGTCAGGATAGTCGCCGCACGATTAATACCGATACGCTGATCCGCAACCTGGCAGAACTCCGGCCTGGGCAGCCGGTCGTTCACCTCGAACACGGCGTTGGCCGCTATGTCGGGCTGACCACGCTGGAAGCGGGCGGCATCAAGGCCGAATACCTGATTTTGACCTATGCGGGTGAAGACAAGCTGTACGTCCCCGTTTCCTCACTGCATTTGATCAGCCGCTATGCTGGCGGTGCCGATGAAAATGCGCCGCTGCACAAACTGGGGGGTGAAGCGTGGTCGCGTGCGCGGCAAAAAGCGGCGGAAAGAGTGCGCGATGTCGCCGCCGAGCTGCTGGATATTTATGCGCAGCGCGCAGCAAAGAGCGGCTTTGCCTTTAAGCACGACAAAACGCAGTACCAGCTTTTCTGCGAAAGTTTCCCTTTCGAAACCACGCCCGATCAGGCGCAGGCCATCAACGCCGTACTGAGCGATATGTGCCAGCCGTTGGCGATGGATCGTCTGGTGTGTGGCGATGTCGGCTTTGGTAAAACCGAAGTAGCGATGCGTGCTGCATTTTTGGCGGTTGAAAACCATAAGCAGGTTGCGGTTCTGGTGCCGACGACGCTGTTGGCGCAGCAGCATTTTGACAATTTCCGCGATCGTTTTGCCAACTGGCCGGTGAAGATTGAAATGATCTCCCGCTTCCGCAGTGCGCGCGAGCAAACACAGGTGCTGGAAGAAACGCAGGAAGGTAAAGTCGATATTCTGATCGGCACCCATAAACTGTTGCAGAGTGATGTACGCTGGCGCGATTTAGGGCTGCTGATTGTCGACGAAGAACACCGCTTCGGCGTGCGTCACAAAGAGCGCATCAAAGCGATGCGCGCGGATGTTGATATCCTGACGCTGACCGCTACGCCGATTCCACGAACGCTCAACATGGCAATGAGCGGCATGCGCGATCTGTCGATTATTGCCACGCCTCCCGCCCGTCGTCTGGCGGTGAAAACGTTCGTGCGCGAATATGACAATCTGATGGTACGTGAAGCCATTCTTCGTGAGACGCTGCGCGGTGGGCAGGTGTACTACCTCTATAACGACGTCGAAAATATCGAGAAAGCCACTCAACGGTTGGCGGAACTGGTGCCGGAAGCACGCATTGCTATCGGCCACGGCCAGATGCGTGAACGTGAATTGGAACGGGTGATGAACGACTTCCATCACCAGCGTTTTAACGTGCTGGTATGTACCACCATCATCGAAACCGGGATCGACATACCAAGCGCCAACACCATCATCATTGAGCGCGCCGATCACTTCGGTCTGGCACAGTTGCACCAACTACGCGGTCGCGTGGGGCGTTCTCACCATCAGGCTTATGCCTATCTGTTGACACCGAACCCTAAAGCGATGAGCACCGATGCACAGAAACGTCTGGAAGCGATCGCCTCATTAGAAGACCTCGGTGCCGGTTTTGCGCTGGCAACGCACGATCTGGAAATTCGCGGCGCGGGCGAACTGCTCGGGGACGATCAGAGTGGGCAGATGACCAGCGTCGGTTTCTCACTGTATATGGAACTGTTGGAAAGCGCCGTAGACGCTCTGAAAGCCGGTCGGGAGCCGTCGCTGGAAGATCTGATCAATAGCCAGACCGACGTCGAGCTACGGTTGCCTGCCCTTCTGCCCGACGATTTCATCCCCGACGTCAATACGCGCCTGTCGCTATACAAACGTATTGCCAGTGCGAAAAACACGGTCGAACTGGATGAGCTGAAAGTAGAGCTGATCGATCGCTTCGGTCTCCTTCCCGATGCAAGCCGACATCTGTTGCAGATTGCCGCCCTGCGCCAGCAGGCGCAGGCGCTGGGTATTCGCCGTATTGAAGGAAACGAGAAAGGTGGATTTATCGAATTTGGCGAGCAAAATCGCGTCGATCCGTCTCATCTCATCGGCCTGTTGCAGCGCGACCCAGGCACCTACCGTCTTGATGGCCCAACCCGGCTGAAATTCATGAAGGATTTGAGCGATCGTCCGCAGCGCATCGAGTTTATCGGTTCGCTGCTACAGAACATGGCACAGCATACGCTGGCGGCGTAACTTGCTTTCGACATAAACGGGAACCTTCAGGTTCCCGTCTCATCAGCAAACATGTCTCTTCCACTTCATCCACCTTTACAAGCACCGTCGTAACGCAGTAAAGTCGCCACCCTTTTTATGGTCCGCCATCCTTGGCGGCCTCCTTTCCGGGCCGTCGCGGGTGCGACGTTAAAAATGTCTCCCGGAAATTTTTATGGCATGGACCTCACTATGTTTATCGGTTTTGACTACGGTACAGCCAACTGTTCAGTGGCGGTTATGGATGCAGGGGCACCACGACTCCTGGCGCTGGAAAATGGCTCGCCTTATCTTTCTTCTCTGCTGTGCGCGCCCGTGCGTGAAGCGGTGAGCGAGTGGTTATGGCGACATCATCAGGTCAATGCCGAGGGCGAGAACGCACTGCTGCTGAAGCGCGCCATCAGCTACAACCGCGAAGAAGATATTCGCGTGCAACCCGATAGCGTGAAATTCGGGCGCGAGGCGTTACGTCACTATATGGATGACCCGGAAGAGACGTGGTTCGTCAAATCGCCGAAGTCCTTCCTCGGTGCCGTCGGGTTGAAAGCGCAGCAGATCGCGCTGTTTGAAGATCTGGTCTGCTCCATGATGCTGCATATCCGCACACAGGCAGAAAGCCAGCTTGACCAGCCTATTCATCAGGCCGTCATCGGTCGTCCGATTAACTTTCAAAGTATCGGCGGCGAAGAAGCCAACCAGCAGGCACAAGGAATTTTAGATCGTGCCGCACACCGTGCAGGGTTTAAAGACGTCGTCTTTCAGTTTGAACCCGTGGCTGCCGGGCTGGACTTCGAATCCACACTGACGAAAGAAACGCGCGTGCTCGTCGTGGATATCGGCGGCGGAACCACCGACTGTTCCATGTTGCTGATGGGGCCGAAGTGGCATAAGCAGCACGAACGTTCGCAAAGTCTCTTAGGGCATAGCGGCTGCCGCGTTGGCGGTAACGATCTGGACATCATGCTTGCGTTCAAACAGCTCATGCCGCTGCTTGGCATGAATAGCGAGTCGGAGAAAGGCATCGCTCTGCCGATCATGACCTGGTGGAATGCGGTCGCGATTAACGATATTCCGGCGCAAAAAGAGTTCCATAGCACCGCCAGCCGCGCATTAATTAACGAAATGATCCGCGATGCGCGCCAACCCGAATTAGTAAAAAGGTTGCTGACCGTGTGGCAACAGCGCCTGAGCTACCGTCTGATCCAACTGGCGGAAGAGAGCAAAATTGCGCTTTCCAACCAAGTTGAAACGGCCGCCGATTTGCACTTTATCGAATCCGGTCTGGCAACGCGCATTCATGCCGATGAACTTAACGCCGCGATTGATAATCCGCTCACACGTATTCAGCAACAGGTAACACTGGCGTTAGAAACCAGCCAGACCCGACCAGAAGTGATCTACCTGACCGGCGGTAGCGCAAAATCGCCTTTGCTGCGTCAGGCGATTCAGCAGTTGCTGCCTGATATTCCTATCGCCAGCGGCAATGATTTTGGCTCCGTTACCGCCGGACTGGCGCGCTGGGCAGAGATAATTTTTCGCCGTTAAGTCAAATACGGGACGTAAGCCATGCGTCTCGTATAACTATGATTTTATTAACTGCGGCGGCTTGACCAACAACCCACGCAGCAGCAACTCCAGCGCGGCAACGCCTTGTGCCAGCCGCGCAGAACCATCCTCTCCCTCCGCGATCCAAAACGCCGCTTCGGCCAGACTACCGTAGATTAACGATGCCAGCGCCTGTGGATCGGCTTCAGCCACCGCGCCTTGGCGTATGAGGTTATCGATCAGCCGCTGCATCGACTCCACGCAATGCCGTTGTGAATCCGGCGATGCACCACCCAGTGCAGCCCGCGCATCACGCAGCACGATACGCTGAATTTCCGGTTCCAGCGCCATTTCCAGATAGGCACGGCAGCGACAACAGAAACCTTCCCAGTCATCTTCGGCAGTATCGGAGATCGCTTGCAGTCGCTCATCCATCTCGGCATCGATCTGTTCCACCACGGCCGCCAACAATCCTTTCTTGTCACCGAAGTGATGATAAAGCGCCCCACGGGTCAGGCTCGCCTGCGCAGTGAGATCGTCCATTGAGGTATCGGCATAGCCGCGTTCGCTGAAGACCTTACGAGCAGTCGCCAACAGTGTAGCGCGTGTTTCTTCCATTTCAGCACGGGTACGACGAACCATCGGCACATCCTTACATACACATCGTATGATTATTTACATTCACTCCGTATGAATATATGCTTTTATTCATACGCTCTGTATGTATTGTCGCTGTACCGTGAGGTGGTGGCAAGTGGATTCACTTTGGAGAACAAGATGCTCAATCCTTATCGAGAACTTTTCGCCGCCCCTGGCACCAGAGGTTTTGCGCTGGCTGGCTTGTTGGCGCGAATTCCGCTGCCCATGACAGGTATCGGGATTATCACCATGCTGTCGCAACTGCGCGGCAGCTATGCGCTGGCGGGAGCAGTATCTGCCACTTTTGTACTCACCTACGCCCTGCTGTCACCACAGACCTCCCGTCTGGTAGATCGACATGGGCAAGGTCGCATACTGCCATTGGCAACGATAATCAGCGCGATCGGCATACTGCTTCTGCTTGCCAGTTCCTGGAGGCAGGCACCTGACTGGACCTTATTCATCGGTGCTTTACTGGCAGGTTTCATGCCCAGCATGTCAGCGATGGTGAGGGCTCGCTGGACGGCCATCTATCGCGGGCTGCCTCGCTTGCAAACCGCTTACTCGCTGGAGACGGTACTCGATGAAGCCACCTTTATCACCGGACCTCCGCTAGCTGTCGGGCTGTCCGTCGCGGTGTTTCCTCAGGCAGGCCCGCTGGCAGCAGCGCTATTGCTGATTGTTGGCGTGTTTACACTGGTTACCCAACGCAGCACCGAACCACCGGTAGAAAAACGGGATGTCAGCACGGCTCACTCAGGAGCAGTGATCAAGCAGGCAAACGTGCGCCTGCTGACGCTGCTGATGCTAGCGATGGGCATCATCGTTGGCACCGTGGATATCGTCAGCGTGGCCTTCGCAGAACAGCGTGGCCAACCGGCTGCGGCCAGTCTGATTTTGTCAGCTTATGCGCTCGGTTCTTGTCTGGCTGGCCTGCTGTTCGGTGCCCTCAAGCTACGAACGCCACTGCATCGCCTGCTATTACTCGGCGGTTTGGCAACGGCAGCAACCACGCTACCTCTGCTGCTGGTTGGCAGCATTCCCACACTGGCTGCGGCCGTACTGATCGCCGGACTGTTCTTCGCTCCCACCATGATCGTGGCAATGTCGCTAGTCGAACGTTTGGTGCCTGAACACTGCTTGACTGAAGGTATGACCTGGTTGTTGGCAGGGCTAAATATCGGTGTGGCGCTGGGCGCTGCGGTATCGGGTCACGTCGTGGATGGGGGTGGATCGCGTGCTGGGTTCGCCGTTGCGCTATGCGCTGGCGTTTTGGTGCTACTGGTCGCGATTTGGGGACATCAGCGTTTGCGAGCACATGCTTCCTCCCTTCCCCATGCCGCTTGACGGTCATCCAACCTTTTCCCATGTTAAGGATTGAACCATGAATATATCTTCATCTATCCCGATAGGCGCTATTGCGCAGCGTCACTGGCTGGCCGTCGCCGCGGTCGGTCTTGCGACTTTCTCTGTTGTCACAACGGAAATGCTTCCGGTCGGTCTACTGACCCCTATTGCCGACACGCTACATGCCTCTACCGGAACCGCAGGACTGATGATTTCACTCCCTGCACTGTTAGCCGCATTATTCGCCCCGCTGGTGGTGATCGCATCCGGCGGTATAGATAGACGTAGGATTTTATGCGGCTTGCTGGCACTGCTGGTTGTCGCCAATATCGCCTCGGCACTGGCACCAGATATCGGCTGGATGTTGGGCGCACGCGTGCTTGTCGGCTTCTGTATGGGTGGCATCTGGGCGATTGCCGGAGGTCTGGCTGCACGACTCGTTCCCGAGCCATCTATCGGCCTGGCGACATCGATTATCTTCGGCGGCGTCGCAGCAGCGTCCGTGCTGGGTGTACCGTTCGGTGCCCTGATCGGTGACATCGTAGGATGGCGCTGGGCGTTTGGCTACATGGCAGCGTTTAGCGGGTTGGTACTGATACTTCACCTTGCAGTGATTCCGGCGCTGCCCGTTGCCCGCTCAACCAGCGTGTACCAGTTCGGTGAGCAACTGACCAACCGTAAGCTACAAGTCGGACTAATTCTGACACTGTTGTTGGTAGCCGGACACTTCACGGCCTTTACCTTCGTGCGCCCGCTGCTGCTCTCGTTATCGGGATTTGACACACAGTGGATTAGCGCATTGCTGTTTTCCTATGGTATTGCAGGCATCGTTGGCAATTTTCTGGCAGGTATCATTGCGGCGCAGCGCACGGGGTTAACCTTGACGATGATTGCTTTCGGGCTGCTGTTGACCCCGATATTATTCCTGACCCTCGGGGACTCGCCTGTCGGTGGCGGCGTGGCGCTGCTAGTCTGGGGACTGGCCTATGGCGGTGTATCCGTTGGTTTGATGACATGGATGATGAAGGCTGCACCACACACTGTAGAGGTCGCTTCCGCACTGTATGTTGGCGTTTTCAATATTGGCATCGCGTTTGGATCATGGGTAGGCGGTCAGATCGTAGATAGCTCAGGTCTTATCACGACGCTTTGGCTGGCAGGTGGATTTACTGCTACCGCCTTGCTGTTATCGGTAAATATCAGGTTGGCTGAACAGCGGAAGGTCGTCGAATGAAAAAAACCGCGAGCACCTTCTTCAGGCGGCTCGCGGTTTTTAGAGATGGTGTCAGCGCAAAAACGTAGATGTTGGGGTAAATCAGCTCTGTTGATTCAGAACTAATTGGCCGTTTCTATCCACTGGAATTTGTGTGCCTGGATCGCGATCCATACGGATTTTACCCTGCTGGTCGCCGATTTTATAGGTGACATCATAACCTAAAACTTTTTGTGATTTGTCGTACACCGTCTGACAACGCTGCTGCTGTGTCGTGTACGTATCATTTTCCTGCATGCCGCTTTGTACACGGTTACCCGCGTAGCCACCTGCCAGCGCCCCCGCTACCGTCGCGACATCTTTACCGCGCCCGCCACCGAACTGATGCCCCAGAACACCACCCGCCACGGCACCCAGTACCGATCCGGCAATCTGGTTTTCATCCTGCACCGGACGACGATGAGTCACGTTTACGTTACGACACTCTTGGCGAGGCGTTTTGACCGTTTCTTTAATAGGCGTTGCCGTTAGCACCTGTGCATACTGAGGTTTAGACGAAAAAACGTCCATACTCGCCACCGCAGCCACACCCAATGCCGCAGCCACACCAATACCTACACCCGCTAACATTGATTTGTTCACAGGATACCTCCCAAATCTATTCTCACGCATTCCCCATCTGCAATCCTGCCGTAATCTTGTCTTACGCCAGCTCGCGTTTAACGCGATGAATCCGACGGTTCCTCCTGAATAACAACATTCAGAATTTTCGGCGTGCGTGCTACGCCATCTGTAAACAGTGGAAAGTCTGCACAATGTTTCACATTCTCGCAATAAGACTAACTTACCAAAAGTGTCAGATTCGTAACATACAACCGTCATTTGGGAATTATCTTAACTGGAATTGCTAATAGGACGATATTTTATACTGTTACTTCAAGAAGGTGCTTAATGGCATGGCGAAGAGAGGAACGGCTCAGGGGCGGCACTGGTAATACGTTGACGAAAAGGCGGCTATTTTCCAAGAACCAAAGCAGGCCGATGATAAAAAGAATACGGGCGTGAAATCGCGTTCACGCCCGTAGCAGAAGGATGTCAGTCGTTGCGGGTTAATGCAATTTGAGGCGCGGGCGTATCACCCGGTTGATACCACCTACCAGCATCATCAAACCCGTCTTCACATAGCCATGCAGGGCGACCTGGTGCATGCGATAGAGTGAGATGTAAACGAAGCGAGCAATCCGCCCTTCGACCATCACGGAACCCCGCATCAGGTTCCCCATCAGGCTACCTACCGTACTGAATTTAGACAGCGAGACCAGCGAACCGTGATCTTTGTAGACGTAAGGTTTCAGCGTTTGTCCGTTCAGCAGCGCGATGATGTTGCTGTGACAGCGTGATGCCATCTGATGAGCCGCTTGCGCGCGCGGTGGCACAAAGCCGCCGCTTTCCTGCGGGCAGGATGCACAGTCGCCGATAGCGAAAATATTAGGATCGCGCGTCGTCTGCAACGTGGGTTCAACGACAAGCTGATTGATCCGGTTCGTTTCCAGACCCGCAATGTCTTTCATTGCATCCGGTGCTTTGATCCCTGCCGCCCAAACCATCAGGTCGGCGTCGATAAATTCACCGTCCTTCGTATTCAGACCGCCACTGTCCGCGCTGGTTACCATGGTTTTCGTCAGCACGCGAACGCCAATGTTGTTCAGCTCCTGATGCGCTGCTGCTGAAATACGCGGCGGCAGCGCAGGCAAAATACGTTCACCCGCTTCCACCAGCGTCACATTCAGCGTTTGGTTATCCAGTCCGTCAAAGCCATAGCTGTGCAGTTGTTTCACCGCATTATGCAATTCCGCAGACAGCTCGACTCCCGTCGCCCCACCGCCCACAATCGCAATATTTACGCGCTCTTTTTCGTCCTGATTTGCGGTGAACTTGAGGAACAAATTCAGCATTTCATTATGGAAGCGACGGGCTTGCTTTGGGTTATCCAGGAAAATACAGTGATCTTTCACGCCCGGCGTGCCGAAGTCATTTGAGGCACTGCCTAACGCCACCACCAGAATGTCATACTGAATGCGACGCGCCGCGACCAGTACATCGCCTTGCTCATCACACACTTCAGCCAGTTGAATCTTCTGCTGCTCGCGATCGATATCCGTCAGCATGCCCAGTTGGAACTGGAAACCGTGATTTCGTGCGTGCGCCAGATAGCTCAGCGCATCCATATCATCGTCCAGCGAGCCGGTCGCCACTTCGTGCAGCAGCGGTTTCCACAGGTGGCTGTGGTTACGATCCACCAGCGTAATCTCCGCTTTTTTCTTGCGTCCTAACTTGTGGCCTAAACTTGTGGCAAGTTCAAGTCCGCCAGCTCCCCCGCCGACAATGACAATTTTTTTGGTTGGTGATGTCAAAATGACCCCCTAAAATGTGAACCAATCGTTAATAAAGAGTAAAAAATAATATCCTTATATAACATAGGGTTCGCGTAAGTTAAGCCTGATATCTGCTGCAAGAATAGCACGCTGGGTTATTTGGTCATACCAAAATTGATATATATCAATTTATTTTGCTTTGCAGGTTTTTACCGAGAAAATTTCATCTTTATTTCAGTGAATTAGCGGAAGTCTGTGTGGCGAAAGAATGCAGAATAGTATGCACATGCGTTGGCATACGAACTAAGGAAAGTAAATAAATTGCACCATTCCCCTGATCCCCTCAAACAAGGGCATCAGAAGGAAAGCCGGTAGCGATTAACAAGCCACCACGAGCACAGGCTCAACCCAGCGTTTTGAAGGCTTTTATCCGCTGTAAATGGGGAGAGATGCTTTTGAATTTATGCGTCTGGATATCGTCCCAAACAATCTCATAATATTCTCCCAACGCCTGTGCACTGCGCTGGCTGTCGAGCATCTCATCCTGACGGGAAAGCATGACCATGCAACGATCGCGGTTCTTTTCACGAAAATTCGCGACACACTTCGTGGCGATATCCAGATACTCTTCGGGTCGATCAATTTTCCCGTTCATGTTTTCCTGCGGGAAAAGGTTTGGATTGACGATGACTTGTCGTATATCACACAGGAAACCGACCCGTTCGGCCCAAAAACCACCCAACCCCACGCCACAGATTAGTGAACGATCGTCATCAGAATGCTGGATCATCTTATCGACCTGCTTTAGCAGATGTTGCATGTCATGACGCGGGTGCAGCGTGCTGTAGCTAATCAACCGTACATCTTCATCGATAAACTGAAGCTGCAAGACTTTTTCATGGTTACCGGGGCTAGTCGAGTCAAAACCGTGTAAATAGATAATCATTTTTTATCCTCACCACTAACTGGGTTGCCTATTTCTCGCCATTTTTATACCCGTCATACTTCAAGCTGCTTGTGCGTTAGCAATACTCGGCTCATCTCTGAGCCTCGCCCTGAAGGGCCGCCGCAAGCGGCGTTCAAATTGGCGTCCTTACTCACTCCAGTCACTTACCTAAGTAAGCTCCTAGGGATTAATGAGCCTCATAAATGAGCCTCACCCTTCGGGCCAGCGCTAGCGCGGTTCAAATCGGTCTCGAACCGATTTGTCGCGCAACTCGAATTATTTAGTGTATATGCGCCTGCCAGCGCTCACTGAGTAAGGTCAGCGCCTGATTTGCCTGCTTCCAGCGCGACGAATCCAGAAGTTCTCGACGAGAAAACGAGCCCTGATGATATAAGCGCGTCAGTTGATCTGCTTTGACCGGGGACAGGTTATCCAACACGCTGATGGCTCCTTCGCGATGATTACAGACCAGAATCATGTCACAGCCCGCCTGCAACGCGGCTTGCGCCCGTTCAGGGTAGCTTCCCATCACGGCTGCGCCTTCCATCGAAAGATCGTCAGAGAAAATGATGCCATCAAAACCCAGCTCTTCGCGCAGTACTGTTTTAAGCCAGTAAGGAGAACCGCTAGCCGGACGCGGATCGGCTTGCGTATAAATCACATGAGCAGGCATGATCGCATCCAACTGCTGACGCTGGATCAGTTCTTTAAAAATCAGCATATCGTGTGCACGAATCTCCGCAAGCGGACGCGGATCGTGCGGCGTTTCTTTATGTGAATCGGCACTGACCGCACCGTGACCAGGAAAGTGCTTACCCGTAACCTTCATACCTGCGCTGTGCATACCGCGAATAAAACTCTGCGCTACCGCTAACGCCGTTTCTGGCTGTTCGTGAAACGAACGCTCACCAATCGCCGCGCTCTGGTGACCAATATCCAGAACAGGTGCAAAGCTGATGTCGATATCCATCGCGATCATTTCTGCCGCCATCAGCCAGCCG
Organism: Pectobacterium wasabiae CFBP 3304; assembly: GCF_001742185.1. Taxonomy (NCBI): domain Bacteria; kingdom Pseudomonadati; phylum Pseudomonadota; class Gammaproteobacteria; order Enterobacterales; family Pectobacteriaceae; genus Pectobacterium; species Pectobacterium wasabiae. The sequence goes on from NZ_CP015750.1 coordinate 4,784,680, forward strand.
CCCTCTTCCGCCAACCGATGTGCCTCCGACAGGCTATTTAATGCAGCAAATGCCTGCGCGGCAGGCAAACGGGTAAATCCATCACGAAAACGCTGAACGCGTCCACCTTCCTGATCCACAGAAACCACGAGACGTTCGCGCGATGCCGCGCGGATTTGGCGCACTAATTCACGTAACTGCGCCGCATCATGAAAATTACGGGTGAACAGAATAACGCCGCCAACCAGCGGATGTTCCAATACATCACGATCTTCTGCATCCAGCTCATAGCTGGCGACATCTAACATTACCGGACCCACAAAAACCTCATTCTTTAGAGTGTACTGCTGAGTAAAATAGTCACTACCACAAAATCAGGCCTTCAGCCCGGTCGTAGCCGATGGCCCAGTTGTAGCCGCTGATAGAGTGCGGGGATTTCCGCTAAAAATTCGGGGTTCTTCGTTTGCTGCCAGCGAATTTCAAACCACATCAATACCAGATAATCGACCCAGGGGAACCACCGCATCATCTGTTGCTGAAGGCAGCTCACGGAAAACCCTCGCCGATGCTGCTGATAGCTCCGTAGAAAATGCGTTTGCGCTACGCTTTCCATCTGACTGGCTCGCACAATGAACGCCAGCTCAAAGGCGATATCGCCGTCTGAGGCGTATTCCCAGTCAATGAGCATCGTGCCTTGCTGCGTAATCAACAGATTCTCCGCATGCACATCCAGATGAAGGGGAGCCAGCGCCAAAGGCGTGGGTAACGCGGTACGTTGAAAATAATGGTGAGCACGCAACAGCGCAGGCGAACGACGGCGTGGATCCATCAACTGCCAGTGTTGAGCAAATAACGTTTTGAGATCGATAAGATAGCCACAGCATGGCAGGCGATGAAGCTGAGACAATATACCCGCCACTTCGCCATTAACCAGCATCATCAGGAACTCATCAGGTGTAGCAACGCGTCCCGGCGCCCATTCGACAATCAACCAGTCATCGCGCCACAGCAGTGGCCGTGGCGCAAGCCCTATCGCTGACATCTGTCGCAGCAGAGCAAACTCTCGCTGGCGATCGACGCCCATTTTTCGCTCCGTTGGCGACTGTTGTCGCGCAAGCCACTCGATGCCAGGCCCACGGATACGCCAACTTTTACTACTCAGCCCACCAACCAGTTCAAAGCGAATATCGTCCATCGCCACTGCCGGGAAATGTTTCTGGATCGTCGCCGTCAGTTGTTGCTGGATGCCCGCCTGCTTAATTCTGGACAGCGCCATTGCCAGACCACACAATTTCACCGGTCTGCACCAACATCAACTGCATGTCGAGCTGCGGCGCTTTTACATCACCACTGACATCGCTGTACAGCACATACTGCGCACTAACATAGCGCGCCAGACCAATCGCCTTGCTGCGCGAACCTAAGCTGTCATCAACCGACAGACCCAACGTTTGCTTCGCGGCGGCTAGCTGCTCACGCGGCACCAGCGTAAACGCCTTGCCGGAGGATAATGCGCTATACAACGCTCCTGTTGCTTTCGCTATCGGCAGCGAGCCATTGGTACTGTTTTTCACGCTATCCACCAACAGTATGCTGCCCGGCGTGACACCATCGGCTTTCAACATCTGCGCCACCAGCGGGTTAATGCTGGCTTCCCAGTTCAACGTCTGGATTTTAGGCGGTTGCGGTACCGATTCCCCCGGTGGCGGCGTTGTCGTACTCGGCACTTGCGGCTCAACCGGTTCAATAGTTGCAAGCGGTTCGGTTGGCTCTGGCGGACGACTAGGGCACCCTGTCAGTACCAATGCCGCCAGTATCACCCCTAGATACTTTTTCATATTTTATCTCTCAGCACACCATTACAAAAACAGATGAAGACGGACCTGACGCGCATTGGGACTACTGCGCGTTGAAAAAACCGTCATTTCCGTCTGTGGCGGGATTTCAAGGGACTGCACCTCTTCAAAAGGCAGTACGTCCAGCCCGTTTTCATCATACCAATAGAAACGATAATGCACGGTTACCGCGTTTGAGGCATCGTTGCTAACGACAGAAGACGCACGTAACCGGCCATTTTCTGAATCCAGCGACGGATTCCCCGCCGTAATACCGGCTGACAGCACGGGGGCATCCAATACCAGCGTTTGCCGCTCATTGATGGTCAGCACCTTTGGCGCATTACAGCCCGCCAACAGCCCTGCCAGCAGGCATGCGGACAGAAAAAGCATCGGATTACGCATGGTTTTCTCGCATGAGGATTTTCTCACCTGATTGTCTAACTTAATCCGCCAGCAAAGGCCCCAATGCACGACCGCCAACCAAATGCATGTGGATGTGATAAACCTCCTGCCCGCCGTGTCGGTTGCAGTTAATAATCAGGCGATAGCCGTCCTCTGCAATTCCTTCCTGCTGCGCAATCTTACCCGCTACCGTTATCATGCGTCCCAGTGCTGCTTCATGCTCTGGCGCAGTGTCGTTAACGGTTGGGATTAATACATTCGGGATAATCAGAATATGCGTTGGCGTGCGGGGCGCAATATCACGGAAAGCGGTGACCAGTTCATCCTGATACACGATATCGGCAGGAATTTCCCGGCGAATGATTTTACTAAAAATGGTTTCTTCAGCCATGATTGATTTCCTTGTTGAAGCTGGCGTTGAACGACGTCATGTAGGCAGTATGAGTGACATATTCTATTTCTTTCAACCTTCTTTATCTATTTCCGGCGCAGATGGTCAAAATACGACACGCAGGAAAATAAGAAACACGTCAGCCTTATAGCGAAAAACGCACGTTCGCGACGACCATAAAAAAAGGGGCTTTCGCCCCTTTCTGCAACTCCCCAACAACGCATCAGTGGTTACGGATGTAGTCGTCCATATCGGTTTTCAGGTTATCGGATTTCGTACCGAAAATTGCCTGAACGCCAGAACCGGCCACAACCACACCGGCTGCACCCAGTTTTTTCAGGCCAGCCTGATCAACTTTAGCCACATCGCCTACGCTAACGCGCAGACGGGTGATGCACGCGTCAAGGTTAGTAATGTTTTCTTTACCACCAAATGCGCTAACCAGAGCAGCCGCCATTTCAGTGCTGTCTTGCGACGTTTGCTCAGATGAGCTGTCTTCACGGCCTGGTGTTTTCAGATTCAGCTTGGCAATCAGAACGCGGAAGATGGTGTAGTAAATCAGCGCATAGCACAGACCTACAATCGGGAACAGCCACAGATTGCTACCGTTGCCGCTCAGTACCACGAAGTCGATTAAACCATGAGAGAAGCTGGTACCATCACGCATACCCAACAGGATACAGATTGGGAACGCCAGACCCGCCAGAATCGCATGGATTACGTACAGGATCGGCGCAACAAACATGAATGAGAACTCAATCGGCTCAGTGATACCCGTCAGGAACGAGGTCAGCGCCGCAGAGACCATGATACCGCCCACTTTCGCGCGATTTTCTGGTTTAGCAGAATGCCAGATAGCAATGGCCGCCGCTGGCAGACCGTACATTTTAAACAGGAAGCCGCCAGACAATTTACCCGCAGTCGGGTCACCGGCAATGTAACGCGGGATATCGCCGTGGAAAACCTGGCCAGCAGCATTGGTAAACTCACCTACTTGCATCTGGAAAGGCACATTCCAGATATGGTGCAGACCAAACGGCACCAGAGAACGTTCAACAACGCCGTAGATACCAAATGCCAACATCGGGTTCTCATTCGCTGCCCAATGTGAAAACGTTTGGATAGCACTACCGACCGGTGGCCATATGAAAGACAGTACCGCGCCGGTAACGATCGCCGTCAGACCGGAAATAATCGGCACAAAACGTTTACCGGCAAAGAAGCCCAGATACTCAGGCAGTTGAATGCGGTAGAAGCGATTAAACATATACGCGGCAATCGCACCGGCAATGATCCCGCCTAGAACACCGGTATCCGCCAGATGCTTCGCGGTAATCTCGGCAGCCGGTAGATTAAGAACCAGCGGTGCAATCGCAGCCATGGTTTTCACCATGATGCCATAAGCTACCACCGCCGCCAGTGCGGAAACACCGTCGTTATTGGTGAAGCCCAAGGCAACACCAATAGCAAAAATCAGCGGCATGTTAGCAAATACCGAATCACCGGCCTGTGCCATGACGCTGGAGACAATTGTAGGCAACCAGCTAAAATTGGCCGAACCGACACCCAGCAGAATACCTGCGATAGGGAGTACGGATACGGGCAGCATTAGCGACTTACCTACTTTTTGCAGGTTTGCGAATGCATTCTTGAACATAATTGAGTGTGCTCCTGAGTAATAGTGCTTTTACTTCTGATACTTCATCTATAAGCAAAGGCGGGGAGGATGGCCCTTGCGAGTTGGGGTGTCTTAGCCCCCTTTAATTTTTACGCAGAGTAAAATAAATAGCGTTCACAATGTTTGATTGCTATCACGTTTCCACAAGCCAACAGGCTGAGATCGAACAGATATTGCACTTTCCTGTGATATATCGCTAAAAAGCACGTCCCCATGAAGAGGAAAAACCTGATCAAGGGGATTATGAAGCGCTATTAATTACGCGGGTAAAAAAAACTCGGCTATTCTCAGCCACTATTGCGCAGCGGTCAACCGAACCGGATCGATGTGAAACAAGCGGGAGAAGTTTTCTGTCGTGGCGGCGGCGAGGGTTTCCAGCGATGTGCCTTTTACTACAGCAAGGTATTCCGCGACATCACGCACATACGCTGGCTGGTTTTCCTGACCTCGGAACGGAACTGGCGCGAGCCAAGGGGAATCCGTCTCAATCAGCATCCGATCCAGCGGTACATAACGTGCTACGTCACGTAACTCCTCGGCATTACGAAACGTCACGATGCCAGAAAACGAGATGTAGAATCCCATATCCAACAAGGCTTTTGCCGTAATCAAATCTTCCGTAAAACAATGTAGAACGCCGCTGCATTTCTCCGCGTGTTCGTCACGCAAAATTGCCAGCGTATCTTCACGGGCAGAGCGCGTATGCACGATGACCGGCTTGTTCAGGTCATTGCCAATACGAATATGTTCGCGAAACGACTCCTGCTGCTGGGCTTTCGTCTCCTGCTGATAGAAGTAGTCGAGCCCCGTTTCGCCCATCGCCACTACGCGACTGGCGCTGGCTAATTCACGCAGCTCAGCATAATCATAAGGGGCTTCCTGATTGAGCGGATGAACGCCGCAGGAAAAAGCGACGTTATCGCGCTTGCCGATTAACTCCACCATGGAACGATAGCCAGGCAGCGTTGTCGCCACCGCCAGAAAGAAACCGACATCGCGACGTTTCGCTTTATCCAGCACATCGGAGACATCTTTATGCAATGACTGATAATCCAGACCGTCAAGATGACAGTGGGAATCCACTAACAACATGATATTTACTCGATAGTAATTAAACAGAAAAAGGATGGCTATCACGCTTAACCGACGAGGCAAACGTGCGTTCACCATCAAGCAGGCGTTCCGTCAGCAACAGCTCACGATTCACGCCTGTGACGGTCAGCAATTTTTGTCGACAAGCCAGCCACTGTTGAAGCTCATACTGTAAATGCGCAGACGGTTCGCGTGCCAGACGCTCAACCAATTCGATCTGATCTTGATTCACCAGGTGCTCGCTAGCACCCTGTTGCCATTTCATGGCATCCAGCAGTAGCGCGGCCAGCCAGTGAATACGAGCATCCGCATCGTCATGATTCAACTGTGGTATCAGCAAGAGCAGATTTCGTGAAGTCAGCGCAGCAGAAAATGCCTGACACAGCCCGCTACGCTGCTTCCAGCGTTCCGGCTGCAATAACGCCTCGGCAGCGAGCGGTGCGCCCGATTGCAATCTCAGTGCGGCGCGTAGTGCCTTACTATCATGACGATGGCGCGCATTTAGCCACAGCACGCTCTGCGTCTCGGTCGGGACATCCAGATAGTGATACAAGCAACGGCTGCGTAAGGTTGCTAACAACCGCGCGGGTTCCCGGCAGCCCAATAAGAAGAAGGTATTCTGTGGCGGTTCTTCCAACGTTTTCAGCAGTGCATTCGCTGCGGCTTCGGTCAGTTGCTCAGCGGAAGCCAGCCAGATCACTTTTGCTCCGCCTTGTCGGGAGTGTTGATACACTTTTTCTACGACGTCACGCACTGGATCGACGCCCAGACTATGTTTGCCTTTCTCCGGGCTCAGCATATGCCAGTCTGGGTGCGTTCCCGCCGTCATCAGGTTACAAGAATGGCACTGACCGCAGCTTTTCATTCCGTCAGGCCGCTGGCAGATCAGCCAGCGGCTCAGCGCATAGATAAGCGATTCATCACCCATGCCCGGCAACGCGTGCAGCAACACCGCATGGTGGCCTCTGCCTGCCTGATATTGAGCGATAAGCTGCCGATAGGATGCGTTCAGCCACGGATACCAATCCATCAGTGTTGCCCCTGCGCAACAGGCTGTAATCCTTGTTGCTGTAACCACTGCTGTAACACGGCCTGAATATCCGCACTGACAGCATCAATAGATTGTGAAGCATCGATCGTCAGGATACTGTCATCCTCCTCCGCCAGTTCCTGATAGCGGGAACGAGTACGATCAAAGAAAGCCAGCGATTCCTGCTCGATTCTATCCAGTTCGCCGCGTTGACGCGCACGCTGCAAACCGATAGCTGGCGGTAAATCCAGATAGAGTGTCAGGTCGGGACGAAAATCCCCCAGCACGGTATCACGCAGTGAACGCAACAGTTGCTGATCGATCCCACGTCCACCGCCCTGATAAGCCTGTGAAGAGAGATCGTGACGATCGCCGATGACCCAGTTTCCATTCGCCAGCGCCGGTTTGATGACGTTGTCCACCAGCTGTACTCTGGCCGCATATAACATCAGGACTTCGGCTTTGTCAGTGACCTTCTCATCGGCTATGCCTTGCTTGATAAGCTCACGCAGTTTCTCTGCCAGCGGCGTACCTCCTGGCTCTCGCGTGAACACCACGTCTTTCACACCATGTGACCGCAGCGTTTCCACGACGATATTGCGCGCAGTGGTCTTCCCCGCGCCTTCCAATCCTTCAATGACGATAAATTTACTGTTCATCCCGTTCCTTTAACGCTGAGCGGTATACCCTCACCGCACGATTATGGTCTGCAAGGTTAGTGGTAAAACTGTGTCCGCCTTTTCCATCCGCCACAAAATACAGGTATGACGTTTTGGCTGGGTGCGCAGCCGCATCCAATGAGGCTTTCCCCGGCATCGCGATTGGCGTCGGCGGCAAGCCGGAGATGACATACGTATTGTAGGGCGTCGGCGTATCTAATGCTTTACGCGTTATCACGCCTTTATAGTCATCCCCCATGCCATAAATCACCGTGGGATCGGTTTGCAACCGCATACCAAGCCGTAATCGATTGATAAAAACAGAAGCAACCTGAGTACGTTCTTCATTGATCGCCGTTTCTTTTTCAATGATTGACGCCATCGTCAGCAACTCGTCTGGCGTTTTGTACGGTAACCCTTCTTCGCGTCCTTTCCATACCTCATCCACCGTTTTTTTCATGCGCTGATGCGCACGCTGTAACAAAGCGCTATCGCTTGTACCCGCCGTATATGAATACGTGTCAGGATAAAACCAGCCCTCCGGGTTAGCCTTATCTTTGATGTCTAGCTGGGTGGCGATGTCCTGCTCAGTTTTATCGGCCAGTGCATGCTTGATATAAGGTGCCTGCTGCAACGTGACAAGCCACTCTTTCAGACGTGAACCTTCAATAAAACGGATGGTGAATTGTGCTTCCTTTCCGCTGGACAGTAACGCCAACATTTCTCTTACGCTCATTCCCGTCGTAAAGCGATACGTACCCGCTTTGAATTTTGCCAATTCAGGTTCGATACGCAGCAACCATGGAAAAAACGCACCATCGGTAATAATTTTTTGATCGAGAAGCAGTATTTCCAGCCCCTCTCTCCCCGTACCGGCCGGAAGCGTGAAAACAGTTTCTTTTTCGATAGCCAATGGAGAACCAGCAAAACGCTGCATTTTCTGCCACGCGACCAGCAACATCAGCGCAACAGCAGCGATAATCAGCAAACCAATTTTCTTTTTCTTCATAAATCAACCATCTACTAGCAGTTAGAACTCAGGAATTGATAAAGATCTCGGGAGTGGTAACGCCAGACGTGCGCCTGATTCACGGGGACTAGTGGCATTAATGCATTACAAATCAGCACTTCATCCGCATCAGCCAGTGTGTCTACCGGTTCACTGACGATCTGTAGCTCGAAGTCAGAACCGGCCAGCAAGGCAATCATATGCTGTCGTGCAACGCCATCCACACCTGACTGGGATAAATCCGGCGTATAGACCCTGTGCCCTTTACGCCAGAATAAATTAGCGGCACAGCATTCCACTAGCGCACCTGAGGTGTCAAGCACGAGGGTCTCATCGGCTAAAGTCTCGTCAAGATGCGCACGAATCAACACTTGTTCAAGTCGATTCAAATGTTTTATTCCCGCCAACAGCGGGTTTCTCGCTAACGCCACAGGACTCAGGTTTAGGCTAATTCCCTGCTCACGCCAGTCGGCATACTGCGAAGGATAATCTGCCTGCATGACGATTCGAGTTGGCTGTAAACAGCCTTGCGCACTGTACCCACGCCCACCGGTGCCGCGCGTTAGCATCACTTTCACTACACCGCTTGCACGACCCAGGGCGGCCTGTTTTATTTCAGCGTGCAGGCTTTCCCAGTCTAGCGTCGGAAATAATAAGCGCGTAGCAGCCTGTTGCAATCGCGCGATATGTCGATCGAGCCAAACAATCTCACCATCGCATACCCTGGCTGTCGTAAAGCAGCCGTCACCATACTGCGTACCTCGATCGAATGCCGAGATCTGTTCCTGTCGCAGGCCATTAACCCATAGCATAATAGGCTCCGTCTCATTCATCGCCGTCAGCTTGCCAGTAAAGCGACGCCGCACACAAGCAGGCGTATCTGATTTTATGCAGACAAAAAAAAACCCGGAAACCGGGTTTTTTAAGACGCTATCGCAATCACACTTTACGGAAGATCAGAGAACCGTTGGTTCCACCGAAACCGAAAGAGTTGCAGAGTACATATTCCAGATTGCTGACCTGACGCGCTTCATGCGGCACAAAATCCAGATCGCAGCCTTCATCTGGATTATCCAGATTGAGCGTTGGCGGAACAGCCTGATCGCGCAGAGCAAGAATACTGAAGATAGACTCAACCGCCCCTGCCGCACCGAGCAAGTGACCCGTCATGGATTTTGTCGAACTAACCAGTACACGACTGGCGTCCGCACCAAATACGGATTTCACAGCCTGCGTTTCAGCTTTATCACCCGCTGGCGTAGAGGTGCCATGCGCGTTGATATAGCCGATCTGGCTCGTTGACACACTCGCATCACGCAGCGCGTTTTCCATCGCCAGTGCTGCGCCTGAACCATCTTCCGGCGGAGACGTCATATGATACGCATCGCTACTCATGCCAAATCCAACAATTTCTGCATAGATTTTCGCACCGCGCTTTTTCGCGTGTTCATACTCTTCCAGCACCATGAGGCCAGCGCCGTCACCTAACACAAAACCATCACGATCTTTATCCCACGGACGGCTTGCCGCCTGGGGATCGTCGTTGCGCGTAGACAACGCACGCGCGGCACCGAATCCACCGACGCCTAATGGCGTACTGGCTTTTTCTGCACCACCGGCCAACATCACATCCGCATCATTGTAAGCAATGATACGTGCTGCCTGACCAATATTATGCACGCCAGACGTGCAGGCCGTAGCAATAGAGATGCTTGGGCCACGCAGTCCGAACATGATAGTAAGATGCCCGGCCACCATATTGACGATGGTTGATGGCACGAAGAACGGACTGATTTTACGTGGGCCACCGTTCACCAGCGCAGTGTGGTTCTCTTCAATAAGACCCAGACCGCCGATGCCGGAACCAATCGCCGCACCGATACGCGGAGCGTTCTCTTCCGTTACTTCCAGACCGGAGTCCTGCATAGCCTGAACGCCAGCAGCGACACCGTATTGAATAAAGGCATCCATTTTGCGCGCTTCTTTACGCGAAATGAATTCCTCAGAATTAAAATTCTTTACTAAGCCAGCAAAACGCGTTGCATAGGCACTAGTATCGAAATGGTCGATCAGGCTGATACCACTCTGACCGGCAAGAAGAGCACTCCAGGTAGACTCAACTGTATTGCCGACAGGAGATAACATGCCCAGTCCGGTCACAACTACTCGACGCTTAGACACGCTTATCCTCCAGGGAGGGAAAAAAAGACACTGCGGGACAAAAAAACTTAGGCGGTCGAATGACCGCCTAGATATGTTCGCTTACTGCTGGTTAGCCTGAATGAAATCAATGGCTGCCTGAACAGTCGTGATTTTTTCAGCTTCTTCGTCTGGAATCTCAGTATCAAATTCTTCTTCCAGAGCCATTACCAGCTCAACAGTGTCAAGAGAATCAGCGCCGAGGTCATCAACGAAAGAAGCATTGTTTACGACTTCTTCCTGCTTAACACCAAGCTGTTCAACGATGATTTTCTTAACGCGTTCTTCGATAGTGCTCATACTCTTAAATTTCCTATCAAAACTCGCTTTCGCGATGGTTTTCGTAGTGTATAAAATGTTTGAAAAGATGCAACAAAATCTCGGCTGGTCGAACCACGATTTTGTGCTATTTTGCGGTTATCACCGCAAATAAAGCAAATAGTTTTCGAGCTTTTTAGATCATATACATGCCGCCGTTGACATGCAATGTTTCGCCAGTAATGTAAGCAGCTTCATCAGAGGCTAAAAATACAACAGCACTGGCGATTTCTTTAGCATCACCGAGTCGGTTAGCTGGAACCGACGTCAAAATGCCTGCTCGCTGTTCTTCTGTCAATGCCTGAGTCATATCGGTTTCGATAAAACCAGGTGCAACCACGTTGACCGTAATACCACGAGAAGCCACTTCACGCGCGAGGGATTTGCTGAACCCAATCAGCCCCGCCTTCGCTGCAGCGTAGTTTGCCTGTCCTGCATTGCCCATCGTTCCCACAACGGAACCGATGGTAATGATACGGCCAAAACGTTTCTTCATCATGGCACGCATAACCGCTTTAGACATACGGAATACCGAGGTCAAGTTGGTATCCAGAATATCGTGCCATTCATCATCTTTCATACGCATCAGCAGGTTATCACGGGTGATACCAGCGTTATTGATAAGAATATCAATCTCTCCGAATTCCGCGCGAATTTCGGCTAACACGCTTTCTACTGATGCTGCATCAGCAACATTCAGCATATAACCTTTACCGTTCTCACCCAGCCAAGCGCTAATCGCCTCAGCCCCTTTTTCGCTGGTTGCAGTACCAATGACTTTTGCCCCGCGAGCAACCAACGTCTCGGCGATGGCACGCCCTATACCACGGCTTGCACCGGTAACCAGCGCAATTTTCCCCTCAAAACTCATTGTCTTCTCCGCTCTTATTTCTCAATCGCCGCTGATAGAGAAGCAGGATCGTTCACCGCAACTGCTGTCAGGGTATCGACGATTCGTTTGGTTAAACCAGTCAATACTTTACCTGGCCCGACTTCTAACAGTGATTCAACGCCCTGAGAAGCCATGAATTCAACACAGGCAGTCCAGCGTACTGGGCAATGAAGTTGGCGTACCAACGCATCACGAATAGCTTCAGGTGTGGTTTCGATGCTGGCATCTACATTGTTTACCACTGGGATGACCGGAGAATTAAAGGTCACGGATTCCAGCGCTACCGCAAGTTTCTTCGCCGCGGGTTCCATCAACGCGCAGTGTGACGGAACGCTGACAGGTAACGGCAGCGCGCGCTTCGCACCGGCTGCTTTACACGCAGCACCCGCACGCTCAACGGCGTCTTTATCACCCGCAATCACAACCTGACCCGGTGAATTGAAGTTTACCGGCGATACCACCTGCCCCTGCGCGGATTCTTCACACGCCTTGGCAATTGCAGCGTTATCAAGGCCGATGATGGCATACATCGCCCCAGTGCCTTCCGGCACCGCTTCTTGCATCAGTTTGCCACGCAATTCAACCAAGCGAACAGCCTGTTGGAAATCTAGAACACCAGCGCAAACCAGTGCAGAATACTCACCGAGGCTATGGCCAGACATCAACGCAGGCGTTTTTCCTCCCTGCTGCTGCCAGGCACGCCAGATAGCAACAGAAGCGGTCAGCAATGCAGGCTGTGTCTGCCAGGTTTTATTCAACTCTTCAACTGGCCCTTGCTGGGTAAGCTGCCACAAGTCATAACCTAAAACCTCAGAAGCCTGAGCAAACGTTTCGGTGACGATTGGGTATTCTGCCGCAAGTTCAGCCAACATCCCTACCGTCTGCGATCCCTGACCGGGAAACACCATTGCAAATTGCGTCATATCACAATCCTGTTTAATTAAAAACGAACCAGCGCGGAACCCCAGGTGAAGCCGCCGCCAAAGGCTTCAAGCAGCACCAGTTGTCCTGGTTTAATACGCCCATCGCGCACAGCTTCATCAAGCGCTGAAGGCACAGAAGCGGCGGAGGTATTACCATGACGATCCAGCGTCACAACCACCTTGTCCATCCCCATACCCAGCTTTTTCGCCGTAGCGCTGATGATTCGCAGGTTAGCCTGATGAGGCACCAGCCAATCTAATTCACTTTTGTCCAGTTGAGCCGCTTGCAGCGTTTCTCCAACAATGTGTGCCAGTTCAGTCACTGCCACTTTAAAGACTTCATTACCCGCCATCGTCAGGTAAGCAGGTGTATCCGTGTGGTTACGATCCTGATGCGGTAACGTCAGTAGCTCGCCATAGCGACCATCGGCATGAAGATGGGTAGAAAGAATGCCCGGTTGCTCTGACGGCGTTAATAGCACGGCACCCGCACCATCACCGAACAGAATCAACGTACCGCGATCTTCAGGGTCCAATGTACGAGACAAGGTATCGGAACCGATCACCAGTGCGTATTTCACCGCTCCACTTTTAACATATTGATCGGCAACGCTCAGTGCGTAGGTAAAACCTGCGCAAGCAGCGGCCAGATCGAAGGCTATCGTATCTTTGATCCCTAATAATTGCTGAACCTGACAGGCTGAGCTAGGGAATGCATGGCTTGATGATGTTGTCGCAACAATCAGAAGGCCGACTTCAGAAGCATCAACATTCGCCATTTCCAGCGCTTTCTGCGCGGCGCGGTATCCCATGGTCGCAACGTTTTCATCCGGCGCAGCAATACGGCGCTCACGGATTCCAGTACGTGTGACGATCCATTCGTCCGTCGTTTCCACCATCTTTTCTAAATCAGCGTTTGTCCTGATTTCTTCAGGCAGGTAGCTGCCCGTTCCGATTATTTTTGTATACATGTACGCTTAGTCACTCTTGGGTAAAACCGCTTCTAGACGAGCGGCAATCCGCTCGGGAAGCTGCCGCCGTACCGTCTGCATTGCCTGTTCAATAGCAACCGCAAACGCTCTCTGGTTTGCTGCACCATGGCTTTTAATTACAGTTCCCCGCAATCCTAGCAGGCATGCGCCATTATATTGATCGGGGTTCAAATGACCGAAACGCTTTGATAAGCGTTTTTGTAACAAACGTCCTAGCCATTTCAACCACCAAGATCGTTTTTGTTTTTGCTCTGGGCCTGAAGCGGGTGATTTCAGCAGTGATAGAAACATCCTTACCACGCCCTCTACCGTTTTCAGTGTGACATTACCCACAAAGCCGTCACAGACCATCACATCCGTTTTTCCCGTCAGCAGATCGTTGCCTTCCAGATAGCCGATATAGTTTATTGATGGTGCCTCTTTTAGCTGTGCCGCTGCTTCACGGATAGTGCTTAACCCTTTGTTTTCTTCTTCACCGATATTCAATAACGCAACCCGGGGATTCGTCAGTTCCAGCACTTCTTCTGCCATCACTGAGCCCATCACGGCAAACTGAACCAGCATCGTGCTGTCACAGTCAACGTTCGCCCCCAAATCCAACACGACGGTTTTCCCATGTTGCTGGTGAGGTAACACCGTTACTAACGCAGGTCGCTCAATCCCTTCAAGTGGCTTAATCAGGAGCTTAGCGAGCCCCATAAGTGCACCCGTGTTGCCAGCACTCACGCAGGCCTGTGCCCTGCCGTCTTTAATCAACTCAAGCGCGATGCGCATTGAAGTACCGCGACTCGCACGAATAGCCTGCGACGGCCTCGCATCACTAGCAATAACCGACTCTGCCGGAACAACTTCCAAGCGGGAGAGTAAATTAGAATCGACTTTGGCAAGTAATGGAATAATCGCAGCAGGATCGCCGACTAATAACAAATTGAGAGCTGGATTAGAAGTCAGTGCCTGCAATGCAGCAGGCACTGTTACGCAGGGACCAAAATCCCCGCCCATCGCATCTAACGCCAGAGTTAGGCGTGTCAAGGTATTGCCTTGCAAATAATTCGCAAGAATTACTTGGCAATGACCTTGCGACCGCGGTAGTAACCGTCCGCAGTGATGTGGTGACGCAGGTGAGTTTCGCCAGAAACTTTATCTACGGATACAGAAGCGGTAGTCAGCGCATCGTGTGAACGACGCATACCACGTTTGGAACGGCTAGGTTTGTTTTGTTGTACGGCCATGGACCTTACTCCTTAATTACTTACGCTTTAAACTGGCTAATACGGCAAACGGATTTGGTTTTTCCGCCTCTGCAGGCAGTTGACCAAAAACCATGTCCGCTTCGGACACTTCACAGTGTTCAGAATCATGCACCGGGGCGATAGGCAACATCAGAATAATTTCATCTTCAATCATTGCCAGCAGATCGACTTCGCCAAATTCATCAACGCCGATCGGCTCATACGCTTCCGGTAACGCTTCGGCCTGTTCATCATTGACGACCGGGCTGAAACAGAATGTCGCATGGACTTGATGCTCAAACGGCTTTCCGCAACGTTGACACATCAGTGTGACCGTAACGTCAGCGTTACCGTCGATCACTGCCAGACGCTGATTATCAATATTGAAAGATAAAGAGGCCTGAACATCACTATCCACACTCACCACTGATTCGGCAACACGCTCTACTTGTTCAGCCGAATAGATACCAACGTAATCTAAACGCTTCTGAGCAGTGCGGACCGCATCAAGGGTTAAGGGTAATTTTACCTTTTGCATAGGGCGCGCATATTAACGTCGTAACGACATAGAGTCAAAGAAAAAGGCAGTGGTGCACCACCTTTCACCAATATTCGCTTCCAGAGCGGCGCACAGTTTAAAATGCCTTTCATCATTACGCTACGGTTTATCAAAAAATTATGCAGCAGATTGTTCTCGCCTCAACTTCACCTTACCGTCGAGCCTTATTGGAAAAGCTAACGCTTCCCTTTATTTGCGCATCGCCAGACATCGATGAAACCCCTCGCCCCGGCGAAGACGCCATCGATCTTGTAATCCGCCTGGCTGAAAGCAAAGCGCGAACGCTGGCCGCGCACTACCCCAATCACCTGATTATCGGTTCCGATCAGGTTTGCGTATTAGGTAACGCCATTACGGGAAAACCACACAATAAGGTTAACGCAACACGGCAATTACAGCAGGCCAGCGGAAAATGTGTGTCTTTCTTTACCGGCCTGGCACTTTTCAATAGCGCGACGCAGGAAATACAGAGCCTCGCAGAACCCT
The DNA here is from genome assembly GCF_001742185.1 of Pectobacterium wasabiae CFBP 3304. Classification (NCBI taxonomy): domain Bacteria; kingdom Pseudomonadati; phylum Pseudomonadota; class Gammaproteobacteria; order Enterobacterales; family Pectobacteriaceae; genus Pectobacterium; species Pectobacterium wasabiae. Next base: position 4,800,359 of record NZ_CP015750.1, read on the forward strand.
TTGATGTCCATTTTCGAACGTTAACGAACGCAGAAATTGATGGTTATTTGGAGAAAGAACAGCCGTGGAACTGCGCGGGCAGCTTTAAAAGCGAAGGATTGGGCATTGCCCTTTTTGAACGGTTATCCGGGAGAGATCCTAATACACTCATTGGGTTACCGCTGATCGCGCTAATAAAGATGTTACAAAAAGAGGGCATGAATCCATTGACGGTGTGAAAGAAATCGGGATAGCCCAATAGAACGCTATCCCGACAGACAAAGACATCGTGATGTGATTAGATTTTTGTCTTGCGCAGCACTTGCAGACAGCGGCGTAACCCGCTATCCAATGGTGCTTCAACTCTCAGCGTCTCACCCGTGTTCGGGTGCTCAAAACGCAGCGCCTGTGCATGCAGAAAGAGACGTTTTAAACCCGTACCTGTCAGTTGCTGATCGAACTCGCGATCGCCGTAACGGTCATCAAACGCGATTGGATGTCCAGCATACTGGGCGTGAACACGAATTTGATGCGTGCGTCCAGTGACAGGACTCGCCCGCACCAACGTCGCATGTTCAAAGCGCTCTTCTATTTTAAAACGTGTTTCTGACGGTTTACCTTCGCTGTTGACCCGTACTATGCGTTCACCGCTTTGCAGGATATTTTTCAACAGCGGCGCCTGAACGACCTTACAGTGCGACTGCCATTGACCGCGAACCAGCGCCAGATAGTCTTTTTGCATACCTTTCAGCCGCAGTTGTTCATGTAGAGAACGTAAGGCCGAACGTTTTTTGGCTACCAGCAAAACGCCCGAAGTATCGCGATCGAGGCGGTGTACTAACTCCAGAAAACGCGCTTCAGGGCGTAAAGCACGTAGCCCTTCAATCACACCAAAGCTCAAGCCACTACCGCCATGTACTGCCGTACCCGAGGGCTTATTCAGCACCAACAGGTAGTCATCTTCATAAATAATGCACTCGGCTAATGCCGCCACTTTGCCAAGACTGGCGGAAACAGGCGTTTCATCGCGTTCTGCCTGTCGCACAGGCGGAATACGAATGACATCACCGTCGAGCAATTTATACTCCGGCTTGACCCGTTTCTTATTTATCCTTACCTCACCTTTTCGCAAGATGCGGTAAACCAAGCTTTTAGGCACACCCTTTAAGTGGGTATGCAAAAAATTATCGATACGCTGCCCCGCTTCATCTGCGGAGATCGTCACAAATTGTACTGAAGGATTATCTGTTTTCATGATGCGCGATTCTAAATAGAGCAACCCGATAGCGCCACTTCTTTTTCTGTGCTTAACTGTGTGTCTGACTTATGAAGATATTGTTGCACTTCCGGATACGTTAGGTTGTAGCATCAAACCCTGTCCGTTTTGGTGATCACAACAGGACTATCTTTATACAGACAGGCAAAGTCACCTTGCTATAACGGTATCAGCAATGGAATAATGCTTTTGCGTTTCCCATGCAGATTTCCGGTAGAACAAGGGGAAATTGCGAAATTATTAAATTTGCCTGATGACGCACACACGCAGCAATGGCGTAAGACGTAATGCGAAATCAAGCAGTTAGCGGGCTGCGGATTGCAGCTTGACCGGCAAATGGAATCAGATCTGGCGACATTATTCAGAAGCTGTTCCCTCAGTAAATGCGCTGTTTTCCATAAGGAAACACAGGCTACCGAAACATGCGTCTCTATGCAGGCGACAACCGGGAGGTTGACGTCCCTGCGATAAGCCACGAGGCCATCGGTTCACTCCGGTCATGCGGTTCTTTTGTCCGCAGCTCTATCAATAATGCAAGTAAAAATAACGAGTAAGTTGAAGATGAAAAGAATGTTAATTAACGCAACTCAGCAGGAAGAGTTGCGTGTTGCCTTGGTTGATGGTCAACGGCTGTATGATTTGGATATCGAAAGTCCAGGTCATGAGCAGAAGAAAGCAAATATCTACAAAGGTAAGATCACCCGTATCGAACCCAGTCTTGAAGCCGCCTTTGTTGATTACGGCGCTGAGAGGCACGGTTTCCTCCCTCTTAAAGAAATTGCCCGCGAATATTTCCCCAGCAACTATGCTTCCCACGGTCGGCCTAACATTAAAGACGTGTTACGTGAAGGTCAGGAAGTCATTGTTCAGGTGGACAAAGAAGAGCGTGGCAATAAAGGTGCGGCACTGACCACCTTTATCAGCCTAGCGGGTAGCTATCTAGTATTAATGCCGAATAACCCTCGAGCAGGCGGTATCTCACGCCGCATCGAAGGCGATGACCGTACCGAACTCAAAGAAGCGCTGGGATCGTTGCAACTGCCCGATGGCATGGGGCTCATTGTTCGTACAGCCGGCGTGGGTAAATCCGCTGAAGCACTGCAATGGGATCTGGCTTTCCGCCTGAAACACTGGGACGCGATCAAAAAAGCCGCGGAAGGTCGCTCGGCACCGTTCCTGATTCATCAGGAAAGTAACGTGATCGTCCGTGCTTTCCGTGATTATCTGCGCCAGGATATTGGCGAGATTCTGATCGACAACCCAAAAATTCTCGAGCTGGCGAAAGAACATATTTCTGCGCTGGGTCGCCCCGATTTCAGCAGCAAAATCAAATTGTACAGTGGTGAAATCCCGCTTTTCAGCCACTATCAGATCGAATCGCAGATTGAATCTGCTTTCCAGCGTGAAGTGCGCCTGCCATCCGGCGGCTCTATCGTTATTGATACCACCGAAGCGCTGACTGCTATTGATATCAACTCCGCCCGTGCAACACGCGGTGGTGATATTGAAGAAACGGCATTTAATACTAACCTTGAAGCCGCAGATGAAATTGCCCGTCAACTTCGCCTGCGCGACCTCGGTGGTCTAATCGTCATCGACTTCATCGATATGACCCCTGTTCGCCACCAGCGTGAAGTTGAAAATCGCCTACGCGATTCAGTACGTCAAGATCGTGCGCGTATTCAGATCGGCCGGATTTCCCGCTTCGGTCTGCTGGAAATGTCACGTCAACGCCTGAGCCCTTCACTGGGTGAATCCAGCCATCATGTTTGCCCACGCTGTAGCGGCACAGGCACGATTCGTGACAATGAATCGCTTTCACTATCGATTCTTCGTCTGATTGAAGAAGAAGCGCTGAAAGAAAACACCAAAGAAGTTCATGCGATTGTTCCAGTCCAGATTGCGTCTTATCTGCTGAACGAGAAGCGTGATGCCGTTAACGCCATTGAGACACGTCAGGGCGGCGTGCGCGCGATCATCGTGCCACACGACGGCATGCAAACACCGCACTACTCCGTGGTTCGTGTCCGTAAAGGCGAAGAAAAGCCGACACTCAGCTATTTGCTGCCTCAGCGTTTGGAAACGGAAACGCAGCAGTTGCAAGACGAACAAACGATCGAACGTAAACAGCCTGAGCAACCTGCTTTAGCAACGTTCAGCATGGCTGAAATGCCAGAAGAAACCACGCCACCTGTTGCCAAAGCGGCTCCTGCAGTAGTGAAAGCCGCGGAAGAAACGCAGCCTGGTCTCATTAGCCGTTTCTTCGGTGCCTTGAAAAGCGTCTTTGCTTCTGAACCGGCCGTAAAAGCTGCGGATAGCGTTGACGAGAAGAAAGCTGAAGAAGAAAAATCGACTGAAGGCCAACGCTCTGAACGTCGGAATTCACGCCGTCAGGGTAATAATCGCCGTGACCGTGGCTCTCGTGACAATCGTGACAATCGTGACAATCGTGACAATCGTGACAATCGTGACAATCGTGAACAGCGTGATGATCAGCGCCGTAACAAGCGACAAAATGACGAAACAGTTACTGAAACTCGCGTTGCGGAAAATGTGGAGAAAGCGGGGTCGGAAGAACAGCCGCGACGTGAACCGCGTGCGGAACGTCAGCGTCGTCGTCAGGACGAGCGCCGCCCAGCGCCGACAGAAGAAAAAGTTCAGCCAGCGACCGTTGATTCCGATGACAATGCAGCCGATCAGGATAAACCTACTCAGGTTATGCAGCGCCGCCAACGCCGTCAGTTGACGCAGAAAGTACGCGTTCAGTCTGAAACGCAGCAGGATGCTCTCTCTGATAACACGGCACCGGTTTCTGAAGCATCGGAGCAAATTCAATCTTACGCTAAGTCAAGTGATGCTGTTGTAGACGGTAACGAGAGCGATAACGAACAAAACGATGCAAATCGTGGCAATGGCGAAAATGGCGGTATGCCACGTCGCTCACGCCGTTCGCCTCGCCACCTGCGTGTCAGCGGCCAGCGTCGTCGTCGCTATCGCGATGAACGTTACCCATCTCAGTCGCCGATGCAGTTGGAATTTGCTGCTGCATCACCAGAGATGGCATCAGGGAAAGTGTGGGTCAGCTACCCTGTCGCCCAGCCACAGCAGACTGAAAGCCAACCGTTGGAAGAAAACGTGGCAGCTATCGAAACACCGCTGTTACCAGTCGTTGTCGATGTCGCCGTGACTGCACAAGCCGAGACTGCGGAATCCAACGCGATTGAAAACGTTGCGATTACTGAAGCAGTCGTTCAGGAAGATGCCGTGGTAACCGCAACAGCACAATCTTCGGACGTTGTTCAGGACAGTAATGTCGTGGATGTCGAAGTAAGTGCTGCTGACGAAGACACTGTCGTTGAGCCAATCACCGAGAGCACAGCGATCGACGATGCCATCGCGGCAATTGCCGTAAATGCGGTTGAAGAAGCAGCAGCCGTTGAGGTTGATGATACTGTTGCGGCTCAGGTAACTGAAAACGCACAGACCGTTGAAGCCGCTGTTGCTGAAGAAAAATCGACAGATGACATCGCTGACGCGACCAAAACAGTTGATGTGACAGAACCGGTTTCTACCCCGGTGGTTTCCGCAGTACAGGAAGTCAGCCAGCCACAAAGCGTTCCGGATGAGCCAGTAATCGCTACCAGCCAGCCGATTGCGGAAGAGCCTGTATCGAGCGTGGCAAAACCAGCGGCTGTTGGTGGTGTCATTGAACAGCCTCGCTATAAACTCCATGCAACGGCACCAATGACTAAAGCTCCGGCCCCGGCATACCACGCCGAGCCGGCTCGACACAGCGATTGGGTACGCCCAGCCTATCCATTCTCAGGAAAAGGCTCGGCAGGCGGTCATACCGCAGTTAACCAATCAACTGCGCCAGCAACCAAGCCTACGCCAGTCAACGAGTAACTCTGACGTTTATAGACAAAACCCGCCAATTGGCGGGTTTTTTATGGGCAGCTTTTCTTAGCCTAAAAAATTCAATAGCTTGATATCTACACTGTCCGTTTTGCCATCCAGTTCGACCAAGAAACTTTTAAAGTGCGCACTTTGTTCATGTGATGCCAAAGCGTCCCGATCTTTCCAGCGCTCGAAAAACACAAATGAACCGGGTTTATCTACAACTTCATGCAGATCATACTGCACGTTGCCCGCCTCCTGTCGGCTGGGTGATACCACACGTTTTAGCGTTGCAGTAACATCAGCAATGAACTCTGCCTTTGCCTGAATCGTGGCAACAATACGAATTTCCATATACATCCCTTATTTATCAATGAAAAGATTATGCTATCAGATGCCAATCTACGCTTAATTTCAAGCATTCATCAACAAACGGATGCATTCAAATGGCTTTACGCTTATCCTTATCCCCCGCCGTATCAGTCCCAAAACCAACCGAAAGACGATGTTTTTCTACTGACCGCCGGAGCGCAATTCCATGACCGCACAGCCCACTATTCTTAAAATCCGTCGCCCTGACGATTGGCACATTCATCTGCGTGACGATCGGATGCTGGAAACCGTTCTCCCCTATACCAGCCGTTTCTTCGGCCGTGCGATCGTTATGCCCAACCTGACGCCACCAATTACCAGCGTTGCTGGTGCGATTGCGTATCGTCAGCGTATTTTTGCTGCGATCCCGCAGGGCGATAACTTTCATCCGCTGATGACGTGCTACTTGACCGATGCGCTGGATGCCAATGAAATTGTGAGTGGCTTTAAGCAAGGCGTCTTTACCGCAGCCAAACTCTATCCAGCCAACGCGACAACGAACTCCAGTCATGGCGTGACCAGCGTCGCCAATATCTCCGGTATTCTGGAGAGAATGCAGAAAATTGGCATGCCGTTACTCATTCACGGCGAAGTGACCGATCCCGCGATTGATATTTTCGATCGGGAAGCTCGCTTCATCGAAACCGTTCTGGAACCATTGCGCCAACAGTTCCCTGAGTTGAAAGTCGTCCTTGAGCACATTACGACGAAAGAAGCAGTGCAGTACGTTGTTGCAGGCAATGATTATCTCGCGGCAACCATTACACCGCAGCACTTGATGTTTAACCGCAATCATATGCTGGTTGGTGGTGTTCGCCCTCACCTGTATTGTCTGCCGATCTTAAAACGTAACACACATCAGCAGGCGCTACGTGAAGCCGTCGCCAGCGGTTGTGAGCGTCTTTTTCTCGGTACGGACTCCGCCCCGCATGCCAAGCATAGAAAAGAATCCAGTTGCGGCTGTGCAGGTGTCTTCAATGCTCAGGCGGCATTGAGTACCTACGCCACGGTGTTTGAAGAAATGAACGCGCTTGATAAACTCGAGGCATTCTGTTCCCTGAACGGCCCACGTTTTTATGGCCTACCGGTGAATGATGGTTGGATTGAGCTTCATCGTGAAGCGGTCACGTTCCCAGAAGAAATTACCCTCGGCGATGAGTCGCTAATTCCTTTCCTAGCCGGACAAAGCCTCAATTGGTCAGTCCGTTAATCGACAAGCCCATCGACATTATGGCGATGGGCTAAATTTTATTGCACGTCTTGTTCTTCATCTTTAATAACTGTATAAATAAACAGTTAAAATTTGGAGGTCAGCATGCGCGTAGAAATCACTCTTACAAAGACAACGCCTTTACCCGCTGGTGCAATCGAAGCACTCAGGTGTGAGCTGGAAAAGCGGATTCACAAAATTTACCCCGAGACCCCCATTCAGGTTCGCTATGCATCCGCCAATAGCCTGACGGTGATGGGGGCTGGCAAAGATGACAAAGATCGTATCTCCGAAATCTTGCAGGAAACGTGGGAAAGTGCCGATGACTGGTTTACGGCAGAGTAATCTAAAGCTTGAAAGATAACGGAGACATAGGCTGTAATGGCAGCTTAAAGCGGCATTCCGCCATGTGCTATGACCGAGGGGATCTGTTATGACGGTAGAAAAACCAGAAGAGGCAATGACATTCGGGGAACTGCTGGAACTGATTGGCGAGCAACAACGCAAGATCGATGCTCTGGAGCTCGCCTTCTCGTCCCTGGCATTCTGCTTCGATGAAAAAGCAAACAAGCTGATGATTCACAATCTGACATTAGAATCTCAGAATGAGAATCGAGATCCTACTGTGAAGAAATACCTTGCTCGACTGGCTACCGCATTGGAGAAAAATGCAGGATCCAGTACTGAATAGTGTTCTACCGTCCTAGTAGCTGCACCGTCGGGATGAAAATCTATTCGTCCCGATGTCTCATTGGATACATTACTTATCCCTTCACCATTTCTGCAGATGTAATATTTTTACGAAAAATTGAAAATATTTCCCATAAATTAAATAAGCAGCAGTATACTGATAATGCTCGTTTAAGAATAATGAGCCACCTGAAGCCTCGTTAGTCACTCATGTTAGTAACTAGTCAATAAGGGGTATTTATGGATAGAAAAAATGAAGTTATTCAGACACATCCTCTTGTAGGTTGGGACATCAGCACCGTTGACAGTTATGACGCCATGATGATCCGTTTGCATTACTTATCCACCTCGGATCAAGCACCAGATGAAGCCCATGTAGACCGGACGCTTTGGCTAACAACCGATGTTGCCAGGCAACTGATACATATACTTGAAGCCGGTATTGCGAAAATCGAATCGACAGACTGTGACGTCAGTGATTATCGAAAACATTAGTAATTGATAGCGTTATTAATATTACATTCAATACCTATTAATTTTTATTGATAACATTTTCTTTAATAATATTTACTTTAGTAACAGTTGTTAAAATAAAAACACCGCCTAAAAGGCGGTGTTTTTATTTTCGGTATATTCTCATTCCTTTATCTCTCACCGCATTTAATGCTAAATTCCCCAATCATAATTAATCACCCCCGTCATTATTATTCCGTAAACAGCATCAGATAAATGCCATATCACCTTATTTTCTCTTACTAACCTTTCTCTTTTTCAGAGAAATAGTTTGTGCGCAATGCCTATTTCAGAAAAACATTCATAACTAAATTGAATAAAATATAAATTTAAATTCAAAAAAATTGTTCATGATTATGATAATGTTAAAATTGAAAAATTTATATTGCTTTTATGTTTTATAATGATTAATTATTAGCCACCACAATGTTATCGATCAGATAAGGAGTTCTTATCATGCTTTGGCGTAATACCCCTTCGCGTTACGGCCATATCAGCATTCTTCTGCACTGGATTGCAGCGTTAACTATCTATGGGATGTTCGCTTTAGGACTATGGATGGTTACATTAGGATATTACGATACTTGGTATCACCGAGCGCCAGAAATTCATAAAGCTGTTGGTATGCTGCTCTTTGCCATCATAATTTTTCGCGTGGTGTGGCGTTTTATCTCCCCCCCACCAGCGCCGTTAAAAAGTTACTCTACATTAACTCGCGTCAGTGCGACGCTGGCACATATCGCACTTTATGTTGTGTTGTTCGGCATCCTCAGCAGTGGATATCTTATTTCCACTGCTGAAGGACACCCTATCTCAGTTTTTGGCTGGTTTTCTATTCCGGCCACTATTAGCGGCTTGACGGATCAAGCCGATATCGCAGGTGACGTGCATCTTTATCTTGCATGGGCGGTTGTCGCTTTATCAGCGCTACACGCTTTAGCCGCATTAAAACACCACTTTATCGATGGTGATAGCACGTTGAAACGGATGTTGGGTCGCAACGTCCCTTAACTTTCTGTACTTATGGAGAAAAATCAATGCTGAAGAAAACACTACTGAGCCTGACCGCTGTATCCATGCTTGCTTCTGCTGGCTCAGCCCTGGCAGCAGAATATAAGTTTGACAAGGAAGGCCAGCACGCGTTTATTGAATTCCGCATTAAGCACCTTGGTTATAGTTGGCTTTACGGTAGCTTTAACGACTTCGACGGCGCTTTTACCTTTGATGAGAAGAATCCATCTGCGGATAAAGTGAATGTCACCATCAACACCAACAGCGTTGATACTAACCACGCTGAGCGTGACAAGCATCTGCGCAGCGCAGAGTTTTTAAATGCGTCCAAACATCCGCAGGCAACGTTTACTTCAACAGAAGTGAAGAAAGACGGCGAAGATTACGATATTACCGGTAATCTGACCTTAAATGGCGTCACCAAGCCCGTTAAGCTGGATGCTAAACTCATCGGTCAGGGGGATGACCCGTGGGGGAACTATCGGGCAGGATTTCAGGCAGAAGGTACGATCAAGCTGAAAGACTTCAACATTACGACAGATTTGGGTCCTGCTTCACAGGATGTAGAACTGATTATTGCCGTTGAGGGTGTTCGCCAGAAATAAGGCTCCACCACACATCTAATAACCGCAAAAAGCCCTTTCCTTTTGAAAGGGCTTTTATATTAGCTATTCCGATTTGTCTTTCGTTACAGGTACTGGAATATGCAACGTTGACTGTAATAATCCTTTAGATTTATTGAAAATCTTCATGCCATTTTCACGCCCGCTGCGTATTGCTCTTTGTTCTTCCAACGGAAGTTTCATTTCATCCTGGCACGGTGTACTACAACAGCCGTCATATTTCTCGGCACAGCTCGGACATTGAATAAATAGAAGATGGCACCCTTCATTACGGCAATTTGTATGGCTATCACACGAAGTACCACACTGATGGCAGTGTGCAATAACGTCATCAGATATACGCTCTCCCATACGTTCATCAAAGACGAAATTTTTTCCGATAAACTTCAACGGTAATCCTTTCGCCTTGGCCTGACGCGCATATTCAATAATACCGCCTTCTACATGGTACACATTCTTAAAGCCATGGTGCAGCATATAAGCGCTGGCTTTTTCACAACGGATCCCCCCCGTGCAATACATGACAATGTTTTTATCACGTGCGCTATCAAGCATATCCACAGCCATCGGTAACTGCTCACGAAATGTATCCGACGGCACTTCCAGTGCATTCTCGAAATGCCCGACTTCATATTCGTAGTGATTACGCATATCAACAAATACGGTATCAGGATCGTCGGCCATCGCATTGACCTGATCGGCTTTCAAATATTGCCCAACATTCGCCGGGTTAAATGTGGGATCATCGATCCCATCAGCAACAATTCGTTCGCGTACTTTCATACGCAATACCCAGAAGGATTTCCCGTCATCCTCCAAAGCGATATTTAAACGAATCTGATCGAGTGCCGGATGTGCACTGAACAAAGTCGCTTTAAAGGCCTCGAACCGGCTATTGGGTACGCTAATTTGTGCATTAACTCCTTCAGTTGCAATATATATGCGCCCAAAGACGTTATGCTGTTCAAGCTCGATATACAGACGATCGCGAAACACTTTTGGATCATCTATCGTAAAATATTTATAGAAGGAAACTGTGGTACGTGGCTCGATTTCCGCAAGCATACGTGCCTTCAGTTCCTCATTGGAAACCCGGTTATGTAACACTGGCATGGTGTACGTTCCTGTCTTCATTGAGGTTAGTGAGTAACATTCATCGCCGGGCCATAGCCCGGCATAGTGAATCGCCCGGCATCATACCTGATAGCACCGAGGCTGTCAGGGCATGAAATGCATAGCGAAACGATAAAAGGTGATCTACCGTAGATAGGTTAGCTTTAGGATTCACTTGCGCTTTCATGAAGTATCATCATCAAAGGATCTGTCATTATGAGTCAGCTTTTCTCCCCTGTATCTCTCGGTCAACTCGAACTGCCTAACCGAATCATCATCGCACCAATGTGTCAATATTCGGCCGAGAATGGCAAAGCGACAGCCTGGCATACGATGCACTTAGGTAACCTGTCACATTCTGGCGCAGGACTGCTCATTATTGAGGCCACTGCGGTTTCACCAGAAGGCCGAATTTCTCCGCATGATCTTGGGTTATGGAATGACACGACCGAACACGCGCTTGCTAACGTGATCCACTCTGTTAAAACCTATTCTGCCATGCCTCTTGGTATACAGTTGGGACATGCCGGGCGCAAAGCGTCAACGGGTGTTCCGTGGAGTGGGCGAGCATTTCTGCGTCCAGAGCAGGGAGGATGGCAGACTTTCGCGCCATCTGCCGTTCCTTATAATGCCAGCGATGATGAGCCATTGGCGATGTCAGAGCAGCATATCCGCACGCTCGTTGAATCCTTCGTTGACTCAGCGAAACGCGCAGACCGTTTGGGCTTTGATCTGATAGAGATTCACGCCGCTCACGGTTATTTACTGCATCAGTTCCTTTCCCCGCTGACAAATCAGCGCGCAGATAACTATGGCGGTTCACTTCAAAATCGGATGCGGCTGATCATTGAAATTTACCGCGCAGTACGAAACATTTTTCCTGCACATAAAGCCGTTGGTGTTCGCATTTCTGCAACAGATGGTGTTGAGGGAGGCTGGGATCTGGAGCAGTCTGTACAGCTCAGTAAAGCGCTGCACGAAGTCGGCTGTGATTTCATTCATGTATCCAGCGGCGGACTATCACCATTACAGCAGATTCATCCGGCACCTAATTATCAAGTGCCCTATGCGCAGCGGATAAAACAAGAAGTTGGCATCACCACTATCGCCGTGGGGTTGATAACCGAACCGGAGCAGGCAGAAGCCATCGTTGCAACGGGTGAGGCAGATGCGATTGGGCTGGCTCGCGCCGTACTCTTCGACCCACGCTGGCCCTGGCATGCTGCCGCCAGACTCGGGGCGCAAGTATCCGCCCCTCCTCAGTACTGGCGCAGCGAACCACGTTATGCCAGAGGAATTTTCAAACAATAACGGGAATACGCTGTATCAGGCGGACGATTCTACCGGGATCGTCCCTTTTCCATTTCACCACCCACTGCGCTAGCGGCGGCCCAAAGACGTCCTGATAACAATGAGATTAATACTATTTTTCGAATAAAAAACAGTTAATAATATGGCATTAATTTGTTTTATTGGTGAATAAGCGTAATAATCCGTCTTGTAGTTAACCATTAACTCGTTTCTTAACGGTTCGTGTACTGACCCGTACTACAATGTTGATACTGAGACTATGACACAAATCCCTTCTTTTAATCATTCATTGCTACATCCACGTTATTGGCTCATCTGGTTGGGAATCGGCATCCTTTACCTTATCGTCTTGCTACCCTACCCCATTATTTATCGTATCGGTTGCACTCTCGGCTATCTGGCGATGCGCCTGCTGCCGCAACGAGTCAAGATCGCCGCCCGCAATCTTGAACTGTGTTTTCCTGAGATGCCGCAAATTGAACGTGATGCGCTAGTCAGGAAAAACTTCGAATCTGTCGGCATGGGAGTGGTTGAAACCGGTATGGCCTGGTTTTGGCCAAATTGGCGTCTCGAACGCTGGTTTACGGTCACAGGCCTTGAGCACATACGCCCAGAGAATGAGCGAGAACAAGGGGTATTACTCATCGGACTGCATTTTTTAACGCTAGAACTTGGTGCACGAGTTTTTGGCATGCACAACCCGGGTGTCGGCGTGTATCGTCCAAATGATAACAAGTTGATTGACTGGTTACAGACGTGGGGCAGACTGCGCTCCAACAAATCCATGATCGATCGAAAAGATCTTAAAGGCATGATACGCGCCCTCAAACAGGGTGACATCATCTGGTATGCCCCAGACCATGACTATGGCCCACGTAGCAGCGTATTTGCCCCTCTGTTTGCAGTAGACACTGCGGCCACAACCCGCGGTAGCTATATGCTGATAAAAACAGCACGCCCGGCAATTATCCCTTTTGTACCGTGCCGATTGCCTGAAGGAAAAGGTTATGAACTGCGGATCCAGCCTGCTGAGCAAAGTGCGCCGGTAGACAGCGAAATCGTGACGGCAGCCTGGATGAATAAGGTTGTTGAAAAGAATATTCTGCTCGCACCGGATCAATACATGTGGCTGCATCGCCGTTTCAAAACCCGCCCAGAAGGCGAACCATCCCTTTATTAACTCATTCCATTTCAGAAACAACAGTATCTTGTAAGAGGCGAAAAAAAAGCAACGGCGACTGCCGTTGCTTTATCTCTTACACTAACATTCTTTCACACTACACGCCGTTAGCCTTTGATATGAGGGATGGGAAGTTTTTGATAAGACTCAACCCATGCCGTATACGCTTCCGGTTTTTGCCACACGTGGTAGTGCAAGCGCGATATCGTAACGGGATCGCTAAGCAACGCCAGACGCTGATTATTGCTTACCTCTTCCGGTTTACGATTCAAGACATCACGTACATTTTGCTCGCGCACGTCCTCAATCGCCCGACTGAACCGATGACGCGCCGTCGCCATTGCACTGGCAAGGGCGTTAACAGACGGATCGAAGACGGCCTGCATAAACCCGTTATCAAGCCTACGCTGGTGGTTCAATCGGCAATATTCATCCGTAGCAACCAGTTCACGCGGTGGATTGAACTCTTCCGGTATCATCAGCAGTTTTGCTCGTTTACAACCCAGCCCTAATACCGCACGGCTTGAATAAACCGACACAAACGGCGATAAAATCAGTGAGAAAACAATCGGCGACAGCCACCACAAGAAGCGCAGATCTAACCATGCCATGCCAATCGCCCAAACCAGCCCCAGAATCAACTGGGAACCATGGCGTACAAATGCCTCACTCCATGGTGTCGCATCATCATCACGCTGTGGAGAATTCCACTGCACTGACCAGCCAAGGAACGCGCTGACAACAAACACCGTGTGGAACAACATACGAACCGGTGCCAGTAGAACCGAGAACAGCATTTCCAGCAGCAGGGAAAGGAATACCCGGAAAGCGCCGCCGTACTCTTTTGCGCCTTTTGCCCACACCAGAATCACACTCAACAGCTTTGGCAAGAACAGCAGGACCAATGTTGTAGAGAAGAGTGCGATAGCCAGTTCTGGCCGCCACTGTGGCCAAACGGGGAACAGTTGTCGCGGCTGCAAGAAGTACTGAGGTTCCATCAGCGTATGCACAACCTGCAACGCAGTAGAGAGCACCAGGAACATAAACCACAGCGGTGCCGACAGGTAAGACATTACGCCAGTCAGGAAAACTGCACGGTGAACAGGATGCATCCCCTTAACCAGGAACAACCGGAAATTCATCAGGTTGCCATGACACCAGCGGCGGTCACGTTTCAGTTCATCTAACAGGTTAGGCGGCAGTTCTTCATAACTTCCCGGCAGGTCGTATGCGATCCACACCCCCCATCCGGCACGACGCATCAGCGCCGCCTCAACGAAGTCGTGAGAAAGGATCGCTCCGGCGAACGAACCTTCACCCGGCAACGGTGCTAGTGCACAGTGCTCGATGAACGGTTTAACACGGATAATCGCGTTATGTCCCCAGTAATGCGATTCACCCAATTGCCAAAAATGCAGACCGGCGGTGAACAACGGGCCGTAAACACGCGTCGCAAACTGCTGGCAGCGCGCATACAGCGTATCCATACCTGAAGCTTTCGGCGAGGACTGGATGATACCGGCGTTCGGGTTCGCTTCCATCAGTCTGACCAGAGAACTCAGACATTCGCCGCTCATGACGCTATCGGCATCCAGAATCACCATATAGCTGTACTGGTTACCCCAGCGACGGCAGAAATCATCAATATTACCGCTCTTACGTTTGACGCGGCGACGGCGGCGGCGATAGAAAATGCGCCCTGCTCCGCCAACATCACGACACAGCTCCATCCAAGCTTTTTGCTCAGCCACACAGATATCAGGATCGTTACTGTCGCTCAGGACGTAAATATCAAAATGCTCAAGATTGCCCGTCGCTTCAACAGATTCATACGTCGCACGTAACCCCGCAAACACACGTTCTACGTCTTCGTTACAGATCGGCATGATCAATGCCGTTCGATGCTCCGGATTCAGGGCTTCGTCACCTGCTGTTGTGGAAGAGATACTGTATTTGTCTCGACCGATAAGCAGTTGCAGGAACCCCATCAGCGCCGTCCAGAACCCAGCCGATACCCAGCAGAACAGCACCGCAAACAAAACGAGTATCCCGCTTTGTAGCACATAAGGCAGCAGTTGCATCAGCGAGCGCGTCCAAGGCTGACCCGCCATTTCAAACGGATCGATAAGCGCCCAGCCCTGATACGGCAGGATGGTTTTCATGTACCAGGTTGCAATTGCAGTCTGGAACAGCGTCAGCGCCAGCAGGATATAGCGCCGAATGGTTCCCACCAGACGCCAGCGGTTTTCGGAAATTTTCTCTTCCGGGCTGTAATGAGGGCGAGGTGGCACAGTCCGACCTAGCAAGCTTTCCCACCAGCGAATCAGCGGGTTAGTCCGCCAGACGTCGGGGAACATCGAAGCACGGGTAATGACGGGCATCGCTTTTAATGCCGTCCGTCCTTCTCTGTCTGTGCCAAGTTGCTTACCATTGTCCAAACCATCAGACCAAGCCATGCCAAGACGTGCCTGCACGGAACGCAGCGCAACATCATCCTCGGCCTGAACATTAACCTGATTACCTTCAGGCTGGCTACCTTCAGACAAAGCCTGATGCAAAACGGCCTGATCGTTCCAGGCCGCTTGCGGTAACTTTTCACGAAGAACCTCTGCCTGCTCAGCAGGCAGAGGAAGTTTCTCAATATAATCGAGAGAAGAAGTTGACTTATTCATTAGCAGGTAGCTGATTGCTCCAGGTTTCAGTCAATGTCGTCTCGCCATTAACCAACGCAGCCCTCATTTCAATCGGCTGTTTCGCATCTTTCACACGCAAACGCAGCGTCAGACGCCAGCCATGAGTTACCGGGTTATAGCGAACATTATTTTCTACAATCTCGCCGTTGTCGCCAATACTGACCTGAGAGGCTACCGGAGCGTTCTCATCCAACTCTTTTAAATTCGGTCCAACAAAATCCACAATATAAGCGATCGTGCCGTCAGGCTGGCGGATCAGGTTAGATTGTTTGACGTCACCGGCAGAACGGCGAGTTTGTTGAACATAGGCAACATCCGGGGAATGCAGTTGATCTTCATCGCGCGTAAAGTGCAGACGATATTTGATATCCAGTGGTTTGCCCGCTTCCGGCAACACATCAGGGGTCCAGAAAGCAACGATGTTGTCGTTGGTTTCATCCGCAGTAGGGATTTCAACCAGCTCAACTTTTCCTTTACCCCATTCGCCTTTCGGTTCAACCCAACCGCTTGGACGTAAATCGTAGCGGTCATCAAGATCTTCATAGGCAGCGAAGTCACGGCCGCGTTGCAGCAGACCAAACCCTTTCGGATTTTCTACCGCATAGGTGCTCACGGACAGATGCTTCGGATTATTCAGCGGACGCCAAATCCATTCACCATTACCGGCATGAATTGACAAACCGTTAGAGTCGTTCAGCGCCGGACGGTAGTTCAGCGTCGGCGACGGTTGGTTCGGCCCAAACAGATACATACTAGTCAGTGGAGCAATACCCAGTTTGCCTACCTTGTCACGCAGGAAGACTCTAGCCTGCACGTCTACTACGCTGTCACGCCCCGGATAAACGGTAAAGCGGTAAGCCCCAGCGGCACGTGGAGAATCCAGCAGTGCATAAATAACCAGATGCTTATCATTCGGCTTTGGACGTTCAATCCAGAATTCTCGGAAACGAGGGAACTCTTCGCCGGAAGGCAACGCAGTATCGATAGCCAGGCCACGGGCAGACAAACCATAGATCTGGCCTTTGCCTACCACACGGAAGTAGCTGGCACCCAGCATGCTGACGATTTCATCGTTCTTATCTGCTTTATTGATTGGATAGAGAACTTTAAAACCCGCAAAGCCGAGATTTTTAACCGCTTCAGCATCGTGATTAACGGAACCAAAATCAAAATACTCAGGCGAGTATTTAATCTCATCAACCGTTGTCGCCGTGACTTCATTAACTTTCACCGGGGTATCGAAATACATCCCCTGATGGTAAAACTGTAGTTTGAAGGGCGTCTGTATATTATTCCAGTATGACTTATCGTTATTGAAACGAATTTGCTGGTAGTCCGCAAACTTCATATCACGAAATTGCGCAGGAAGATTACTTTTCGGCGCTTCAAAACCCTTTTGTGACAGTTTTTCAGCCTGCTGTGCCACATCATCAATAGAGAATGCCCAAGCAGGCACTGCGCTTACAGACAGCATAATAGCGGCGGACAGCCAGCGAAGGCTAGCAACCCGCTGTTTAAACCCAAATTTATTATCCAGCACAGCTCCCCCTGTTGGTGTGCTTCAATCAACTAAAATCCATATTAATGGATAAGTTAGCTTTCCTACAACTTGATAAAGATATTGTTCATCATAATAGGCTAGCGTTTAAACAAAGAGAACGCTAAAGCATGATAAATCGGGTTGTAAAAATGGAAAACAGCCACGGACTATAGCGAATATCGATCTATACGGGCGTAGGATTATTCCGTTTACGTCTGCACCACCGTCTATGACCCACCGATAAAAATCGGAATGTGCGGCTACGCTAACACACATATAGCTTAAAGCATGACGGGCATAAACATTTGTGTAACAAAGCAAGGCCAAGTAAAGTATCCCTCTTGGCTGAACCCGGTATTGTTAAATTAAGACTGCTATGCTTTTGTCCGCACTACGACGGCGAAGTTTCCCAGCCTGGGTTGGCATCTTCGCTATTTTGACCATCTTCATTGCACCAGTGATTTCACAGACACTGGTGCCTCGCGGGCATGGACTTTATGAAGATGGCACAACCGCACATAGCACGACCCCACACGGTAGAGCCGGACATGATATAACCGCGCCTGTCAGTAACAGCGGTGCTATCGCTGAGCAGCATCACTCTCATACTGGGCACTCGGTGTCCGGGCATCACATAACGCCATCACACCATTCCTCATCATCGCCGTCCATGATGATGGATCATGCCGCTTGTGGTTATTGTGTCCTCTTCGCGTATACGCCAGCGCTGTTCGCAACTGGCTCACCTAATCCCATATTGACAGCGTCCTTATCTGAAGCGCTAGCCATACGTTTTGTTTCCCGAATTGCGCTTCCCGAACGTTACACCTCTCCTGTGGTGCGCGCCCCGCCTTTCTGAATCCTGCAGTATCATGCCTGCGGGCATTTATAACACATCGCGCCATCCTCCCTCAGGTATGGTGTTTGAGCTTTCTTTTGCTAAATGATTTCAGAGGGTTCTATGTCACACCCTAATCAGGCATCAGCCCCTGTCGGCGCCTCCGGTGCGCGTTCAACTGGCGAAACTGCGTCGGATAAGCACGCAATGGATAACCTATCGCCACGTGCTGCAATTGTTGCCCTGTTGATCCGGCTTCACTTTTATATTGGTATTTTTGTCGGTCCTTTTATTTTCGTCGCCGCTCTGACAGGAACGCTGTATGTCCTAACGCCGCAGATTGAAAATCGGCTGTATTCACACCAGCTTTTCACCGAAAGCCAAGGCACACCGCATTCACTGGCAGAGCAAATTCATGCTGCGCAGGCTGGGCTTACCCATCATCAGGATGCAAAACTGCTTGCGATACGCCCCGCTCCTGTCGCCGGAGAAACGACCCGTGTCATGTTTGCCTTACCGGAATTGGGACCATCAGAAAGCCGTGCTATTTTCATTGACCCCGTCTCACTGGAAAATCGCGGCAGTGAGATTGTCTATGGCACCAGCGGCATTCTGCCATTTCGTACCTGGCTTGATTATCTGCATCGCGGGCTGCTATTAGGCGATGTCGGGCGTAATTACAGCGAGCTGGCAGCATCCTGGCTGTGGGTTGCGGCCTTGGGTGGCATTGTCATCTGGTGGTCAACCCGCCAGATGTCATCAGCAAGCAGACGGCGGAAATTGAAAAATAGCCAGACGACGGCAGCGAAAACGCAGCGCCTACGCCATTGGCACGCCACGATGGGACTCAGCCTCGTGCTTGGTTTGCTCTTTTTCTCCGTAACAGGGCTAACCTGGTCGCAGTGGGCAGGAAGTAATATCTCTGTCGCGCGCACCGCTTTAGGGTGGCAAACCCCATCAGTAAAAACCCAGTTGCCCGCACCGATGTCTCACCACGACATGATGCACGGCCACGATATGACGATGACTACGGATGAACATGCCGAGCACCATGCGTCAATGCCAATGGAGGATGTTGATGCCTATGCACCTGCGCTATTTGATGAGGTGCTTATTGCCGCACGTCACGCTGGGATTGATGCCAATAAAATCGAAATTCGCCCCGCAACCAAGCCACACCGCGCCTGGACCGTCAGTGAGATCGATCGTTCCTGGCCAACACAGGTTGATGCCGTGTCGATTAATCCTGATACGTTGGAGATGGTAGACAAAACCGATTTCAACACCTTCCCGCTTGCCGCCAAACTCACCCGCTGGGGGGTGGATGCGCATATGGGCGTGCTATTCGGTTTGCCAAACCAGCTCATCCTCGCGGCGTTTGGTCTTGGGCTCTGTACGATGATTGTGTGGGGTTATCGGATGTGGTGGATACGTCGTCCAAAATCCCGTCATGGCGCGAATCCAGTCAACACGCTGACGGCAGCATTGTTAGTGGTTCCTATCTTTCAGCGTGTGCTCATTGTGCTCATCACGCTGCTGCTGGCAGTGAGTTTACCGGTCATGGGAATCAGCCTGCTCATCTTCCTGCTAATTGACACGGTTCGGTGGTCTATGAGCCATCCCAAGCAGGCTATCGTCAAAAATTGATTGTTGCTAGGCCCAGCAATAGAAAAACCGCCATTGTGCAATACAATGGCGGTCAATCCGCAATACACGATTAGCGACAAGGGATCAGAACGTAGTCCAGTCAGCCAATTCGCCTTTAGCAGACGTTTTTTCTGCGCGATTATTTTTAGGTGCAGCCAGTGCGGGCGTTTCTACTTTTCTTGTTAACACAGCACTTTTATAAGATGCGCCAAGGTTGAATACGCTGACCGTCCGAGCGAGGCTATTTGCCTGATCCTGCAAAGAGAGTGCCGCGGCAGCGGATTCTTCAACCAACGCTGCATTTTGCTGGGTTGTGGTATCAATCTGCCCAACGGCTAGATTAATTTGATTGATGCCATCACTTTGCTCACGACTGGCCTGCGCAATTTCACTGATGATTCCCGTTACGCCCTGCACGTTCGTCACCAGTGAATTCATCGTGATACCCGTTTCTTCCACCAGCCCCATGCCATCCTGCACTTTCTTAAACGAATCATCGATAAGCTCTTTGATTTCTTTTGCCGCCATAGCGCTTCGCTGAGCCAGTGCGCGCACCTCACTAGCGACAACGGCAAACCCTCGACCCTGCTCTCCAGCACGCGCCGCCTCAACGGCCGCATTCAATGCCAGAATGTTGGTTTGGAAGGCAATGCCATCAATCACACCGATAATTTCTGCCATACGCTGTGACGAATCACGAATGCCGCGCATCTCCTGCGTTACTGTTTCCATCATCGCACCACTTTTCTTCACCGTTGCAGAAGCGCCGGCCGCAAGATCTGTCGCCTGTGTCGTATTATCTGCGGTATTTCTTATCGTTGACGTCAATTGCTCCATCGATGAGGCTGTTTCTTCCAGCGAACTTGCCTGTTCTTCCGTTCTGGCAGATAGATCCTGATTTCCCGCTGCAATTTGCGATGCCGCACTGGAGATCGTTTCTGCACCATCACGCACCTGACTGACAATCTGTCTCAGGCTACCGTTCATATTATTCAAAGCGGATAGCAACTGACCCGTTTCATCTTTGCGATCGGTGTAAATTTCAGAGGTCAGATCGCCTTTCGCGACATTTTCGGCAACAACGAGAGCTTCTTGTAGCGGTTGGGTTACACTGCGGGTAATCAATGAAGCAATAATCAGCCCAGCCAGCGCACTGATTAAAATGATCGTGGCAAGCACCATCAGCGCATTTTTATAACTATCACTCACTTCTTGCGCTGAAGATGACATCTTATCATCCTGTATGTCGATGAATTCCTTTACTTTGCTGGTATATTTCTCTTGAGTCACACGTGTTACATTGAAATATTCTTCAGCAGCCGCATCCGTATTCCCTGCCGAGACCAGTGAAGAGAGTTTATTTGCTGAACCAAGAAAATCGCGTCGGATGTCGCCGATGTCGCGCAGTACCGCAACAGATTTATCGTCATTAACGGATTGATTTAAATATTCCATGAGTTCAGATATCGTTCCCGAACGCTCTTTGTTCAACGCAAACTGTTTATTGATTTCACTTTCTGACTTAAGCAATAACAACAGTTGCTGATTGTTGAGGTAACCATTTAGCTCATCAATGAGTTTATTGCTCTTGACGGTTAATGGGTAATTTTGAGAAACGATATCATCCATTTTCTGATGAAAATCACTTAGCTTTGAAATTGCAACGCTGCCAATTATCAGAAGCATTAATACCAGAAAAGAAAACCCTGCCCCTAATCGATATCCTATACGCCAGTTGGACAAACCCATTAACATCTCCTTAACTAATGTTTTCTATCTGCATAAAATACATAATTTAAAAATTAATATTTATTAATAAATGCAGATAATCCCAATACTCGTTTTCATAACAAAAAATACACATCTCCAAACAGACCGTTTATATGCCTTGGTAAGAAACACAAACAACATGCCAGTTGATATGCTTAGCAAATCACACGCATCGTGGCGTAGCCAAATTGATCTAACCCGCTGCAGTACGCGGTACTAAAGCCCTACACACGCAGACGGTAGAAAATTCATCATCCTTTCCGTCTCATCTTTCAGCACGTTTTTCCGCACCATAGCCGACGCTTACACACCACCCATCCCCTATAGAATCCAAGTGAATCACCGTCACTAAAATTAGGGTTGAATACAACGGCAAATACCAATACAAGTCAGAACAAATCTTCCATACGCCGAAGGCGGTATCGGCGTGTTGTAGATAATCTTTATATTTTCTAACTTATGGTATTCATATCTATTTAATCGATCATTTTACATAAATCTATCTACTTACAAGATATAAGTATTTTAAATAGACAGAAATATTGCATTTAGAATGTAACAATAAGGTCAAAAACAAATAATAACAATTTGTCATAAATTTAAATAAATAATATCTGAATTTATATTATGTCACGGATGGGGAACAGGAGATGAACGCACGATACGAAATAAATTTCTTTCCAATCACATTCAATTTCTATAAAAACATCATACGTCGGGTAAAAAAACTCAACCAGCCATTTTTTCATCAAGATGGCCGGGTGAGTTAATGTCGTTACTTGTGTTTATGCTGCCTAGAGAACCGGATCATATTCCAGCATTATTTTTTCTTGGAAGTTACTTTGGATTTACCTTTCAGCAATTCCCGAAGTTTCTTGAGTTCTTTTTGCGTCAGCGGCGCTTCTGTACCCACTTCTTCAGTACCCTGGCTATCCACCGATTCAGGAGACAGGTCAGAGGTTAGATGGCTTTCATCAAAGCTCCGTAGTAACCGAGCACTGACTTCCGCACTGATTGATACTTCGTTTTCCAAAGCTGCAGCTTTGATTTTTTCTTTCAGCTCTGGGGAAATTTTCAGGGACAGGCTAGATATCTCACTCATTTTATTACCTTTCTCATGGGGTAAAAGAGTAACCTATGATACCCAGTCAGCAATGTCCATACTGAAATAAAAATTTAATATTTCTGTCACAAAAATAACCACGTCAATTACTTAGCAAGAGGATTATTATTTCGCTATTTTTATTTCTCCAACAGGTGCTATTTATTTCCGTTTTTCATTCTCCAGTCGTCAATCATTTTTCTACTCACATCGCCTTTGTAACAAATTGGCGAATACCCCCCTGCCCGACTCCAGGCACTACGCTTACCACACTGACTACCATTACGAGTTGAATTATAAGGGCAAGGACAATTTCCTGAATAAGCAGCAATTGACGCCTGGATGATCTTTTCTTTGATCTGCTCATCAGAAATCCGAGAGCTTTTCGCCATACTAAGTGTAGAAAAAGAAAACAAGGTCATAGCAAAAACCATCGCGACAGCCAGCGTTATTTTCATACCGAAGGTCTCATTTTAAGCAGCGGTTATTAACAGTAGTACAAAATAAGTACCACCGAACACGGTCTTCCCTGACTACTCATTATGGGTTAAAAAATTGATCGTAGAATATTAACAACATAAAATGCAGGCGCTTCGAGGATAAAAGGAAACAAACGTGCCACATCACTCCCTATGGGAACTCATTAAACTGACCTACATGATCGGTTTTGTTGTTTCCTTGATCGTTACTTTCTTGTTAAGTAAGGACAAATCCCTATTCATCCGCTTTTTTGCTTCGTTAATAGTAGGGTTAACCTGGCCGCTGAGCTTTCCTGTTGTTTTGCTGTTCTCAATTTTTTAAAGCGGTGCTTATCTTCCCGATGACTCAATGCAGCAACGCCTATGCTCGCCTTTTAGAGGGAATGCCCCACGATGAGTAATATTCTGATCAGCGCCTGCCTATCCGGTTTCCCCATTCGCTATAACGGAACTGAAAAGAAATCCGTCGGCAACTATCTTGATCGGTGGCGACAACAGGCAAAATTGGTTACATTTTGCCCGGAACTGGCTGCAGGTTTCTCAATCCCCAGGCCTTCAGCAGAGATTATTCCAGCCTCTGGTGACCATTCGGTCATCACGGCGGGGGCCAGAGTCGTCGAAGCAACCGGCAGCGATGTGACCGCACGTTATATTCTGGGAGCATGGTTAACACTGCAAATGGCACAACAGCATAACTGCCGCTTTGCTCTCCTTACGGAAGGGAGCCCATCCTGTGGCAGCAATATTATCTACAGCGGACGATTTGATGGTTCACAAACGCCAGGCAGTGGCGTTACCGCCGAGTTATTACGTCACCATGGTATTGAGGTATTTTCCGATTGCGAGATCGAACGTTTAATCGAACGCGTTGCATATTGCGATCGTCATACTGACGCATAGCAACGCTGCTGCCGGTAACCAACCCCAAATGAGCAGCAGCGTTATACGAAAAATTAACGGACCACTAATACTGACATTTTCGCATGCCGAACGATGGCTGCGGCATTTGAACCGAGTAGATAGGTTTTCACATCCGGCCGTCGCGAACCAATGACAATCAAATCCGCATTAATCTCCTCTGCCAGCGATAGCACTTCGTCTCTAGCCGACCCAAAGCTAACGCTGCATGACACACGCGATGCTGGGAGATCGATCGTTTTCATTAGTGAATTAAGCTTGTCGTTCGCTTTCACCACTGCTTCATTCTCAAACTCTTTTATGCCAAAAGAATAAGCAGATAAAAATGCCGATGCATCCGGGAGGGAATGAAAGAGGTGTATTGCAGCACCTGACATTTTAGCCAGCCGGACTGCATGCATAAGCGCGTGTGCGGTAAGTTCATCTTCTTCTATATCTACTGGCACCAAGATGCTCGTGTACATAATCACCTCTCCCCTACGTGGATAACTGATTACCTGTCAGTATGTAAGAAGCGTAGTCTGCTCGTCGTCAGCAAAATATGATCCCGTTCACTTTTACGCATGTTGCTCGCTATTTTTACCTTAACGAATAGCCCATTCTTTGTATTCAGAGTGATTTCTGACAGAGGCAATATTCAACATAGTACTAGCGATTCATCTTCCATGAAGCAACGATATGTTCCGTTGTTTCTAGCGTCATTGTGTTGCCAGGAATAATAAAATTCCGCCACACGTCGTTGTAATGCGCGATTAATTGTTCTGCTTTCAACTCACCGCGATTGGCCGTCGTATGCGCATCGGAAGCAATCGTCAACGTATAGCCTCGGCTGGCCGCATTTTTAATGGTTGCATCAACGCAATAATCCGTCGCACACCCGCAAATCGTAAGGTGATTAACATCTCGTTCAGCCAGCACATCGGCTAACGACGTGCGATAAAACGCATCGCACGCCGTTTTAGTGACAAACAAACTGCCTTCGGGTTGATGGAGTTCAGGTAATAATTGCCATCCATCACTGCCTGACAGCATACCGTCCCCTTCATGCTGAATAAAAATCGTCTGGTCTGCTGCGCCTGAAAGTTGGTTTATCAATGCGACCGTCTGCGCCTTTCGCGCTCTCGGTGTTGCAAACACGGCATTCTGCATATCAATGACTATCAAAACCTGCATTTTCTTTCCTTTTTCGGCGCTTAATATCAGCATCTCATCATCACGGAGGCAGTAACGTGCCATCATCCCAGCCGTTCGATACCAGCTAGATCATGTCCACTATACCATGAGGATAAAAGTTGATTTTCCCGGAGCGCAGCAAATCAATATCAAACCAGCGGGTAACAATCGGAATACCATTTGTCTCGATACCATGAATGATATCTTGCTGATAAAGCGACTCATCCTGAAAACGAGCTTCATAGACAAAGACAATTTCATGCCCCGGTTTACCATTGTAGGAAAAGATATTTTCTGAAACCCCCAATAGCGAAAAACCCTGAGCTACGGCACTAATTTCTTCCAGGACTTCCCTCTCCGCAGCCGCCTGCGACGACTCACCAAATTCAATACCACCGCCGAGTGGCAACACATAATGCTCACCTTTTATGGGATCATACCCTTCAGCTAATAGAATTTTGTTATTATTCCGGAAAAGACAAACTGCTTTTGATCTGATCTTTTGCATGCCAACACTCCTGGTAAACGACCGCACTATGTGGGATAAAAAGACATTTTTGATAACATGGGATATATCACAGAAAAATGTCACCTCCTTGTACAGATAAAAATCTATAGGGCGTGATCAAAATACATTAACAGTCTTTATATTCAGTTGGTTTTTTTCCTCTGTCCTCCTCCCTTTCGTCATGCTTAACTCATTGAAGTCATGCCATCTCGTATAATTATTTCAGACATACTATTGGTGGGAAATAGCAATTTCATATTTATTCACCTGACATTGATCGCCGTCATTCTTTCACGATCTTACGAGTTACTGAGTAATCCAGTATTTATTTATCTTATCGACTGGTTTTATGCACGTGATGCGCTAAAGTTAACTAACTGTTTCTTCATACTTGGTGGATAGCGTATTAGCCCTGTCTGGCAAGCATGTGCATAAACTCAGTCCAAAATGCGAAAGTGAGGAAAAGCAATGCATCCAGAGGTGTCCCCAGACGAACTCTCAACATCAGGTGATCTTAGTCTTGATTCTCAAGCTAGTGATATGGAGATACTCGGTAACATTGTGGAAGAAATCATCCGTTCCGGTCATTCCGTTAGTAACAAGGCCATCATTGCTAAATTAGTGAACAAAATTGAAAAAGAGGCCAATATCGATTTTCAGGAAAAATACCGCACGTTGCTGGAGTTAGTAGTTTATAAAACTCAGGACGATTTTCTGATTTAATGCCTCATCAATACGTTCATTATGACTTCGATAAGGTTATCGTATTACCGAGATACTATCCTACTTAACGAGCAGCATTGTCGATAATAAATAGACCAAGTCGGAACAATAAAAATAAATTAATTTCTATAGTGTTGTTATCCATTACGAGTGGGTATATTTAAAACTTGATATGAAATATATTTATTTTCTGCTAATCGTTAGTTTTCATTTACGAATAAATAAGCGATGAATAACTCCCACATACACATACCGTCTCTGGCAGAAATAACAACGCCATAATAAAAAAGACGATATCGGATTTCGACCGCAGAAACGAAAACGGGCTAGCCTAAGCTAACCCGTTGAATTTTTTTGGCGGAGGAGTAGAGATTCGAACTCTAGAACACTTTCGCGTCGCCGGTTTTCAAGACCGGTGCCTTCAACCACTCGGCCACTCCTCCGCAATGACGCGCACTATAAACAGTGTGTGGGATCTTGTAAAGCATCATAGCGCTCAATTGCCTGAAAAACGACCTAACACAACCTAGTTGAGCGCAAAATCGTCACACCAT
This sequence comes from Pectobacterium wasabiae CFBP 3304, assembly GCF_001742185.1. Classification (NCBI taxonomy): domain Bacteria; kingdom Pseudomonadati; phylum Pseudomonadota; class Gammaproteobacteria; order Enterobacterales; family Pectobacteriaceae; genus Pectobacterium; species Pectobacterium wasabiae. The sequence continues at coordinate 4,827,479 of NZ_CP015750.1, forward strand.
GCATGAAATAGAGCGATTTATCTCCACAACATAAAAATGACAGGACAAAATACGAGCACCGGTAAAGAGTATGACAAGTTTGCAGCGTAAAGAAGGGTAAACCATCTTTAATAACGTATTGAAACTATTTATTCTTTGACATTGGATAATAGCACCCTTAAGAGAGAGTCGCTGATATGGATCGTATTGTTGTTTCTTCTACCCGTGAAAGTTCGTTACTCAGCACTCACAAAGTGCTGCGCAACACCTATTTCCTGCTGTCGCTGACACTGGGCTTTTCAGCCGTTACTGCAACGGTAAGTACTGTACTTAACCTGCCCGCCCCAGGTTTCATTCTGATGCTAGTTGGGTTTTATGGTCTGATGTTCCTGACTCATAAACTAGCGAACAGTCCTGCTGGTATTCTGGCAGCATTCGCACTGACTGGATTTATGGGTTATACGCTGGGCCCAATCTTAAGTTCACTGATTTCTTCCGGTGCAGGTGACATTGTCATGCTGGCGCTTGGCGGTACGGCTCTGGTGTTCTTCTGCTGTTCAGCCTATGTTTTAACAACGCGTAAGGATATGTCCTTCCTGTCTGGCATGATGATGGCAGGGTTTGTTGTTCTGGTTGTTGCCGTCATTGCTAATTTGTTCTTACAGATTCCGGCATTGCATTTAGCAATCAGCGCCCTATTTATCCTATTCTCTGCAGGTGCCATTCTGTGGGAGACCAGTAACATCATCCACGGCGGCGAAACCAACTACATTCGAGCAACAGTTAGTCTGTATGTCGCGATATACAATATCTTCGTTAGCCTGTTGAGCATCTTGGGTATCATGCGTAACGATTAAGCCTCATTGCTCACCGTACCGAGAAAGCCCCAACTTGGGGCTTTTTTTATTCCAGTGCAGACAGGAAAATTTGTTAAACTGCGGGCTGAGATATCGTAGGTGGAGAGAAGATGTTGGAGTTTGAAGGGCAAACGATAGCAACAGACGCACAGGGTTACCTGATGGACAGCACAACGTGGAGTGAAGCATTGGCTCTCGCGCTAGCCGAACAGGAAGGCATCACGTTGACAGAACCACATTGGGAAGTCGTCCGGTTCGTGCGCAATTTTTATCAGGAGTTCAACACCTCACCCGCTATACGCATGTTAGTTAAAGCGATGGCGCAAAAGTACGGTGAAGAGAAAGGAAATAGCCGCTACCTGTATAAACTGTTTCCAAAAGGGCCTGCCAAGCAGGCAACCAAAATTGCAGGCTTACCCAAACCAGTAAAATGCATCTAGCTTCCCCGTTTCAATAGCGGATCGTAAAGCCTTCATAGCCAGTCTTGCCATGCGGCTCAATAAGCACCTTATCAACTCTGGCGCTTCGTGGGCCCCCTTGCTTCAGCCACTCAATCAACGCGTCTACTGCATGAGATTCACCGCTTGCCACCACTTCCACACTGCCATCATTACAATTGCGTGCATACCCATTGAGACCAAGCTGTATTGCCTGACGTTGCGTACTGTAACGAAAACCGACACCCTGAACCACACCATAGACATAGGCCGCCGTCGCTATCGTTGTCATCTTCCCCACCTTATTTCGCCCCAAGCCGCCAAACAACATTTCATTAGCCGGACTGTATCTTCTAAAAATTTACACCATACTGTTAATAATGTGTTTCGCCTGTGATGCACTAACGAGCACATGGCATCATCGCTTGAAAAACCTCTGTATGCTAAAACGTAATCGGATGCGGTTATCCTCTCTCCGCAACGATGTAGAAAGTATAATCAATTTCCAGGGGGTTATATGATCATCAGCAAATTTGGCATCGGACAACAGATCCGTCATAAGCTCCTAGGGTTTCCAGGGATCATTATTGATATTGATCCCGAATATTCACTAGAAACACCTACTTGGGAAGAAATTAGCGGCAACGACACGCCGCGCACTGAACCGTGGTATCACGTGGTGATGGAAGATGACGAAGGCCAACCGATACATACTTATTTAGCGGAGGCACAGTTGATGAAGGAGGAGCTTTCTGAACACGATCACCCTTCGTTAAATGAATTAGCTGAGGTCATTCAACGTCGTGCCCCCCAGTTGCGCCACTAACTTCATCAAAAGCGGGGGATTGGCACCACTGTCAGGCATGGGCGATGTTGTGATAGTCAACATCGCCCAGTGCCTACCACTTATTTATCCAAACCCAGCCGTGGGATTTCAATTTTAGGGCAACGATCCATCACAACTTTCAGCCCTGCATCGTAGGCCAAAATTGCCGCTTGCTCATTAATGACGCCAATCTGCAACCACAGAACGGTAGCACCGATGGCGATAGCCTCTTTAGCCACCTCATAAGCCGCCTCTGGCTGACGAAAAACATCGACCATATCAACAGGGTTAGGAATGTCCGCCAAGCTGACGTACGCTTTTTGTCCTAAGAGTGTCTGACCGGCCAGCTTGGGGCTGACGGGTATGACGTCATAGCCCTGTTCCAGTAAATACGCCATTACACCATAACTTGGGCGGGATGGTTTATCGCTGGCACCCACTAACGCAATGGTTTTTACCGTTTTCAGTATCGATTCGATATCACTGTCATTCATGCTATTCAGCCTCTCTTGCGTGATTTATTACAGTGTATCGCACATTTTACTCATGGCGGAAAATGACTTAAAGAATCCGCAACCTGGTGCAGGTTGGCACGAAAAATGCCATAACTGCCTGTTTCAAATTGAAACCTTTGACACATTCAGACAATTCCTCAACAATACTCGAATAGCGTACCATCTGAGAAAATTATGAAATTCGGCTTCATCACTGTCTGCCTTTTTATTGCGAGTTTAAGTACCTCGGCAATTGCGGCAACAACGTTGAAATTAGATCAGAAAATCGATCTCCTGATGGTTGATGGGCAGAAGATGTCAGGCTCATTGCTGAAGGGTGCCGATAGCCTCGAACTTGGCAGTGGACAACACCAGATCCTGTTCAAAGTTGTCGATACTGTCAATGCTCAGACCGGCGCGCCAGCAAGCTATTTTCCTTCAACATTTATTGCCACCTTTAACACCGAAAAAATGGCATCGGTGTCGTTTAAGCTGCCACCGCTGCAAACCCTTCAGGATCGCAAAAACTTCGCAGCCCTTCCCCAATATCAATTGCTTGATGAAAAAAATCAGGTCATCCCCGTGCGTACCGATGAGTTTGTAATCGCAGACAATGAATTACTCGATATAGAGCGAAAAATGTCGGAATACAACGCGGCGGCAAAAGGGGCTTCAGTTGTAGGTTTTGCTAGCGCACTGAATGAATCCGTAACCTGGTGATTTAACGCGCAATCACATCAGATTTTTGCTACTCGTTCGCCTTTTCCTGCTTTTATCGCTTTGCACTGAAACAGCGTTTCCGTAATCTGTCTGTACCCTAGCGTCAGCTTTACTACACCAGATTGAAGGACGTAACCATGGAGTTCACCACCCGTACCATCCCCGCACAAAAACATATTGCGCTGGTAGCACATGACCACTGTAAACAATCCTTGCTGGATTGGGTTGGTACGAATAAAGAACAGCTCAAAGAGCACACGCTTTACGCCACTGGCACCACCGGGAACCTGATTCAGTTAAATACGGGTCTGCCCGTAAAAAGCATGCTGAGTGGGCCGATGGGGGGCGACCAGCAAGTTGGCGCACTCATCTCCGAAGGGAAAATTGATTTAATGATCTTCTTTTGGGACCCACTTAACGCCGTACCACACGATCCCGATGTAAAAGCACTGCTGAGACTCGCTACCGTTTGGAACATTCCTGTTGCCACCAACCGGGCAACGGCGGATTTCCTGATTAATTCTGCGCTATTTAACGAACCGGTTCAGATAGCCATCCCTGATTATCAGCGCTACCTGCAAGACCGCCTCAAATAGCACTAACACATAAAAATAGATCAGCGACGAGTTGCACACCCGACGCTGGTCTCTACTGCCCCATTTCTCTATTTTTCCTTATCCTGGCTTACGCTGCGCTGGCACGCCTAAACGCCGAAGAGATTCAACAAACACTGAAGGGTTAGCCACGTCCTGTAACAGCCAGACGCGATGCTTTGCCCTCGTCAACGCGACATACAGCAAGCGACGCTCTTCCGCGTCGGGAAAATTTTCAGGTTCAGGTAGCAGTACCGCCTCAATCACCGATTCTCTTGCAGGAGCCGGGAAACCATCTTTGCCTTCATGCAGTCCTACGATAATGACATACTCAGCCTGTTGCCCTTTACTGGCATGCACCGTCATGAAATCAATGTGTAAATTCGGCCATTTGGTCGCCGCCTTCTCTAAAATAGCAGGGCGTAAATGGTGATAGCGGGCAAGCACGAGAATGCGCTCATCAGCTTTAGCAAAACCGCTCAGCTTATCCAAGAGTGATTCAAACTGATCCTGAGGCAGGATAGTCACCGCTTTTTTATCCCCCTTGCTCAAGCTATTAAGCGGCTTCTTTAGCTGATACGGGTTTTGCTGTATGAACGTGTTGGCAATCTCACCAATGCGTTCATTAAAGCGATAGGTCGTATCTAGCGCACACTGTTCGCCTACGCCAAAATGCTGTTCAAATGCCGTCGTTAACGCCAACTCCGCGCCGCTGAAACGATAAATTGCCTGCCAGTCATCTCCCACGGCAAAAAGGCAGGTACGGCTATTTTGTCGCCGCAGCGCAGCAAGCAAACTCGCACGCTGTGGCGAAATATCCTGAAATTCATCGACCAGAATATGTTTCCAAGGGCTGACAAAACGTCCTTTATCCAGCAAGTTCACGGCCTGATGGATGAGGCCAGAGAAGTCGACCGCGTTTTCATCCTTAAGCGCTTTTTTCCAGGCTTTCAATAACGGTGCCATCAGGCGAATACGTTGCTGAAATTCAGCCCTAATCGATTCTGGCGCTTGTTCAACCATTTCGCTTTGGCTACCACCGTGCATACGCATCAATCCCAACCAGCGCTCAAGCCGCCCAGCCAACCGCCCAGCCAACGTCAAATCGTTCCAGAAATCGCCTTCTGGTACATCCCACTCCAGCTCTTCCGTTAACCAACGTCGCCATCCGTTAGCCTGCGTTTTTTTCTCAGCGCATTGCTGTTGCCAATGAGAAATCAACAGTTCACGGCGCTGTTTCGCATCACTTTCAAGCTGGCTTATCATCGGGGCCTTGCGGCTAACCTGCTGAATGATGTGCAATGCCAGCGCATGGAATGTCTTAGCCTGAATTTCATCAGTATTGAGCCGCTCATGAATGCGTTCATTCATCTCTTCTGCCGCTTTACGACCAAATGCCAACAGCAAAATTTGATCGGGCGTCGCTTCTTGACGATGCATTAACCAGGCTGCACGAGCCACCAGCACGGAAGTCTTACCGCTGCCAGCCCCCGCCAGCACCAGTACGCCCTCTTCGCCATTAATCACGGCTTTACTCTGAGACACATTTAATGACGAACTCTCTACCGTTTCAAAGAAAGGTTGCTCTGCCGCCAGCGTGCGATCCATCCATGCCTGATTCGCCGCAGTACGCAACTCGTCACCTTGCTCAAGCCAACGCAGGCAATGTTGGTAGCTATCACGGCAGTTATCGAAAGTTTCAAGACGCGCAACAGGGAGAGGTAGAGACGCTAGAGAATCACGAATAGTGCCCTGCAACGCTGACAGTGCCTGACGACTAAACCATTTATCCTGCTGCGCCAGCATATGAATGCTGTCCATTTGACGCAGCAAAACCTCGGCACTGATCAGACTCATCTCCTCGCTCCAACCAAGCCAGGATTTGAGAAGATGGCGGTAAAAAGCCTGCGTTTCCTGCCACTCCGTGCCGTGCAAACGCACCACTTTTCCGGCGGGCAATTCAAATTCTAGCTCACCCCACACCAGCCCTCTTTTACAGTGAATACTCAGCAACTGATTAAAAGGAATCAGGTATTCATGCTTATCGCCGCTCACTTCGACACCGGCATTCAGTAACCGCACCCGGTTGTAAGGATGCTGAGCCAGATGTTTACCTAACGAGGTAGATTTCAGTTCCATGATGTTCGCGCCATGACTATGTGAGAGGGACATTGGTACATTTGTTAGCGTTTCTCTGTTTCCTAGTTTACCCGTTATCGGACGTCACGCTCTAGCCTTAAAAACAGGTTAGGATATCCTGATGCTTAATGTGATAATTCTTTTACCATCAGCAAGTTTGGTTACCTTGCAAGCACAGGAGAAACTATGCGTACTGCGTTGAACATCCTTAATTTCGTACTGGGTGGTTTTTTCACCACATTAGCCTGGCTTCTGGCAACCGTCGTCAGCGTGCTGCTGATCTTCACTTTACCGCTAACGCGCTCATGCTGGGAAATCACCAAATTGTCGCTTTTTCCTTATGGCAATGAAGCCATCCATGTTGATGAGCTACGCCCCGATGAAAAAAACGCCATTCTCAGCGCTGGCGGTTCCTTGCTTAATATCTTCTGGTTAATTTTCTTTGGCTGGTGGCTTTGCCTGTCGCATATCATTACCGGTATCGCGCAGTGCATTACGATCATTGGCATTCCTGTCGGCATCGCCAACTTTAAAATTGCTGCCATCGCGCTATGGCCTGTCGGACGCCGCGTGGTTTCCGTCGAATTAGCGCAGGCTGCGCGGGAAAATAATGCCCGCCGCCACTATCGTTAACGGCATCTAAGGATATTACGTTGCTCACCTTCGCCCCAGGAATTCGTCGCTATGTCTATAACAGCAGTTGGCTGTATAGCATCCGCATCCTTATTGCACTCAGTGGCGCAGCGGCCGTTCCCTGGTGGCTAGGTCAGCCAACCTCGACGATTCCGGTCACACTGGGGGTTGTCGCCGCGGCCCTTACCGACCTCGACGATCGCCTCTCCGGGCGTTTACGTAATTTGTTTATTACGTTGTCCTGTTTTTTTGTTGCTTCCGTTTCGATCGAATTGCTTTTTCCCTATCCCTGGTTGTTTGGCATTGGTCTGGCGGTATCAACCTGTGGCTTTATCCTGCTTGGTGCATTGGGGCAGCGCTATGCAACGATCGCATTCGGCGCACTGCTGATCGCGATTTACACCATGCTGGGGATATCCCTTTACGACAACTGGTATCAGCAGCCCATCATGCTGTTAATCGGAGCCTCTTGGTACAATCTGCTGACACTGCTCGGCCATCTGATATTCCCGATTCGCCCGTTACAGGACAATCTCGCGCAGTGTTATCAGCAGTTGTCTCGCTATCTGGATGCAAAAGCCAATCTATTCGATCCCGATATTGAAGAAGACACCAACAAACCCTTGATTGATGTCGCGATGGCAAACAGCCAATTGGTTGCAACACTCAACCAAACCAAATCATCATTGTTAACGCGCCTGCGTGGCGATCGCGGACAGCGCGGAACACGCCAAACGCTGCACTACTATTTTGTCGCTCAGGATATTCACGAACGAGCCAGCTCGTCGCATGTTTACTATCCGCAATTGCGTGAAAAACTACGCTACAGCGATGTCTTATTTCGCTTTCAACGTCTGCTGAGTATGCAGGCCAAAGCCTGTCAGCAGCTATCGCAATCCATTCTGCTGCACCAAAAATATCAGCACGATAGCCGTATTGAGCGGGCTTTTGTGCATCTTGAATCCGCTATTGCGCGTATCGCAGCCAATAAAATGGCGGATTCCGCACAAATTAAGGCGCTCACCTATCTATTGAACAATTTGCGTGCCATTGATGCTCAGTTGGCGACCATCGAATCCGAGCAGGCCATTGAGCAAGAAAACAATCCGGAAAACACGCTGGCAGATGACAACATAACGGGTTGGAGCGATATCCGCTTACGCATTAGCCGGCACCTAACACCTCAATCAGCGCTGTTTCGTCATGCCATCCGTATGTCCGTGCTGCTTTGTAGCGGCTACGCGTTGATTCAAATAACGGGCTTGCAGCATGGATACTGGATTCTGCTGACCAGCTTGTTCGTTTGTCAGCCCAACTATAACGCCACTCGACGACGACTGACGTTGAGGGTTATCGGGACATTGACCGGTATTTTAATCGGCCTCCCCATCCTATACTTCGTCCCTTCGCAGGAAGGACAACTCACGCTGATCGTCATTAGCGGCGTACTGTTTTTCGCCTTTCGTAACGTGCAGTACGCGCACGCAACCATGTTTATTACACTGCTTGTCCTGCTCTGTTTCAATCTGCTGGGCGAAGGCTTTGAAGTCGCGGTACCGCGTATTATTGATACACTACTCGGATGTGCCATCGCGTGGGCGGCAGTAAGCTTTATCTGGCCAGACTGGCGTTTCCGGGGCCTGCCGACCGTTATCAATAAAACATTAAATGCCAACTGTCGCTACCTTGATGCGATCATGGTTCAATATCATCAGGGGAAAGATAATAGCTTGCCTTATCGCATTGCCCGCCGTGATGCACATAATTGCGATGCAGAATTGGCATCGGTTGTGTCAAATATGTCCTCAGAACCTCACACCACCAGAAACAAACTGGACAACGCATTCCGCTTCATGTGCCTGAATCATACGTTATTAAGTTATATCTCAACGCTCGGCGCACACCGTGGAAAAATTACATCATCGGAAACGCTACAATGTCTGGATGATGCCGTGTGTCATGTTGATGACGCGCTACACTGCCGCGAAGAGGAAAGTTTACGTATCAATCAGGGATTGGAAACTATAGCCACCAGCATTCAATCCCTTTCACTCGAATCAGACAGTAAAGAGTCATTAGTGATTCAGCAAATCGGCTTGCTGATCGGCCTCTTACCCGAACTCGTACAGCTAAAAAATGACATGATTGCACAGTAAAACAGAGGGGAAACTCTTAGTGTTTTGGCCCTTTGGAAACCGCATTATTCTTATACCACTCCAAAAGTTCATTACGAACGCTGTGGGGGAGTGCTGCCTGATGCGTGCCACAAATTGCGCCAGCCAGCGCCAATAGCACGTTAACGCTTAGATTAGCGCGAACCTTTCGCAACTCAAGATAGCTATCTTTTGCGCCATAATGCTGTAATTCATCGATATTTTTTATGCCCGCTTTCCACAGCAAACGCTCAATATCGTGATTAAGATTCGGAAGATCCTTTAACCGCCCGCTCGAATTTTTGACTATTTGATCATACTGCGCCCCCATCAACGCCAGTCGGGCAAAAGCCAATAACTGCACCGGTTCTTGCCATAGTACTTCATCGACAAGGAAGTAGTTCAGCGGTAGCGGCATACCGCGTTTGGTATAAATCAGGTGCGGCATATCACGCTGCTGAAAATATTTTTCATCTTTTTTACTGGCGCGAAGATAAAGTTCCCCCTCAGACACCAGCCCAAAAATCGTTTTATTTGCCGCGATACTGTAGCCGCCAAATTGGGAACGCGAAGTGATGTCCCCTAAAGATGAAAAAGAATGCTGAGATTGCAAAATCCTTTTTTTGCATGATTGCTTCATTGCCATAATCCTTAGTATTGAAATGATCTCTTCCTGAACAGTTAAAATATTTGTAGCAGGAACAAATAATTAACCACACCTCCGAGGGGGCTTCAAACAGTAAATGTGTTTACTATCTCTTGCATAAAGAATATGCGAAGCGCTTTCAAAAAATCAGGTTGATTTTCACGCACACAGCAGTTACTGTACATCCATACAGTAACACTATGGGTGGAACTCATTATGCGTACGCAATCAATCAGCTCTCACAACGTCCAGTCATCATCGTTTTCTACCAATCAACACACAGTAAAACCTTCGGTTGCCACGGGCGGTATTATCAGCGAAGTCGTGTACAACGCCGATCAGCCCATAGTCACACACCTGTTACTACCACTCTTACAACAGCTAGGCGCACAGTCTCGCTGGCTACTATGGCTTTCTCCTCAGCAAAAATTGAGTCGCCCTTGGGTACAGCAATCTGGATTGCCGCTGGATAAAATAGTGCAACTCAACCATATCAACCCCTTGTTTACCGTTGATGCCATGGAGAGAGCGCTACTGACAGGAAATTACAGTGCCGTTTTGTGTTGGTTGCCGCACGAATTGACGGAAGAAGAGAAAGTTCGGTTACAGGGCGCCGCACAGGCAGGAAATACATACGGCTTTATTATGCGCCCAGAAAATGCCAGCGGGGACGCCTATAGACTGTTTCCCAGCCTTAAAATTCATTCGACATTGTATCATTAAGTAAATTAAGATTTTTCTCAGCTCAATTACGTTATATGTCCAGTAGATCGCCGCGAAGCGGTATTCTGCGGGCTTTTTGACTATATTTAATACATCCCCAAGGGATAAGATCTGTCAAAACCATCTACTATTTGTTAGCAAGTGTGTATGATTCGTGCGTTTTTCCTATGACGCAAGTCACATCATACTTGTAACTTTCTCATCACGTTGTAGACTTTAACTCGCTGGAGTTGCTCTTTTATAACGTCAGTTGACTGACAGTAAGTCATAAATAAGGGCAAAGTCTCCAACCAAAGGATTTTAACCAAAGGTTTATTAGCCCTCCAGGTTAATTGCCGATTTGGATGATAATGAGGCGTAAAATGAAAAAAACAGCTATCGCAGTTGCAGTGGCACTGGCTAGCTTCGCGACTATCGCGCAGGCAGCTCCTAAAGACAATACCTGGTACACCGGTGGTAAACTGGGCGTGTCTCAATTCCACGATACTGGTTTCTACGGCAATGGTTACACTGGTGTCAACAACAACCCAATCAAAAGCAAGTTAGGCGCTGGTGCGTTTGTTGGTTACCAAGCCAACCCGTACTTGGGCTTTGAACTGGGCTATGATTGGTTGGGCCGCATGAAATATGCAGGTTCTCCTTCTAACGCCGCAGACAGTGCTAGCTTCAAGGCACAAGGCATCCAACTGGCTACTAAACTGAGCTACCCAGTGATGCCAGATCTGGACGTTTATACCCGTCTGGGCGGTTTGGTATGGCGCGCTGACAGCCACGCTGACAGAAGCGGCACTCATCTCAACAACGATGACACTGGCGTTTCTCCGCTGGCTGCTGTGGGTATTGAGTACGCTATCGACAAAAACTGGGCTACCCGTGTTGACTACCAGTGGGTAAGCAACATTGGTGACGCTGGTACCGTTGGTGCCCGTCCAGACAACCTGCTGATGAGCGTTGGCCTGTCTTACCGTTTCGGCCAAGATGACCGTGTTGCACCCGTTGTTGCTCCGGCTCCAACCCCAGCACCCGCTCCAGTTGTTGAAACCAAGCGTTTCACCCTGAAATCTGACGTTCTGTTCAACTTCAACAAAGCAACGCTGAAAGCAGAAGGCCAGCAATCACTGGATCAACTGTACACTCAACTGAGCTCTCTGGATCCGAAAGACGGTTCTGTTGTTGTTCTGGGCTTCACTGACCGTTTAGGTTCAGAGCAATACAACCAAGCTCTGTCTGAAAAACGTGCACAGAGCGTAGTGGATTACCTGGTTTCTAAAGGTATCCCTGCGAATAAAGTCTCTGCTCGTGGCTTGGGTAAATCTCAACCAGTTACCGGTTCTACCTGTGACAACGTGAAACCTCGTGCTGCGCTGATTGACTGCCTGGCACCGGATCGTCGCGTAGAGATCGAAGTTAAAGGCATCAAAGATGTTGTAACTCAGCCTCAGGCTTAAGTTATTAATAAAAAAAACCTCGCTCCGGCGAGGTTTTTTTATGAAGGTCATCCTTGTCCATCATACTGCGGGCCGTTGCTACGCAACGTTGAAAAATGCTCCCTGCGTTTTTTTATGCCTGTTTCTTTGCCAGATAGATGCCGCTCACTTTTCGTCTTTGTTCAGAATGGCTTTAAGATCCTGCTTGAGCAGCGACATCTGGCTGGCATATTTCTCTTTATGCTCGGCATCTTCAATTAACTGTACAATCGTTTCTGACAAGGTCACCCCACGCCTCTGAGCGAGAGCCGCAAGGCGCTGCCAGACTAAATATTCTAAATCGATTGATTTCTTGCGCGTATGTTGGTGCTCCGCATTAAAATGGCGTTTACGCCGTGCGCGGATCGTCTGCTTCATCCGATTTTCTAAGGTGGGATTCATACATTGCGCAATCCACTCCAACACTTTCACTGGCTGGTTTTCCATTTTCAGCAATGCCTGCACAGCATCATCCGCCGCACTTTGCTCCAGAAAACGCGTAACCGCTTCTCCCTCGCGATGCTTTTTCACCAGATATTTCCATTTCCACCCGCACTCAAGATTTTCTAGTTGTTGATATTTCATATTAAATTCTTCAGTGACCGCGTAACGTTACTTTCAGCATAACAGTTTTCCCTGATTTTGGCCGCTTTCTGGCAGTCCTCTCGCTGTTTTTAAGATGATTAGCCAAACATGATCCAACTTCAACGTGTGAAAGATGACGGAGAGATGACTCTCCTTATGCGTAGTCCGCATTATTCTTGTATAATCACGCTTTTCCTTTAGACGATTACATTGATACTTTGACCAGTAACCGACTCTCATGGCAGCATTTACTGCCTAATAATACGCCTTATCAAACGCTATTCACTCAGGCAGCTCAGCTTGCTCCTGCTGAATTCTCCGCTATTCAGTCGCGTCTGGCAGATAGCCTGACGCTCTTTTGCCACCCTCGTTCCCCTTCCCGCTTTATGCTGTTGAAAGCGCAAGAGAACGATGAATACATGGCATTGATCGCCCGGGCGCTGAGCGCCATCAGGCCAGACTCCGGGGCGATACATGGCAGTAAATACATCATTGAGGATCGTTATATCCGGGTCGAACCCGCCACACAGCCTGCGGATAATTTTGCCGCACAGCAATCCTGTGGCTATCAGGAATGGATCGAACCCGAACAACTCTTCGGCTGTCTGCGCAATTTCCACGATGAAATCACGCTGCATCCTGGACTGATTCATCAAGTTAATGGCGGCACGTTGATCCTGTCAGCCAGAGCATTGCTGGCCCAGCCTTTAATGTGGCTGCGTCTAAAGCAGGTTATGGCTGAGGGGCTCTATCGCTGGCAATCGCCAGACGAGCGCAAACCACTTCCCGTTGATGTGCCTCCGATCCCACTTGATATTCGTCTGATTATTCTCGGTGACCGGGAAAGTCTGGCGGATATTCATGATATGGAGCCAGAATTAGGCGAGCACGCAATTTACGGTGAGTTCGAAGCACAACTACAGTTGATTGAGACAGATGACATGGCGCGCTGGTGTACTTACATCAATGCGTTATGCAACGAAAATCAACTGCCGCTGCTGGATGCAGATGCCTGGCCGGCATTCGTGAACAGTGCAGTGCGTTACAGTGGCGATCAGGGCAATTTGCCATTATGCCCGCGCTGGCTAATCAGCCAGTTAAAATATGCGTCTCTGTACGCCAGAGATGGTCAGATTACAGAGCAGGCACTGGTCGATGCTATTGCCGCACGCCAATGGCGTGAGGGCTACCTGCGTGAACGTATGCAGGATGAAATAGAACTTGGCCAGATTTTGATCGAAACAGAAGGCGAAGTTGTCGGCCAGATTAACGGGCTCTCCGTATTGGAATTCCCCGGCTACCCCATTGCCTTTGGCGAACCGACACGTATCACCTGTGTCGTTCACGCCGGCGACGGTGAGTTCACTGATGTCGAACGCAAAGCCGAACTTGCTGGCAATTTACACGCTAAAGGCATGATGATCATGCAGGCGTTCCTGATTACCGAACTGGAACTTGATCAACAACTTCCTTTCTCAGCATCCATAGTCTTTGAGCAATCGTACAGCGAAGTTGATGGTGACAGTGCCTCACTGGCAGAGCTGTGTGCTCTGATCAGCGCCCTATCTTTACAACCAATCAATCAGCAGTTCGCCGTTACCGGTTCCGTCGATCAATTTGGTCATGTGCAACCAATTGGTGGCGTGAATGAGAAAATAGAAGGGTTCTTTGAGGTTTGCCAGCGTCGTGGATTAACGGGAACTCAAGGCGTGATTTTACCTGCGGCTAACCTACGCCATCTCTGTTTACAGGAGGATGTGGTTGAGGCGGTACGCGAAGGGAAATTCCATTTGTTCCCCGTAGAAACTGCACCGGAAGCGGTGACATTACTGACCAATTTAGCCTATGACGATGAGCAGCAGCCAAGTCTGTTAGCGGCGATCCGTGAGCGAATTGGACAACTTTTACCGCAGGAACGTAGACGTTTTCCTTGGTTTTTCCGTTAAACCAACTGGTTCAACCAGACGCAACAGACTTGCCCAGCGTACAGGTGTACGCTAACCTGCGTGCTTCATTAAAACAAGGCTTACAGAGACCATGGTAGATAAACGCGAATCCTATACAAAAGAAGACCTCCTTGCCTCCAGTCGTGGTGAACTGTTCGGTCCGCAAGGCCCCCAGTTGCCCGCCCCTAACATGCTAATGATGGACCGTGTCGTTAAAATGACGGAAGACGGCGGTAAATATGGCAAAGGCTATGTGGAAGCCGAATTGGATATCACGCCTGACCTGTGGTTCTTCGGTTGCCATTTCATCGGCGATCCGGTCATGCCAGGCTGCCTCGGTCTGGATGCTATGTGGCAACTGGTCGGCTTCTATCTGGGCTGGTTGGGTGGCGAAGGCAAAGGCCGCGCACTTGGCGTAGGTGAAGTTAAATTCACAGGACAAGTTCTGCCAACAGCGAAAAAAGTCACTTACCGCATTCACTTCAAACGCGTAATTAATCGCCGTTTAGTGATGGGAATTGCTGATGGCGAAGTGCTGGTTGATGGTCAGCAGATTTATACCGCTGACGAACTGAAAGTCGGTCTGTTTAAAGATACTAGTTCTTTCTAAGCGTCAGATAATATCGCGGGCGAAAAACTTTTCGCCCGCGATATCTCGTTCATATCTCCGATTGCATCCAAGCGTAACCTAAAGCACTCGACTTAGCATGATGGATTTTTAAGTTCGCTGGTAATCGACTGCCGCACGTCTTGTGGTATCTTCAACTCGGTTGCTAACGCATCCAGATAGCTTTTCTCCATGAAGTGATCGATATCAATGACCGCACAACTCAGGAAGTAGATCTCAAGCGCCTCTTCTTCATTCTTCACATCTTTCGCCAGCAAAATCGGGTCGAGCGGGTGTTCTATGGCTTCCTGTACCCAGCGATGCGCCTCGCTGCCTAATTGCAGTTGCTGAATATTCTCATCAATGCGCTGTTTCTCAGTGGCATCAATGTGTCCATCGCTCTTAGCAGCAAAAACCAGAGCCTGAATCAAACGTCGGGCACGAATATTATCAGTCGAGAATTGGGTACCAAACTGTGGATCGTCCTGATGCGTGTCACGAACACGTTTCTTATACTGGTTCCATAGCACCACACCCGCTGCTGCACTGCCACCAATGATCAGGGCATTTTTACCCAATGAACCTATGATTTTCCGAGTGGATTTATTTGACAATAAGACACCAGCCAAACCGCCCAGCGCGGCGGGCTTCAGCAGGTCGCCCAAATTACCGTTTTTCCCCCCTTGATGATGATTCCCCTGCTTGCTACCGGAGTTCAATAAGCCCTGAATCTGCTGCAGCCAATTATTCATTCTCATTCCTCAAGGAAAAGTGATATCGCGGATGGTGTTATCACTCATAGTAATGGTGCGGAAGGCGTTTGTTTGTCAGATTGAGTATAACAATGAAAAGTATGGAGCGCGTTTCTACGCCGCAGCACGATGAGACAGTCCGGCGTTGGTACGTTGATCATTCCGGTTGTCTTTACGTTGTTATGGCTCTCCGTTTTCGGCAACCGTGCGCTTTATCTGGCGATCAACGGCAATAGGGAAGCGCCGAGCAATACACTCACCTTCTCTGGCACAGGCCCCCATCGCCTATAAGGCTGAAATAAATGGCTGTTTTTCAAATAGTTAATACAGCATAATTTGTTTTTCCTTCATCGTATTTTTCCCAAATTTATGGGCTGTGCCGCATTCTTTGCTTCCACGATTTGCGCTTTATTTTTGAAACGGTATACTGCACACATCAAATTGAAATACAGTTTTAAAAAATGTATTTGTCCGCCACAGAAAAGGAACGAACATGAAAATTGCACTGATTAACGAGAACAGCCAGGCTGCCAAAAACGCCATCATCGCCGAGTCTCTGACCAAAGCGGTTGCACCATTGGGTCACACTGTACACAACTACGGCCAATATGCCGTTGAAGATGCAGCGCAACTGACTTACATCCAGAACGGTATTCTGGCAGCTATCCTGCTGAACTCTGGCGCGGCTGATTTCGTTGTGACCGGTTGCGGTACTGGCCAAGGCGCAATGCTGGCTTGTAACTCCTTCCCTGGCGTAATCTGCGGTCTGGTTGTTGACCCATCTGATGCTTACCTGTTCTCCCAGATCAACAACGGTAATGCAGTATCTCTTCCTTACGCTAAAGGCTTTGGCTGGGGCGCTGAACTGAACCTGGAAAATCTGTTTACCCAACTGTTCAAAGAAGAAGGCGGCAGAGGCTATCCGAGCGATCGCGTTGCTCCTCAACAGCGTAACAAGAAAATTTTGGATGCCGTAAAAGCTGTGACCTACAACGATCTGATCACCATCCTGAAAGGTCTTGATCAGGATCTGGTTAAAGGTGCCATTGCAGGTCCTAAATTCCAAGAATACTTCTTCGCTAACAGCAAAGACGAAGCATTGACCAGCTTTATCAAAACACTGCTGGCGTAATCGTCCAATCGCTGACAAAAAACCACAGACCATAAAGGGCTGTGGTTTTTTTATGCCAATTCCTCACTCATTTTGCCTGTATTTTGACAGTGCCGTTACACGGACTATCAGTTACCGTTCAATGCTTAGCCAGACGCACCGATAGCGCTAAATACTGCTTGACCGAAGCTGAGTGACTCCCTATAGTAGCGCCCCGTTGCCCCTTGTAGGCAACCCCCGGTGAGGTGTCCGAGAGGCTGAAGGAGCACGCCTGGAAAGTGTGTATACGTGAAAACGTATCAAGGGTTCGAATCCCTTCCTCACCGCCATACAATTAACAAAATCAATAAATTATCTATTATATTTGGTTTTGTCCTGCATAAAGTAATGCATAAAAGTTCGCTCCGGCGGACTTTTTTACTTTTTGGGATCCAACATTCCTTTCATGAGGCTGATGTTTTCCTGCACCAACTTCCCAACAGACAGATAAAGAAAAGCTCAGGGTATGGCTATAACCCTCTTCCTTCATTAGGTTTGACAACATCACTGTCTGGCGAATACTCCGCTCCTCGGTATGGGATGATTGACTACAATTCCCCACAGGAGACCTTAGGGACGGTTTTTCAGGAAAAAGTAAGCTTCTCCCCCTCACCTGTAGACACGGGCATAACCTTTAGATACATACGTAAGAGCTTTCCAGAATTATCACGAGAGTGATGATAATATTTACCCGTTATTTGTTCATTTGGTTAATTTATTAACTTTACTGAGACAGGAGTCAGCAATGATAGTAAGAACATGGCATGGCTGTGTGCCATTGCAGCATGCAGAAGGTTTTGCAACTCATCTTCAATTAACCGGTGTCAAACATTCGCAAGGCATAACAGGTAATCAGGGCGCTTTTGTTAAGCGAGTCACTCAGGGGAACTGGGAACATTTTTTCCTTGCGACTTATTGGACTGACATTGATGCAATTAAGGCTTTTGCTGGTGAAGATTATCATATCGCCGTAACCTACCCTGAAGATGATAAATTTTGCCTTTTATCTGATCCTTATGTTTTTCAACATGAAGTTCAGGCTATACAGTCGTTGTAAATTTAGTGATAAGCCACATAGGAAAAAATAACATCGCCTGATGCGGCAATGGTCGGCTGATGTTCTGGACGCTAATAGCAACAATATGGTTAGGCCGTTTGAGTTTGCACAGAAGGGATAAAATTAAGCTAAGGTCATGGATGACTGATACCATCAAGGTGATAATAACTGTTAGAACATAAAAGCAGTAAAAACATCAGACCACTCAAAGCACCTATCGTAAGTTATTATTGATTTTGATAATGAAACTCATTATCATGAAAATCAAAGATTATAAGATAAAAACACCTACACACCTTCAATCAGGCAAGGAGTTGCTGTTATGGAATTGAAACTTCGTTCATTTTTAAGTAACGAGAGTGGCGCTACTGCAATTGAATACGGCATTTTGGCAGCGTTGATAGCTACAGCAATGAGTTTTATCTTTGGTGATAGTGGTATTTTTATTAATGCGCTTAATGAGAAATTTGATGATACTCATCAAATTATCAGGTCATGTGGAAAAGATAAACCGAGTGTTTCCTGCTTCGCAGTCGAAAAGTGAGCTGAATGATAATATCACGGATGAATGAATTTATAATGGCATTCTCCGTGATATACGATTAATTAGCATTCCATTCAATAACGGTGACTTATTTCACACAACTAATTCCTAATATTTCCATAGATTGGCAGATAAATTTCAGAATCATTTGTGATTAAACCATAAAATTTTAAATTCATCCTTTGTATAATTAACCACTCTAATTCCTTAGAGTTAGTCGATTTTTCTCTAATACCCAAACGGCCAGTCCTATCATCAAAAAAAACAATGGATATTTATCATCGGATATCCCCCCTAATGATGGTAAAATATTTTCGAAATTATAATTTCTTCCTTCACAGGATTTTTTTAAAAAAATAAAAATGTCACTATCCGCATGAAGAGTCACATAGGGCCGAGAATTGACCATAATACCCGCTTTATCTGGGGGATTACCCGGACACGGCTGGCTGCTTCATTTTTGGTGAGCCAAATGGGTTCCAGTATCGCTAAAAGATCGGTTTTTGTTATTTCGCTAACGGCTTTTTGAGCGATGAACGGATAAGCATAGGTTTCCAGTGTTGAACGCCACTGTGCAATGTATTTTTTGTTCTTTAACTCACTGGCTTTGATTGCCAAAACATCTTCCTCACCGCCATAAAAGAAAACGCCCCTGACTTGCGTCAAGGGCATTTCCTTTTATGGCGATAGCACAGGAACATTCATTCCCATGCCACACCGACATCAGCCATAGGCATGGAGCGTGCGTTGACACAGCGCCGAGCGCACGCAGTCCTCTTTACCGAAAGAGACCACGCCAATCATGTCATCCTCAACAAAACGCTCCAGTGCGTCTCGCAGGCCGGATTTAACGCCAGCAGGCAAGTCGCACTGCGTCACATCGCCATTAACGATAACCGTGACATTCTCGCCTAAACGCGTCAGGAACATTTTCATTTGGTTCACCGTCACGTTTTGCGCTTCGTCCAAAATCACAACCGCATTTTCAAACGTCCGTCCACGCATATAGGCAAAAGGCGCAATTTCGACTTTGCCGATTTCCGGTCGTAAACAATACTGCATAAAGGACGATCCAAGCCGCCGCAAGAGTATGTCGTAAACTGGGCGGAAATAAGGCGCAAACTTCTCCGAAATATCTCCAGGTAAAAAACCAAGATCCTCGTCAGCCTGTAATACTGGCCGCGTGACAATAATGCGCTCAACCTCTTTATGGATTAGTGCCTCCGCCGCTTTCGCAGCGCTCAGATACGTTTTACCGCAGCCAGCTTCGCCTGTGGCAAAAATCAACTGTTTGTTTTCTATCGCAGACAAGTAATGTTCCTGGGCCGCGGTACGAGCTTGAATAACGGAATTATCACGATTCTCACGCGCCATTCCGATTGCTTCAATCCCACCCATCTGTACCAGAGAAGTGACCGATTCTTCCTCACGCTGACGATGGCTACGCGAATCACGGCGGATAACACGTTTTGCTTCACGCCGAGCTTTGATCACTGCTTTTTGTCTTCCCATAGTGGCACCTTACAGTTTGTTTCACTTACCGCACTGCCCTGCAGCGCGTGACGTTTAACTCACTAACGAGGTTAGGCTTCCTTATTAAGCCGATGGTGAACAGAGAATACACATGACCTACCCACGAATAGAATGAAAGACGAGCCGAGCATTCATGGATAGAAGAAGAAAATAAACGGGGAGTTTGGGCAAAAAGAGAGTGGCGCAATATTAAAAATAAGTGGGAGGAACATCCCTCGCATCGGCGAGTCAGAAGGATAGACTTTTGGCATCGACTATATAGTCCCAAAAAGGACATTACCATTCGCGTTCCTCACTGTGACAACAACTATTCCACTGAATAATGATTGCTCGCATCGTAGAACTACTGCTAACCAGTATCTAAAAATTAGTGCCGAATGATTTCAGTAGTATGACAGTGCAATAGTTTTCCCCTGCAATGCAAGCATTTTTTACACTATCATAACATTTACGTATATAGCCGTCATATTTCAAGTGGCATGTACGTTGGCCGCAACTCGACACGCCTCCTCGTCTCGTTGGAGTCGCTACACGCTGCGCTCAAATCGGCCTACTGCAAATTTGTCAGTCACCCGAATCACCTACCTGGGTAAGCTCATCGGGATGAAATGAGAGACACCCTGAAAGTCAAACTATTTAGGGTATAGTCAGTATCTTGCAGTTTGGCGATGTCAGCCTGAAAGCAGACACGCTATAGGCGTTAGAAATGCCGCTGCCAGTTCAGATATTGATCGTATTTTCGCAACGCACTGCGATAAATATTTTGCTCGATATCAGGAAGGTAATCACACACCCGCTGCTGTACCCCATCACGGTGCCCGGAAAAGGTTTCTGTAGGATAATTATTTGCGACCAGTAGCTCATCCAACCGCCGAAGACGAATGACATATTCACGCATCGTGCTATGACGAACTTCAGTTTGTTCGATAAGATATTGTGTGAAAGCTTTTATATCGAAATAGCTAGCATTGGTATTGCATAATATTTCGCTACAAAAGCGGCAAAGTGGGATTAATTCCTGTTGCAAGCTAGACCATATTTCGTCATCGATAAGCCTGTCGATGCTGCCAATCGATTTTTTATTGATAAGCTGGTTACGAAATACCAGTGAAACACGATCAAGCGTTTTATCACACTGGGAACAGTTGGTCTGTCTATGTTTGAAGTCTTTCAGATAACGGCTTAGGAGCTGTTTCTTCCGAATTGATGAGTGCATGAATCCATTCCATGACAATACATAATCTCAACGTGAAGCAATGGCATTTTTCATTACGCCAGAGAATCTGGTGTAATGAAAACAGGTAGTATTCGTCATTCAAATACTGATTTATCAATATTCAAAAATTACCATGATCCCGTAGCTTCAGTGACTGAAGATATATGTTGATAACAATATTCCTACGCGGCGCAATTAAACATCATTCATTAATTTCACGCGCAGGCGCTTTATCGCCTGACTGTGCAACTGACTGACCCTCGACTCTCCGACTTCAAGAACGGCACCGATCTCTTTCAGGTTCAACTCTTCCTGATAGTAGAGCGTCAACACCAACTTCTCACGCTCTGGCAGGCTTTCAATGGCATCCATCACACGATGGCGCAAATTGCCTTCCATCAGTTGGTGCAATGGATTCGCATCTTCATTGCCTTCCAGTAACGCTTCTGCGCTATCACCGTGTTCTTCACGCCATTCATCGTAAGAGAAAAGTTGGGTATTGTTCGTATCCAGCAATATCTGACGATAATCCTCAAGCGTGATATTCAGAGTCTGCGCAACCTCTTGCTCCGTTGGAGTACGACCGAGTTGCTGTTCAGCCTGTTGCATTGCTTGTGCCACTTCCCGCGCATTACGCCGAACGCTGCGTGGAGCCCAATCACGACTGCGTAATTCATCCAGCATTGAGCCACGAATTCGTTGAACCGCATAGGTAGTAAATGCCGTACCTTGCAACGAATCATAGCGTTCGACTGCACTGAG
Source organism: Pectobacterium wasabiae CFBP 3304 (assembly GCF_001742185.1). Lineage (NCBI taxonomy): Bacteria > Pseudomonadati > Pseudomonadota > Gammaproteobacteria > Enterobacterales > Pectobacteriaceae > Pectobacterium > Pectobacterium wasabiae. The sequence goes on from NZ_CP015750.1 coordinate 4,849,297, forward strand.
CAAGCCAATACCGCCAGCCTGTAGCAGATCGTCAAGTTCAACGCTCGCGGGGAGACGAACCTGTAAACGCAAGGCTTCATGGCGCACTAATGGAACATAGCGCTTCCAAAGGGAATTTTTATCCATTGTGCCTTCGGCGGTATACAAATCGCTCACAGTGACAAATACCTACGATGATAGTGTTATCGACACTATTATGCTTTTAGGTAGGGTAGCCAATCGCCTGAATAGGGGCGTAAAAGGAGGGTTATTTGGGATATGTGCTGATAGATATGGAAAAGAAGAACTGCCCGCTCAACGCAGGCAGTCAGTATTACGGCAGAAGCAATGCAGTTTTGTGCAGTATTTTTAGTAGCTTATTGAGTATTTCACCCGCTATTGCATCCAAATTACGTTGCCCTTTAAGGTAAATACCGTCAGTGTTTGGCACCCATCCCTGATACAGCGCATCACGTAATAAGGTACGTAATTCCATCGTTGAGCGACTGCCATCCAAATTAGGTAATAAGAAGCGCTCAGCATCATTCAAGGCTAGATTAACGGTTTCATGCCAGAGGTTATGAATTTTGATACCGAGACCTTGCTCATGCCGCTTTGCAACCAGATAAGCCAGAGAGGCTACCAATTTCGGCTTAGCCAAAGCCGCTGTTTTATCATAATGATCGTATGGCCCGGTATCTAATGTATACCGTAGTTGATTAAGACGAAACAGCAACTGCAACGAAGTCAAGACAACCTTCCGCATGTCAATATCATCACCGCTGTGCAGTATCTCTTTTACTTTTATAGTTAATATGTCGATATCTAGTGTAGCAGGCCACACCTCCGTCAGTGACTGAATCACAGCCAGAATCGTTTTGTCGCCAGTGAAAAATTCACTATTGTTGTGGCTCACTAAACGACGCATACCTTCCGGTGTGTTTTCCGTCAGCGGTACTTCTTCAAAGTATCCTGCCCAACGAAGACTCCCCAACAGCTCAAGGTCAGGGCTTATTCGCACCTGTTTTGCTCGCTCTTGATGGACCACAATACTTTTGCGGAAGTTCCGCCCTACAGCGAAATCCAGATATTGTTGGCACAATACGCGAGGTTGCCCTATTGCGACCAAACTATGATGTAGTTGGACATGCGGCCCATAAGTCACCGCTAATTCAGTGTAGGGCTCAGCATCTCCCACATGTTCTAACCCATTTTGCTGTAGCAAATCAGCAAATTCGAGCAGATAGCAGGGAGCGTTGAATGTTTCAAGGTATTCGTGAGTAATATAATGATCAGACTGTGCGCTGAGATGGTTAACAACACCGATTAACGCTGTTGACATAGGATTGTTGCTATCGATCCCTTTAGATAGCAAATTTAATACTGCCTTGGCACTGCTTAAACGAATCTCATCATCCTGCAACCCATGACTATGCAATAACATGGCATCACGAATAATATCTCCCGCCTTCCATCCTGGATAGGTATTGTAACTGACATAAGCGACGCCGTTAGGGGACAAATTTTCGCGCATAACGCGCAACATTCCACTACGCACTTCCGGTGGAATCCAACTAAATACACCATGGGCGATGATATAATCAAACTCACCAAATTCAGGGGTAATATCAGTCAGGCTCATAGTATGCAAATGTAAATTATTTATCCCAAGTGCAGTAACTAGTTCCTGCCCTTGCTCGATCTGCATCACTGATAGATCAACACCAACCACATATGCCTGCGGATACGCCAGTGCAAACGGCAGCAGGTTTCCTCCACCAGCACACCCTAATTCAAGCACTCTTGCCTGAGCCAGCGGAACACTCTCCAACCCAAAAAGCTGAGCAGCGGCGCGCAGGTGACCGGGAGAAGAGAAAGAAAAGGCGCTCGACTCATAAACCTTGCGGTCATAGGATTGTGCAATCGCTTGGTTTTGCAGTTCTACACTATCAGAAGTAAGCTCCACGGAGCTATCCGCTTGTGATATTACATTGCCAGACGGGTCTATTGAAGAATTTGGGATATTCAAATGCGCTCCTGTCGAACAGAGGGTGACGGCAAATTGACACTATACTGCATTTTACGATTATCAAATCACCAAATAATCATGCCAGGTAGGTTCTTTTCTTTACGTAAAAACATGCCTTCATCATATCAGGCGTCTTTAACTATACTCAATAATGGACACCAAAGGCCTTAAAAAGGAGTGTTTATCAGCCCTGTAAGATAAAACCTAGAAACGATAAAGCGAAGCAAAATCTATTGATGATCACGCCCACACAATGCTTTTTTAAGTTAGCAATAAATAATCCCCGAATACGAATATTCGGGGATTATATTATTTACAGGACGAAACAAATAAATACTCTACTTACTTCACCCTGAATTGCTCACTACATTAATCAGAGGATTAACGCAGCAGAGACAGGACGGTCTGTGGAACCTGGTTAGCCTGTGCCAACACAGAAGTACCTGCTTGTTGCAGGATCTGGTTTTTGCTCATGTTAGACACTTCAGTCGCAATATCCGCATCCTGGATACGGCTACGAGCGTTAGTCAGGTTATTTACCGTATTGTTCAGGTTAGTTACTGTGGATTCAAAACGGTTTTGAATCGCACCCAAATCACTACGTAATGAGTCAACTTTTGACAGTGCAGCATCCAGCGCTTTTAACGGATCTACAGTTTTAGCTGCTGCATATGTAGCGGTAGGTGTTGCACCGCCTACTGCTACCGTTGTAGCACCACCAGCCAAGTCTGCTGATTGATAGTTTTTACCTTGGTAAGAAACATATCCAGTAGTGCCATCACCGCCTAATTTCACCAGAGCATCATTCAAGGTAACAGTCGTTGCTCCACCGCCTAATGTATTATCTGTAACAGTAGTGGTACTTTTCACAACGTCTACAGCGCCAGCAGTAACCTTAGCGGCATACACATCGTTACCTACTTTCAGAGCATATTGAGCAGTACCGGCACCGTTGGCATCTAATACGTTATGAAGAGTAACATCCTTAGCTGTAAGCGCTTTATCGCCAGTCAGACCAAGTCCAGTGTTAAGTGAAGCTAGTGCATCAGTAAAATCAGGGGCTGTAGGTGCAGCTGTGCCATCACCAAGTTGAGTGACTGAATTACTTAATTTAGGAGAACTTGCAGATACAGAGAATCCACCCAAACCTAATGTTGAGCTGGTAATTTCCTGAAGATTGATAGTGATAGTTTCGTTATCGTTAGCACCAACCTGGATTTTCAACCCTTGGTCGCTAGCCAATACTTTCACGCCGTTGAACTGCGTTTGTGAAGATACACGGTCAATTTCATCTAAACGCTGTTGGATTTCACCTTGAACTGAATCCAAGTCAACATCTTGGTTAGAACCGTTAGCGGCCTGCACTGCCAGTTCACGGATACGCTGCAAGTTGTTGTTGATTTCGTTCAACGCGCCTTCAGTAGTCTGTGCAACAGAGATACCATCGTTAGCATTACGTGCAGCCTGAGTCAGGCCTTTGATGTTAGCGGTGAAACGGTTAGCGATAGCCTGACCCGCAGCATCGTCTTTAGCACTGTTGATACGGAAGCCAGAAGACAGACGCTCGATAGCTGTACCCAGTGCAGACTGAGATTTATTCAGGTTGTTTTGAGCCGTCAGAGACAGGCTGTTAGTATTGATAACTGCCATAATTATATTCCTTATTATGCATTTAAGTCGATTTCGGGTCGGTTTAAAGTTCGGGCTATTGCCCACGGCTTTTATCACCGTCCTAACCTGTATCGGCGTGCTTGAAAGAAGCTTTAATTATTTTTAGAAATTTCTTCGTAGAATGAAACCATGCGGCAAAGTAAAAATATTGCGTTCTTCATGAGAATCGTATTGCCCCAGTAATACTAAACTTTCTACTACGGCTGCCGATATACAGTTAATGACGTCTGGACCCCATCAAAGGAATTATTATGGCTAATATCAGCTTTACAGGCTCCACCAGCGGTTTTACTGCTGTTCTGGATCAGTTGACCGCATTCGAACAGTCACGCATCACCCCGGTTAACAACCAGAAAAAAACCTACCAAAGCCGTGATACGGCTTTCGATACGCTGAAAACCGCGCTGACCAAGCTGGAATCTGCTAACGAAGCCTTGGCCAAAGCAAATAGCATTAATAAAACGTCAATAACAAGTGGCGAAAGCAAAGCGTTTACCGCAACCACGTCCAGCAGTGCTTCTTCTGGCTCGTACAGCGTTGAAGTGGAAAATCTGGCAACAGCACACTCTTTACTTTCATCCGAATTTTCCAGCAGCAAAGACCCGCTTGGTACAGCCACTGACGGCGGCACACGCACCCTCACTATCAGCCAACCAGGTCAAGAAAAACCGTTGGAAATTCAACTGACGGACAAACAGACCTCATTAGAGGGCATCCGTGATGCGATCAACAAAACAAACGGTAGCGTAAGCGCTAGCATTATCAAAGCCGATGACAACACCTATTATTTAGCGCTTACTGCAAAAGATACGGGGACTCAAGCCAAAATGACCGTTAGTGTCACTGGTGATGCCCTATTAAATAGTAAACTGAACTATACCCCAGACGACGGTGCCGGCTCTGGCGCAATGAAACAGCAAACTGCTGCTGAAAATGCCGTGGTTAAATTAAATGGCATTACTATTACTCGCCAGAGTAATACCGTCACCGATGCCGTTGACGGCGTATCATTGACCCTAAAAGCTGAGAGTGTACCCGGTACAGCAGAAAAACTGACTGTTTCCACCGATACCGCTCCGATGAAGAAAGCGGTTCAAGAGTGGGTCGATGCCTATAATTCACTGCAGACGACTATTGGCAATGTGACACATTTTACAGCTACGGATCCTAATACCGCTACGCCAGACAGTAGCAATGGTGTGCTACTTGGCAACAGTACGGTACGTGGTATTCAGACCGCGTTGAAAACGCAAATCTCTAGCGCACAAAGCGGAATGAGTATCAGCACGCTAAATGAAATGGGTATTAAGCAAAACCCTAAAGATGGTAAGTTAGAAATTGATGCAAACAAATTGCAAACCGCACTGGCCGAAAAATCAAGCAGCGTAACAGAGTTTTTCGTCGGCGATGGTAAAAAAACCGGGTTTGCGACTCAAGTTAATACCTACCTAGATGGCGTCTTAGACACAAGTACGGGCGACAAAAAAGGCGCAATTCAAATCGCCAAAGACGGTATCGCCGATACATTAAAGACGATAGAAAAAACGAGAGTTCGCACCCAACTGAGTATTGATGACACCATCGCTCGCTACAAGAAACAGTTCAGCCAACTAGATAAGCTGGTTTCAGACATGAATAGCACAGGCGACTTCTTAACCAAGCAATTTGCCGCATTAACTAAAAGTCAATAAAAAGGGGGCTCGCGATGTATAGCAGAACCGGCACGCAAGCCTATGCCCAGGTTGGTGTAGAAAGTGCGGTAATGAGTGCAGACCCACACCAACTTATTGTTATGCTGTTTGATGGCGCAAAAAGTTCGATGGTGCGTGCCCGTATTTTACTGGAACAAGGTGACATTCCAGGTAAAGGGGCAGCCTTATCAAAAGCTATCAATATCATTAGCAATGGCCTAAAAGTTGGGCTAGATATGGAGAAGGGCGGCGAATTGTCGGAAAATTTGTCAGCGCTGTATGACTATATGACGCAACGCCTGATAATCGCTAACCTTCACAATGATGTGAAGGTAATAGAGGAAGTTGAAACTTTACTGGAAAACATTGCCAGCGCCTGGCGTCAAATAGGCCCTCATTATCAGCCGCCTCAGGAAAAATAGCATGAGCAGTCTCCATCAACTTTTTAAAGATTATCAGCAACTGCAAACACTAAGCCGTAAAATTCTTGCATTAGCATCAGGTGGTCAATGGGATGAATTGGTTGATCAGGAGATTGTTTACGTTCAATTGGTTGAAAATCTAACTAAAAGACCGCTCCCAACCGATCTTGACAGTGTTATGCAACTGCATTTTCGCCGAATTTTACGTGAAATTCTTGAGAATGAATCTCAAATCAAGGAACTGTTACGTAAAAGAATGGATGACCTCAGTTTGCTAATGAAAAACTCGCTTGCACAGCAAAACATTAATACTGCCTATGGTGAATTTTCCGAGTAACAGCGCCTACCGAGCGATTTAAGTAATCGATAATAATATAAATGCCTGCATGTGCAGGCATTTATATTGATAATGCTTTTTTCGGTAGTGAATCATCTTACACAGACATGTTCATCACTTCCTGGTACGCAGACACCAGTTTATTACGCACCTGAATACCCATCTGCATTGAAATAGATGACTTTTGCAAATCCACCATCACATCATTCAATGCGACACCCGGCACGCCCATGGTGAATTTTTCGCCTTGCGCGCGAGCTACCTGTTGCGTATCGCTAATCTTATTAATCGCCGCTTTCAACTCACTGGCAAAACCAGGTTCTACCGACGGCCTAGCTATTGGCGTACCCGAGGCTTGTAGAGCTTTAACCTGCATTTGTTGTAAAACGCCATCAATACCTTGAATCGACATATTACCTCGCTGAACCCTACTAATTAGGCTTTTTATATACATTTATGACAGCGATACCCTACCATACCCCACTTAGTCTAAATGAGGTAATTAGCGTGAAAAATGCCACCTTATCGACCCATCGATTTTTCTTTTACGGAAAATAATGACATGCCGGTAAACCTAGGCGAAATATTTATTGATTGCGCAATCAGGGAGTTCTGTTTTGTCACGTCACAACGTTAAGTATATCGTTCAACAACCAAGCAGAGATAGAGTATGAACGCCTCATTAACCGGCTCCGCTACCGGTAAAAATAGCTTTGGCGAAATACTCAACCGGTTACGCGCCAATCCGAAAATTCCGCTCTTGATCGCAGCCGCTGCGACAATTGCCATTGTCGTCGCGTTGACTCTATGGGCTAAGGGCCCTGATTATCGGGTTCTTTATAGCAATATAAATGACCGTGATGGCGGTGCGATTGTCAGCGAATTAACAAAGCTGAATATCCCTTATCGCTTTGCGGAGAATGGCGGAGCTATCATGATTCCCGCCGCGAATGTCTATGAGACCCGTCTGCGGCTTGCCCAGTTAGGGCTGCCAAAAGGCGGCGCAGTTGGCTTTGAATTGCTTGATAAGGAAAAGTTTGGCATCAGCCAATTCAGCGAGCAGATTAATTACCAACGTGCGCTGGAAGGTGAGCTATCCAGAACGATAGAAACACTCGGTCCCGTGCAAAATGCACGAGTTCACCTTGCCATACCTAAGCCGTCACTGTTCGTGCGTGAGCAAAAATCGCCCTCCTCTTCTGTCACCCTGACATTACAACCAGGCCGAGCATTAGACGAAGGGCAGATAAATTCTATCGTTTACATGGTCTCTAGCAGCGTTGCTGGCCTCCCGCCGGATAACGTCACTGTCGTCGATCAAACCGGACGCCTGTTAACTCAGGCAGGTGGCAGCGGCCGCGACATGAATGCGGCACAGCTTAAATATAGCAATGAAGTCGAGGCAATGTACCAGCGCCGGATAGAATCCATTATTGCGCCAATGGTCGGTATGGGGAACGTGCATGCTCAGGTCACTGCGCAAATCGATTTTTCCGCTCGTGAACAAACCGACGAGCAGTATCAACCCAATCAGCCACCGGATAAAGCAGCGGTTCGTTCTCAACAAACCAGCCAGAGCGAGCAGAAAGGAGGCCCGAACGTAGGAGGGGTTCCTGGTGCATTGACCAATCAGCCCGCACCAGCGCCGACAGCCCCTATCGCGACGCCGCCAAACAATGCAAACAATCAGGCTGGTACTGCTGGCCAGCAAAACCAGAACAATGCGGGCGGCACACAAGCAAATGCTAATGCCGTTATTCAGACATCAAATGTTCGTAATGATGCAACAACAAATTATGAAGTCGACAAAACGATCCTGCATACCAAACACAGCACTGGTGGTGTAAAACGCTTGTCTGCAGCCGTTATCGTTAATTATCAACCTCCTGGTGAGGATGGCAAACCTGTAGCCCTGACGGAAGAGCAGATCAAACAGATTGAAACGGTCGCGCGTGAAGCGATGGGCTTCTCGACTGAACGTGGTGATACCTTAAATGTTGTTAACACGCCATTTATGGACAGTACCGAAGGCTCTAGTGAACTCCCCTTCTGGCAAAAACAGGCATTTTTCGATCTCCTGATGGAAGCCGGGCGTTGGCTACTTGTTCTGATTGTTGCCTGGATCTTGTGGCGTAAGTTGGTTCGTCCACAGTTGCGGAAAAAAGAACTGCAACAAGAAGCGGCACTGGCTGCAGCCAGCCTGAATAAAGGCAATGATGATGATGTTGTTGTTAACCTCAGTACCTCTGAAATTGAACAACAACGAAAATCTCAGCAACGCGTCAGTGCAGAAATGCAAAGTAACCGCATACGTGAACTGGCGGAGAACGACCCACGCGTTGTCGCTCTGGTGATTCGTCAATGGATGAGTACTGAACTATGACCCTGACAGGAACAGAAAAAAGCGCCATCTTATTGATGACTATTGGCGAAGATCGTGCCGCCGAAGTGTTTACCCATCTTTCAGCCAAAGAGGTACAGCACCTCAGTTTGGCAATGGCCAATATGCGCCAGGTATCACACCAACAGTTGGTAGAGATACTTAAGGAATTTGAGGCTGATGCTGAGCAATACGCGGCGTTAAGTGTGAATGCTGGTGACTATCTTCGTTCAGTGCTTGTCAAAGCCCTCGGTGAAGAACGAGCCTCTAGCCTGCTGGAAGATATTCTTGAAAGCCGCGACACCTCAAGTGGAATGGAAACACTCAACTTTATGGAACCGCAAATTGCCGCGGACCTTATTCGCGACGAACATCCACAGATCATCGCCACAATTTTGGTGCATCTGAAGCGGGCGCAAGCTGCCGATATCCTAGCCCTGTTTGACGAACGCCTGCGACATGACGTCATGCTGCGTATCGCCACCTTCGGTGGTGTCCAGCCTTCCGCACTGGCAGAGTTGACAGACGTTCTGAATGGCTTGTTGGATGGTCAAAACCTTAAACGCAGCAAGATGGGTGGTGTTCGTACTGCGGCCGAGATTATCAACCTGATGAAAACCCAGCAGGAAGAAGCGGTTATCGACGCAGTACGTGAATTCGATGGTGAACTCGCGCAGAAAATCATCGACGAAATGTTCCTGTTCGAAAATCTGGTGGAAGTGGACGATCGCAGCATTCAGCGTCTTCTACAAGAAGTCGAGTCCGAATCTCTGCTGCTGGCACTGAAGGGCGCCGAAGAGCCTTTGCGCGAAAAATTCTTGCGCAATATGTCTCAGCGTGCAGCGGAAATTCTTCGCGACGACCTCACGACTCGCGGTCCTGTACGTATGTCGCAGGTCGAAAACGAACAGAAAGCGATACTGCTTATCGTTCGTCGACTGGCAGACAGCGGCGAGATGATTATCGGTGGCGGCGAGGATGCTTATGTCTAACGCCCCTAAAAACCTGGCCTGGCAACCTTGGCAGCTTAACGATCTGGCTGAGCCAGCGTCAAAGTCCGCCCCAACCTATCAGGTAAATGATGAGCCCGATGTGCCTGAAATGGAGCATTTCAGTGAAGAGAACATCCTCTTTTCCGCAGAGAATGAGATGGAGTCTCTGCGCGAAAGCACAATGCAACAGGCCAGAGAAACAGGCTTTGCACAAGGCCATCAACAAGGGTATGACGCAGGTTATCAGGAAGGTTTAGCTAAAGGGCAACAGCAGGGTTTGCAAAATGCTTTACAGCAACAGCAACCGATCATTGAACAGATGCAAAATATGGTCACTGAATTCCAACAGACGCTGGATACACTTGACAGTGTGATCCCTGCTCGCCTGATGCAACTCGCACTGACTGCAGCCAAACAGATTTTGGGACAACCTCCTGTATGTGATGGTAATGCCCTGCTTGGCCAAATACAGCAATTGATCCAACAAGAACCTATGTTTTCAGGTAAGACACAATTACGCGTTCATCCTTCAGATTTAGAACGCGTTGAACAATATTTGGGCCCAACACTTAGCTTACATGGCTGGAGATTGCTGGCTGATGGTCAACTCCACCCTGGAGGCTGTAAGGTCAGTGCAGAAGAAGGCGATCTGGATGCCAGCCTAGCGACACGTTGGCATGAACTTTGCCGTTTGGCTGCACCGGGAGAGCTATGATGACTTCGCGCCTTGGACGCTGGCTCTCTTCTCTCGATTCATTTGAGAAGCGTATTGATGACACACCATCGGTGCGTCGTTACGGCCGCTTAACCCGGGCAACAGGTTTGGTGTTGGAAGCAACAGGGTTGCATATGCCATTGGGCGCAACCTGCCTTATTGAACGGCAGAACGGTTCCCAGGTTGAAGAAATCGAAAGTGAGGTTGTCGGTTTCAACGGACAAAAACTCTTTCTCATGCCGCTTGAGGAAGTTGAAGGCATTACTCCTGGGGCTCGTGTTTACGCTCGTGTTGGCCAAGACAGTAGTAGCCAAGGAAAGCAATTGCCCTTAGGCCCTGAATTACTGGGGCGAGTGCTGGATGGTAGCGCGAAACCGCTGGATGGTTTACCCGCACCAGATACAGGCTACCGCGCACCGTTGATTACACCACCATTCAACCCATTACAGAGAACACCAATCGAAAGTGTTCTGGATGTAGGAGTTCGAGCCATTAATGCCTTGCTCACTGTGGGTCGAGGACAGCGAATGGGCTTGTTTGCTGGTTCGGGGGTAGGTAAAAGTGTGTTATTGGGTATGATGGCACGCTATACTCAGGCTGACGTCATTGTCGTTGGCCTTATCGGCGAACGTGGCCGGGAAGTAAAAGATTTTATCGAGAACATCCTTGGCACAGAAGGACGAGCGCGTTCTGTCGTTATTGCCGCCCCAGCGGATGTTTCTCCATTGTTGAGAATGCAGGGGGCAGCCTATGCCACACGTATTGCTGAAGATTTTCGCGATCGCGGGCATCACGTTCTGCTAATCATGGACTCGCTCACGCGTTATGCCATGGCACAGCGTGAAATTGCATTAGCTATTGGCGAACCACCGGCAACCAAGGGTTATCCGCCTTCTGTGTTCGCAAAATTACCCGCGCTGGTAGAGCGTGCGGGTAATGGTATTCACGGAGGTGGTTCAGTCACCGCCTTCTATACTGTTCTGACGGAAGGTGACGATCAGCAGGATCCTATCGCCGACTCTGCTCGGGCTATCTTGGACGGGCATATCGTGTTGTCCCGCCAGTTGGCTGAGTCTGGTCATTATCCAGCTATTGATATTGAAGCATCAATTAGCCGTGCGATGACAGCACTGATTGATGAAGGCCACTATGCTTCTGTAAGACAGTTTAAACAGTTATTATCCAGCTACCAACGTAACCGTGATTTAGTCAGCGTTGGGGCCTACGCTGCAGGCAGTGACCCTATGCTTGACAAGGCGATTCGGCTCTATCCTCACTTGGAAGCCTTCTTGCAGCAAGGAATGTTTGAACAAAGTAACTATGATGAATCCTGCCAGGCATTGCACACTATTTTCCCTCGTAACGAGTAGGAGAGCAGATGAAAACCCAGTCACCGCTGGTTACACTACGCGAACTGGCGCAGAAAGACGTTGAGAAAGCGGCAGGCCAGTTAGGTCAGGTGCGTCAAGCACATCAACAAGCCGAACAGCAGCTCAATATGCTGTTAAACTATCTGGATGACTATCGTCAAAAATTGAACTCGACGATGTCCGCAGGTATGGCGAATAATAGTTGGCAAAATTATCAGCAGTTCATCCGAACGTTGGACGGTGCAATTGAGCAACACAGACAACAACTCTCGCAGTGGACATCACGTTTAGATTTAGCGATGAAGAGTTGGCAAGAAAAACAGCAGCGATTGAACGCTTTTGAAAAATTGCAAGATCGTGAACTGACAAAACAGCTTGCTAAAGAAAATAAAATAGAACAAAAACAAATGGATGAATTTGCCCAACGGGCCTCACAGAGGAAAACAGAATCATGAATCTGTCCGCGTTACCTATAGCTACCACTGCCAGTGATACGAGCAGCTCTTCTATTTCTTTGCTGACACAAGGTGGACTGCCAAAAGATTTTGTTGATCTGTTGAGAGCACGTATATCACAAGTAGCCGATACATCGAGTACAAAGACGCTCGATAAAGTGGACGAAGATGTTCTGCTAAGCGCTTTAGGGAAAGATAATGCTTCTCTCAGCCGCGATGACTTAAATGCCCTACTTTCTTCATTTAGTTCTCTGACTGGTGCAAGCGTTACGGCGGGTAAGCAAAATCCAGAAATTGCAGAGCAGGCAAAATTGAAAGGTCTGGATAAAAAAGACAGCGACAATACTGCAGACGATGCAACTACAATGCAGGCACTACTCGCTATGTTGCAAACAGCACCACTGCCGACGGCGCAAACTACCACCGATAGTATCTCAGCGACTGCCGTTAATACGACAGGTCTGAATATTCCGGGACTCATTGAGGCGAAACGCCAGAGTGGATCTCCCGCATCTGCTGTACCAAGCAGTACGAGTGAAAGCGCTAAAAGCACACTGGCAAAACTGTTCGGCACAGCAATGATGCCGGATAACGGTGCTGATGTACCACGCGATCTGCAGCATGTCACCAAGCAAACCTCATCGACTGCGAACGAGTCTGCGGATGATATTGCAAAATTTTCTCTGGCAACACCGCATTCCCTTGCTGGCGATCGCAATGCGCTTGAGTCTGTCAACGGGGCGTCTCAAACAACATCACCAGTAGTTCAGGCTATGCACATTCAACCGGCAACAGTGGGAAGCACCGGCTCAGCACCTCAAGCAACAAGCGCACAACTGAACGCGCCGTTTGGCTCACCACAGTGGCAAGACGCGTTGGGCCAACAGATTGTTATGTTTAGCCGCAATGGTCAGCAGACGGCAGAATTGCGTTTGAATCCACAAGAATTGGGCGCTCTGCACATCAGTCTAAAAATCGACGATAACCAGGCCCAAATTCATTTGGTCTCTGCAAACAGCCAGGTTCGTTCAGCGCTGGAAGCTGCGCTACCACACTTACGTAATGCGATGGCTGAAAGCGGCATTAACCTTGGGCAGAGCAGCGTCGGCAGTGATTCATCAGCCTGGCAGCAGCAAATGGCTAGTAATAACAATGATGGTAATAACCATGGTTCGTCTTACCAGCAACAATTTGATCACTCGCCAGAAAGTACGAATGAATCATTAAACGTTCCAGAACAGCTAAAAGCAATGGCATCATCAGTCAACGGCGTTGATATCTTTGCTTGAAAGTGAAGTAAACGAATAAGTTAGCACGGTTTTCCCTGCCTATTCTCTGTATTGAAGATTGCAATAGGCAGGATAATCATCGACATTACGCATTTATTTATTGTTAATTTCATCCTGCAATAAATATCGATAAGTAACGGGAACTATCTTTGGCTATGTCTGATATGCAAGTTCGACCAGGACGTAAACGGTCTGTTTGGCTAATACTACTGATTATCGTTGCCCTCGCTTCGACTGCTGCTGCGGGCACCGCTTGGTGGCTATTAAGTCAGAAAAATGCGGCAACGGCTGAGCAGGAAGCACCGCCACCGCCAGAGCCTGTTTTCATGCCACTGGATACTTTTACCGTTAATCTCGTCAATGCAGATAATGATCCTGACCGTGTGTTATATGTTGGATTCACACTACGTTTGCCAGATGAAGCAACGCGCACGCGGTTTACGAACTACCTGCCTGAAGTTCGCAGCAGACTGTTATTATTACTTTCTCGTCAGGACGCTATCGCGCTTGCCAATGAGCAAGGCAAACAGAAGCTGATAGAGCAAATTAAGCAAGTGCTAAGCCCGCCATTAGTTCCTGGTCAACCTAACCAGGTCGTTACTGATGTTCTGTTCACGGCCTTTATACTGCGGTAACCATTATGGGCGATAGCATTCTTTCACAAGCAGAAATTGATGCACTATTAAATGGCGACAGCGGCAATAGTGACGCTGACGCAAGTGCTTCATCAAAAACGGATGGGGATGTCAAACCCTATGATCCGAATACTCAACGGCGCGTTATCCGTGAGCGTTTACAAGCATTAGAAATCATTAATGAACGTTTCGCACGCCAGTTCCGCATGGCGCTGTTTAACCTGTTGCGCCGTAGCCCGGATATTACTGTGGGTGGGATCAAGATCCAGCCTTATCACGAGTTTGCCAGGAACCTTCCGGTCCCAACAAACCTGAACTTGATTCACTTAAAGCCACTACGTGGCACCGCGCTATTCGTATTTTCGCCAAGTTTGGTGTTTATCGCCGTAGATAACCTCTTCGGCGGTGATGGCCGTTTTCCGACTAAGGTCGAAGGTCGCGAGTTTACTCATACTGAGCAGCGCGTGGTCAAGCGAATGTTACGCTTGGCTCTTGAGGCCTATGGTGAAGCTTGGAATGCGATTTACAAACTTGATATCGAATACGTGCGTTCAGAAATGCAGGTCAAGTTTACCAATATTACAACGTCTCCTAATGATATTGTCGTAACTACACCGTTTCATGTTGAAATCGGTTCATTAACTGGCGAATTTAATATCTGTATTCCTTTTTCAATGATTGAGCCGCTGCGCGAACTACTCGCAAATCCGCCATTGGAAAATTCACGTCAGGAAGATCAGAGCTGGCGAGATACCTTAGCTAAACAGGTACAACATTCCGAACTGGAATTAGTCGCAAATTTTGTTGATATCCCGCTGAGGCTGTCCAAGATTCTTAAGTTACAACCCGGCGATGTGTTACCGATCGACAAACCTGAAAAAATCGTTGCCCATGTTGACGGCGTGCCAGTACTGACCAGCCAATATGGTACATTGAACGGGCAATATGCTCTACGTGTTGAACATTTGATTAACCCTATATTGAATTCTCTGGATAACGAGGAACAGCCCCATGAGTGACACCAAGAAACCGTCCGACGACAAGGAATCAGTGGACGATCTGTGGGCTGATGCATTTAACGAGCAGCAGGCTGCAGAAAAACCGGCCGCGACAACGGAAGGGATTTTTAAATCGCTAGACGGTCATGACCCGCTGGGTGCTCTACAAGATATCGATCTGATATTGGACATCCCGGTCAAACTCACTGTAGAACTCGGCAGGACCAAAATGACAATAAAAGAACTCCTGCGTCTGACCCAGGGCTCTGTTGTTGCGCTTGATGGCTTAGCGGGTGAACCACTGGATATCCTGATCAACGGCTATTTGATCGCTCAGGGTGAAGTCGTCGTCGTCTCTGACAAGTATGGTGTCCGTATTACCGATATCATGACACCTTCCGAACGTATGCGCCGCCTGAGTCGTTAATGGTAACAGCTTCGGTATCATCTCCTACTTCGGTAGCAAGCCAGCAGTCGACTCTTGCTACCGAACCACCACTTACTGGCAGCATGCTACTGACACAGGTTGGTAGCGTGCTGGCCGGCATTTTATTATTTATTTTATTGATTGCCTGGCTTGCCCGTAAACTCGGTTTTGTGCCGCAAGCCAAGCAAAACAAGTTGCTAAAAGTCGTATCCAGTTGCCCTATCGGGCAACGTGAGCGTGTCGTTATTGTCGAAGTTGATAATACCTGGCTGGTGTTAGGTGTTACAGCTCAACAAATCACACCACTGCATACACTCCCAGTACAACCAATCAATGACAGTTCATCCGCTGGCGATAGCACGCCGGTAGATTTCAACCAACTGTTAAAGAAAATTTTAAAGCGTCCGGAAAAATCGGAATGAGTGCTTTGCCTAAATATTTTCGTATCACTACTTTGCTTCGTGCATTGCGCTACAGTTTAGCCATCAGTTTATTATTCATGGCGCCATCGGTATGGGCACAACTTCCTGGAATTGTGACTCAACCATTACCTAATGGCGGGCAAAGTTGGACGCTACCAGTACAGACGTTGGTTTTCCTCACGTCATTAACGTTTATTCCTGCCGCATTACTGATGATGACCAGTTTCACCCGAATCATCATCGTACTAAGTTTGTTACGTAATGCTTTGGGGACACCCACCGCGCCACCAAACCAAGTGTTGCTAGGATTGACGTTGTTCCTGACATTTTTTGTCATGTCGCCAGTATTAAACCGCGTTTATGACGAAGCCTACCTTCCATTCAGCCAGGATCAAATCAGTATGGAAGTCGCCATTGAACGCGGCGCGGAACCAGTGCGTGAGTTCATGCTGCGGCAAACGCGGGAAACCGATCTAGCACTGTTTACCAGACTGGCAGAAATTCCAGAGATTCAGGGGCCTGAAGCAGTACCTATGCGCGTACTTCTCCCTGCATTTGTAACAAGTGAGCTAAAAACAGCTTTCCAAATTGGTTTTACTGTCTTTATTCCTTTTCTTATCATCGACCTCGTTGTTGCCAGTGTACTGATGGCTCTGGGGATGATGATGGTTCCTCCGGCAACTATTTCTTTACCTTTTAAACTCATGCTTTTCGTATTAGTCGATGGTTGGCAACTGCTACTCGGTTCATTAGCACAAAGTTTTTATAGTTAGGGGATGCGACTATGACACCAGAATCGGTGATGGCACTGGGTTATGAAGCAATGAAAGTCGCATTGGCACTAGCGGCACCTCCCCTGCTAGCAGCGCTGCTCAGCGGGCTGACGATTAGCCTTTTGCAGGCAGCCACCCAAATAAACGAAATGACATTATCGTTTATCCCTAAAATCCTAACCGTATTCTTCACCTTAGTGATCGCAGGGCCTTGGATGTTAAACCTCATGCTGGACTATATGCGTACGCTATTCGGCCAGTTACCTAATATTATTGGGTAAACATGCTGACGTTTAACAGTTGGGACATGGCGAATTGGGTTAGCCAGTTTTTCTGGCCTTTTGTCCGAATTCTCGCACTGATCAGTACCGCACCAGTTTTTAACGAAAGAGCGATCGGTAACCGAGTGAAGATAGGCTTGGGAGTACTGATTACCCTGCTCGTTGCACCCTATTTACCTCTAAATACAACACCTATTTTTTCTGTCGCAGGCGTGTGGCTGCTAATACAGCAAATTCTCATCGGGATAACACTCGGCTTGTCAATGCAGTTGGCATTTGCCGCTATTCGCCATGCGGGTGAACTCATTGGTCTACAGATGGGACTTGCCTTTGCGACTTTTTTTGATCCGACTGGCGGCCCAAATATGCCAGTAATAGCGCGTTTCCTGAATATCCTCGCCATATTACTGTTTTTAACCTTTGATGGGCACCTCTGGTTGATCTCGCTATTGGCAGATAGCTTCCATACTCTGCCCATCAGTACCACTCCAATTAATAGCCATGCATTCCTCGCGCTTGCGCGTGCCGGCGGATTGATTTTTATTAACGGATTGATGCTGGCGCTGCCCATCATAACCCTGTTGCTGACTATCAACCTGGCGTTAGGCATGCTCAACCGTATGGCACCTCAACTTTCAATATTTGTTGTTGGCTTCCCAATTACCCTCACTGTCGGAATCATGACATTAGGTTTATTACTCCCGCTAATCCCACCATTCGCAGAACATTTATTCAGTGAGGTATTTGATTTACTCGCTGATATTCTTAGCCAATTATCAAGTTCCTAACAGCAAGGCGAGTTCAACAAATAACTACTCATCGAGCATGAACTTGAAATAGAGATTGATGGTCACAAAACCATTCCACTCGACGCTACCTTGTAACATCAATGACATACCTACCGTTTCGCATATCAATTCTGATACGGCCCTTTATTACATTTGATTTATTACGATCGTCGTTTTCATCGTCACATGATGAATGGTATGCCAGATCTTAGTCGATGGGGTGAGGAATAAATACATACGAACAGTCTATGTATAAAAGGGAATATAGAGAATAACTCAGAGTGATAGGAAATAAAAAACGGCATGTCACCATTCAGTATAATGAAAGAGTAACATGCCTAAAAAATACGCCCGGTTTAAGCGTATCCAAATTTGAATGCACAGAATATCACTCAGCTTCACCCATTAACGGTTCGTCTGAAACAATGACATGCCCTGCATACTCTGAAACGCGGTATAAGACGCCTGCAAAGAATCCCGTTGCATCATATAAGATGAAATTGCTTCGACCCAATTGGTATCCTGCAACGCTGACAACGTTGATCGGTTAGCCACATCACGATCTTTACCGATGAAATCTAGATTATCGATCTCGTTAAGTTGGATACCCAACTCCGAGCGGACAGCAGAAAAATTATTTATAGCATTGTTTAAACCACGATTGGCCGTTGCCAATTTTGCCTCAACATCAGCTTTTGTTGCATCATCGGCACCGGCAAGCGGTGTTTCGAGTGCTTTAATTGCGATATCCAGCGTTTCAAATAAATCAGACTGAATACTACCATCTGGCTCTTTTTTCGCATCGCCAGTTGCACCATTGAACACCGCAGAACCAATATGGCTAACATTCATATCTCGGGCCGCATCTACGCGCTGTGAGATAGCCTGGTTTCCACCTACATATTTAACGCCAGTTGCATCTTCAGTAAAGGGAACCTTATCAGTCTGATAACCAGCAAAGATATAATTACCATTACCATCGGTACTGTTCGCCAAATTCAACAATTCAGCCTTCATTCCGCGCAGCGCAATCGCATTTGATTTTCGATCATCGTCGCTCCTGATACCGCCACCGTTAATAACTTCCGTCAATGCGCTGGTAATGGTAGTAATACTTTTATCCAAGATTGAATCTTCTAATGACATACTTTGCTTAGCAAAAGTTCTCGCCAACGTGTATTGTCCATTCTCTGACTGAGCCTGACCAAGCATAATCACATTCGCTGCGGCTATTGGATCATCCGATGGGTTCACGACACGTTTACCGGTTGACAACTGCTCACCCGTTTTTTGCCATGTAGCCAGACCATTGGTAACGCCTTGCATATTTTGCTGGTATATCATGCTGGTACTTAAGCGCATGGTATCAATTCCTCTTTATCAAATGGTCAGTAGATTAGCCACGAGCCGCTAAAAGCGCATCAAATATGGATTGTGCTGTTTTGATGACCTGAGCATTTGCCATGTAGTATTGCTGATAACGCATCAGATCGCCGTATTCTTCATCCAGATTTACACCAGATACAGACTGCTGTTCTGCCGTTAGTTGCTTAACAACGTTTTGCTGCGATATGTTATTTATCTTCAGCGTGCTGGTCTGGTTGCCAATCGAGCCTGCTAGCCCTGCATATGCGCCGGAAATACTAGCTTTATTACCTACAATTTTTTCATTTTGCAACGCAAGTAACGCTTTGGCATTGGTGTTATCACTCACACCACCAAAAGGAATGGAATTACCATCTGCATCAAAAGCAGCGGCTGCCGCGATTTTATTAGAATCGGAAATAGCCACTTTCATATCAATAATGACATCATTTACTGGCTTAAGTAGGAAACTGTCATTCGTTGCGGGAGTCCCCGTCATGACCATCTTGATGCCATCAAAATTCAGGCTGTTATCAGAAGTATCGACCGTTGCTGTAAATTTCGAGTTGTCAGACAAACGGGTAACCTGCCAGTTACTACCATCATACTTAACCGTATAATTCGTTGCCTGCACGTCTTTGGTATCAGTATAAGATGGCGTTAGTACCGCATTGCCACCATTTTTTGAATCATTCAGAACAACAGATTTTCCAAATGAGAAGAAATCACCACCTTTGACACCATCACGGTCATAACCTTCCTGATGTTGAGCATTAAACGCATCAGCAAATGCCAGTGCTAACTGCCCTAACTGATTACGAGTCCCATCAAGCGTCTCCGAACGGAAAGAGATCAATCCACCTAATGAACCGCCAGTTAATGAGCCCTCATTCAACGTAACGACATCATCTGTTTGGTCTTTATAACCAATCGTAAGACGGGTCGGATCGTTGCTCGAACTTATTGCAACCAATTGATTGCTAGTTCCAGCCTGAACCAGACTCGTGCCATTCTTCAATGCAACGTTATAAACCGTTCCATCCTGAACAACGACATCAACACCCACTAATTTATTCAGTTGGTTGACCAAAACATCGCGCTGATCAAGCAAATCATTAGGCATGGTGCCACTATTTGCTCCCATTAGCTTCGTGATTTCGTTATTTAACGATGCGATCTGATCGGTATACGTATTAATCTGGCCAACAGTGCTTTGAATTTGTGTATTCAGACCACTATCCATGTCGCGCAAATATTTATCCGTGACTTTAAATTGGTTTACCAGCCCTTCGGCTTTACCCAGTACAGTTTGGCGAGTAGCGGAATCGCCCGAATTGCTGGTGAGGTTTTGCAGGTTCGAAAAGAAGCCCTGTATCGTTGATGAAAGGCTGGTGGTACTACTGGCCAGCAGATTATCAATCTTAGATATCTGCTCGTAGTAGGTAGAAACTGAACTACTTGTCGTTTGCGCAGAGCGCAACTGGTTGCTGATAAACTCATTATATTGGCGATCAACGCTAACAACATTAACACCGTTGCCTATATATCCAGCCGATGTGCTGCTACTAATCGCTTGTTCAATTATCGTATTTTGCCGACTATATCCAATAACAGCCTGGTTACTAATGTTGTTACTCACGGTGCTCAGCGCAACCTGGGCACCTTTTAAGCCGCTCATCGCGGTGTTGATTAAATTGGACATAGGGTGTTGTTCCTTTTACACAGGCTCTCTCGCCTTGCGCAGTTAACTAAATGCTGAAAGCAGCAAATCTGCTACATAAGTTAATTACTTTATCGGTCAGGAAGCACAAATCTTGAATAAAAAAATCAAAATAGCCGACTCAAATCATGAGTGTAGGCTTTAGCTACTTTCTCACCTGAACTCTTCATTTGCTGAATCATACTAACCAGTTTCTGAGCATATTGCGGATCTGTTGCATAGCCCGCTTTTTGCAACGCATGAGCGGCTTGCTCAGCCGTTCCTGCGCTCATCACTGCAGAATAGCGTGGGTTGTTAGTCAGTAATTTCACATAGTCGCCAATGGCTTCAATATAGGAATCGTAAACTCTGAAGCTGGCTTTTACTTTTTTGGCCACGCCTTGCTCGTACTCTGTTGTGGTTATCTCCGTTGTTGGCCCATTCCAACTACCGCCCGCCTTAATGCCGAACAAATTGTGGCTTGGCCGCCCATCTTCAGTAGGAATTTCACGTTGCCCCCAGCCAGATTCAAGCGCAGCCTGGGCGATGATAAGGTGATGAGGTATACCACTATGCTGGCTGGCAATCTGGGCGGGCAAGGCAATCTGCGATACAAAATTGCTATTAGATAATGGTAACGCTGAACCGGCACTTGGCAATTTAGGAAGCGCTTTGCGAACCATCTGCTCCATTGCCATGGTTGGCATACTTTTGAGCACATCACCATCAAATGTTAATGGAACCGAGGGAACAGTAGCTTTAGCTGCCGTAACATCAGTGGATTGTCGGCTCAACTGTTCAACCATGACATCTGCGAGCCCAAGCCCCTTGCCCTTAGTCGAAATCTCTTGAGCAATTTGTTGATCATACATTGAGGTATACAGACGCGTCTGATCGCTGCTGAAGAGCCCGTCCTGCGGAATAGCAGAACGCATGCTTTTCATCATCAATTGGACAAACACGCCTTCCATCTGTTGCGCAACCGCCCTGATGCCCTCTTTACTTTGAGGATTACCTGAAACTTCACGCTTCAACGTATTCAGGGACTGCGCATCATAGGCAGCATTATTCAGCGTCTGCATATCACTCATCAGATAATTTCCAGTTTGGCACGCAAACAACCAGCGCTTTGCATCGCCTGCAGAATAGACATCAGCTCCATCGGCGTCGCGCCCAGAGAATTCAATGCACGCACGACGTTGTTGAGGTTGGCGCTGGAGTTAACTCGCTGTAACGCACCGCCCGCTTGCTGAACAGAGATCTCTGTTTGCGGGGTCACAACCGTCTGACCGCCGCCAAATGGGGTATTAGGCTGACTGACATTAGCCTGCTGGTTAATCGTCACAGAGAGGTTACCCTGAGCGATAGCGCAGCTATCTAGTGTTACATCACGATTCATTACGACAGAACCGGTACGAGAATTGATCACGACCTTGGCATCCTGAATACCGACGTTGACCTCAATATTCTGGACATCGGCCAAAAAGCGAACCTGAGAACTATTGCCATGTGGAGCGAGGACCTGAATAGTGCGAGAGTCCAGCGGAGACGCTGTACCGCCATATCCAGAGCGATTGATCGCATCACTCACTTTCTGCGCCATTGAGAAATCGTCATTTTTCAGTTGCAGCATAATCGTATTTGACGCGCCAAATGTACTGGGCAACTCTCGTTCAATAACAGCACCGTTGCTGATTCGTCCACCGGCTAACTGGTTAACCTGAACACTGCTTCCGCCAGCGGAAGCCCCAGCACCGCCAACCAAAACGTTCCCCTGAGCCAAGGCGTATACTTGATTATCTACCCCTTTTAATGGGGTCATTAACAGCGTCCCGCCCCGCAGGCTCTTCGCATTACCGAGTGAAGATACAACGACATCAATATTCTGGCCTGATCTACCGAAAGCAGGGAGTTCCGCCGTTACCATCACCGCAGCAACGTTTTTCAATTGCATGTTGGTGCCGGCAGGCACAGTAATCCCCAACTGAGAGAGCATATTCGTTAAGCTTTGCGTGGTAAACGGTGTCTGCATGGTCTGGTCACCGGAACCATCCAACCCGACAACTAAACCGTAACCAATCAACGCATTACCGCGTACTCCCTGGATATTAACCAGATCGCGAATTCTCTCTGCCGACGCTGGAGAAATATTCAGCACCAGTAACGTCAGCAGTACTGTGAAAAATGATGCAATCCGCATGGCAGGCCTCTTAAACTTAGAACGGAGAAACATTGAGGAAAAACCGCTGCAACCAGCCCATGTTTTGCGCCTCGTTGATATAGCCATTACCGACATATTCAATACGCGCATCCGCAACCTGGGTTGATGGTACAGAGTTGTTACCGCTAATCGTTCTCGGATTTACTACCCCAGAGAAACGGATAAACTCAGTCCCCTGATTAATCGCAATTTGCTTTTCGCCAACGACATGTAGGTTGCCATTAGCAAGTACTTGACCGACCGTGACCGTAATCGTACCGCTAAACGTGTTATTCGCATTGGCACCACCTTTCCCTGAAAAATCGTTCGTCCCAGTAGCATCCAGCGATGCACGGTTATTACCTAGCGGCCCTTCGAGATAACGTGGCGTTGTCGCCACACCAAATGTTGATGCCCCATTACGGGCAGCATTCGCTGATGAGCTTTTACTGGCGCTAACATTTTCCTGCAATACGATCGTCAATGTGTCGCCAATATTGCGTGGGCGACGATCTTCAAACATCGGTTGGTAACCATAATTCATCGGCTGCACGGTCTGGAAAATAGAGCCATTAGGACCGGCTAATACTGGCGATCCCGGCTGAGCCGTCGTAGGCCCAGTGACAACTTTATCATGCGGAATATAGGCGCAACCGTTAAGTGCTAACATCGCGATCAATGCCAACAGACGGGGTCGGCGGAGTGGTTTGATAACCGACTTTGCATTCATTATCACTGCGGATATCGCCTTAAATTAATCTATTTCACATATTCACGGGGTAAATCAAAACCATATTTACCCCATTCACTGGGCTGCTTATGATCTTCATTACCCCGTTAAACACTGTCTATGTTGCCAACACCAAGCATCAGAGCAGCCGCTCTCATGACTGAAATTAGCGGGTTACGACATTACAGTTGAGTCAATTTCTGCAACATCTGGTCAGAAGAAGAAATCGCTTTACTGTTGATTTCGTAGGCACGCTGAGTTTGTATCATCGATACCAGCTCTTCAGCCACGTTGACATTGGAGGTTTCAACATATTTCTGAAACAGTAAACCCGCGCCATTCAAACCCGGGTTTGATTCATTCGGCGCACCTGAACTCGCAGTTTCCAGATACAGGTTTTCGCCCATACTCTCAAGACCGCTATCGTTAATAAAGGTCGTCAGCGTCAACTGGCCAATCTGATTTGTTGCCGCCTGTCCTTGCAATTTTACGCTGACAATACCGTCACGGCCAATATTCAGTTCAGTCGCATTCGCTGGAACGGTAATGGCAGGCTGAACCTGATAACCACTGGACGTCACTAACTGGCCGTTACCATCAAGCTGGAAGGCACCGTCACGCGTATAAGCAGTTGTACCGTCAGGCAACTGAACCTGAAAGAATCCCTGACCTTTAATAGCAACGTCCTTCGAGTTACCCGTCTCGGAAAACGTTCCTTGAGTATGGATACGCTCCGTTGACACAGGACGAACCCCGGTCCCTAATTGCAAACCGGACGGTAGCATGGTTTGCTCTGAAGACTGAGCTCCGGGCTGACGAATAGTTTGATACATCAAGTCTTCAAATACCGCACGCTGGCGTTTGAAACCGTTGGTACTGACGTTTGCCAAGTTATTGGAAATAACGTCCATATTGGTTTGCTGAGCATTCAAACCGGTTTTGGCAATCCACAAAGAACGGATCATTTATTCACTCCTGTGCGCACTCGGCGCTTAACCCATTGCTAATATCTGATTAGCGCGTTGTGCATTATCGTCGACGCTGCTAATGACTTTCATCTGCATTTCAAAGCGACGAGCATTAGCAATCATATCGACCATAGTATCGACCGTGTTCACATTACTGCCTTCAATCACACCCGGCATAATACGCACGGTAGGATCGTTTTGCAGCACATTACCACGTTGTTGCTGAGCCTGTTGCGTCAAGCGAAATAGCCCATCATCAGACCGCTCAACTTCTTGTCCGGTAGCCTTGACGAGCTTCAGACGACCTAACTGGGCAATGGTATTCGGCGGATCACCGGCATTAAGAGCAGAAATCGTACCATCAGGAGAAATACTGATCTGAGCCTGCGGGGGAATATCAATCGGCCCACCGTCGCCCATCACCACACGCCCTTGGATAGTCAACTGCCCATCAGCACTGATCTCCATATTACCATTACGGGTGTACGCCTCACCGCCATTAGCCGTTTGCACTGCCAGCCAACTCTCTTTCGGTAAAGCAACATCCATTGCACGACCAGTATAATTCATCACGCCTTCAGTCATATCAGCGCCAGGCGTTGAAGCGACAACCAACGTTCGGGTGGGCAGTGTCAACCCATTTACCGGTACAGCGCGCAATGCGGAAAGCTGTGCCCGGAAACCCGGCGTTGAGGCGTTCGCCAAGTTGTTCGCAGTAATCGCCTGCTTTTCCAATGACTGACTCGCGCCACCCATTGCCGTATAAATCGCGTGATCCATGCAATGTCCCCGTTAGGATAATTAACGCAGGCTAACCAGCGTTTGCAGAATGGAATCCTGTGTTTTGATGGTCTGCGCGTTCGACTGGTAATTACGCTGCGCCACAATCATATTGACCAGTTCTTTACTTAGGTCAACGTTCGAACTTTCGGTGGATTTGCCGATCAGCTTACCTAAACTGCCCGTGCCCGCAAGACCAACAACAGCCTGACCAGAACTTGCCGTTTCAGACCACGCGTTATCACCTTCAGGTGACAAACCTTCTGGGTTGGCAAAACTAGCAAGAAGAATCTGCCCTAGAGCTTGCTTCTGGCCGTTGCTGTAGCTGCCCTCGATTATACCATTGTCGTTAATAGCAAAACCCGTTAGCGACCCTGGAGCAAAACCATTCTGAATTGGGCTTTTGTAGCTATATTCTGTGTTTTGTTGCACGCTACCAGTCAGATCGAGAGCAAAGTTGTTCGTTGCAGCCCCATTTGTGCCAACAATCTGGATCGTAAAAGGCGTATGCCCTGTTAACGCGCCATTCGCAGAAAAATTCAGCGTCCCTGCGGGTTGGTACGTGGCAGGAGTGATTGAGTCATCCTTGGCGTAAGTACTCCATGTATTGTTCGCCGTTTTAACAAAATACAGGGTGAAGTTGTGCACGTTACCCTGACTGTCATAGGTTGTTAGCGCTGTCTTGCTGTTATAAGTGCCTTCGGCACCAGGCGTTGTGGCCCAAGAGCCTGTTGGAACGGCGTCAGAAGATTTCAGGTTAGCTTTCAAGGTAGCTGCTGTTGTCGCACGCGACAGCATATCGCCATCAGGAACAGTCAACGGTACGGGATCGGCACCCGTTTGAACAACGGGCGGCGTACCCGCAACTGGGTAGCCCGTCAACTGCATGCCTTGTGCGTTGACGATATTACGGCCGTTCAGCATAAACTGACCATTACGGCTGTAATAAGTAGAACCATTGGTGTCTTGCAGACGGTAAAAACCACCGCCGCTAATCGCGATGTCTAGATCCCGCGAGGACGACGTCACAGTACCATTACCGAAATCCTGCAATACCGATGCGACTTTCACACCCATACCGACTTTAGAACCGGCAAACATATCGGCAAATGTGACAGTCCCGGATTTAAATCCCACTGTTGCTGAGTTAGCGATGTTATTACCGATAACATCCAGGTTATTAGATGCAGCGTTTAAACCACTGACCGCCTGAGAAAAACCCATGTCGCTCTCCAGATAAATTGATTAAATCGTATTCCAGATAGTGAGTCTCACTGGAATACTATGAAATTTATACCGTTACAGAATCTGTCTGACATCATCCATGGTGGCTCTGCCGCGCAGACCTAAATCCAGCAATGCACCGCTATCACCGCGAACAACACTATTTACAACCGCATAGCTCAATGGCTGGACAACCTGCTGCGCC
The DNA here is from genome assembly GCF_001742185.1 of Pectobacterium wasabiae CFBP 3304. Classification (NCBI taxonomy): domain Bacteria; kingdom Pseudomonadati; phylum Pseudomonadota; class Gammaproteobacteria; order Enterobacterales; family Pectobacteriaceae; genus Pectobacterium; species Pectobacterium wasabiae. The sequence goes on from NZ_CP015750.1 coordinate 4,876,122, forward strand.
CCACCAGTGCTGGCAGCAACTGTGAAGGTATAAGCGCCATCAGGTGCAACCGAACCATCAGAAAGTTTACTATCCCAGTTGAATGAGTGAACTCCAGCAGAAAGCGTCCCCAATTCGACAGTACGAACAGCTTTGCCTGTCGCATCATTGATGGTGACGGTGACAGCTTCAGCCGCTTTTTCCAGCTCAACACCAAAAGGAGTACTCGTTTCCTTACCAACAAGGATTTCTTTTCCTGGAACCATAACGCTGCGACCAATCAGCGTTGTTGCTTGCGTGGATTGGTTATTATTGATCTGACCGGAGATAGAACCCAGAGTGGTGTTCAACTTTTCAATACCGCTGACCGTATTGAGCTGAGCAAGTTGGCTTACCAGTTGATCGTTACTCATCGGATTCGTCGGGTCTTGATTCTTCAACTGAGCAACAAGAAGCGTCAAAAACTGATTTTGAAGATCGGCGCTGCTATTCTTCTCTATCGCCGTTGTCGACGATGTACTCTGTGTTCTAGCTGCTGAGGAAGTATCATTAGTTGTTATAGACATTATTTCGTCTCCCGATTATTGCCCGATCGTTAACGTCTTCATCATCATCGACTTTGTCGTATTCAAAACTTCGACGTTTGCCTGATAACTACGCGATGCAGAAATGGTGTTCACCATTTCTGCTACTGGGTCAACATTCGGCATGCGAACGTATCCCTGTCCATCAGCCAGTGGGTTGCCCGGTTCGTAAACCAGACGCGCAGGCGATGGATCTTCGATAACATTAGCAACGCGCACACCGCCAGTTGACTGCCCAGGAGCTGCATTCACTTCGAATACAACCTGTTTGGCACGATAAGGCTCACCATCTGGGCCCGTTACACTGTCTGCGTTAGCCAGATTACTGGCGCTCACATTCAGACGCTGAGATTGCGCAGAGAGCGCTGAGCCTGAAATCTCGAATATATTTAATAACGACATGAATCTTTACCTTCTCATCGCGCTACGATCATGAGCCTGACTGCAAGACCGACATCATGCCTCTAATCTGCCCGCCCAGAACGGTCAGACTGGTTTGATATTTCAGGCTGTTATCGGCAAAATTAGTGCGTTCCCGGTCCATATCGACCGTATTACCATCTAATGCAGGCTGATCCGGTACGCGATAGAGCAAATCAAGCTCTGGCGGCTGAAAATTCTGTGCCGGTATATGCCGTACAGATGTGGTTTTCAGCGCGATACCCGTACCGTTCACCCGCCCTTGCTCCATCGTTTTACTGAGCTGGCTGGCAAAATCAATATCCCTGGCCTGATAGCCAGGCGTATCCGCATTAGCAATATTCGCGGCCAGAATTTCCTGCCGCTGGGCACGCAAGTTCAACGCTTCCTGCTGAAACCGCAATGAGGCGTTTAATTTATCAAGCATGCTCCCTCCGCAAGTTAGAATTTGGAGTGGGTAGGATAATTCTCATTATGGCTATACCATCGAACGAATAGGCACCAAATGCAGTGCTATTTATTGCCTTAACCTTACACTGACATCGTTACACTTATGCTCGACATAATCAGAATCAGGAGAGCTGAACTGGAATGAAAACAATACATTATTATCTCTGCCTGGTGCCGTCCTGTTTTTTCATCTTGTGCGCCCCTATCAATGCGAACGACCTTCCAGCACAGATCAATCAATTTTTCGCCTCACGCTTTCAGGGAAGCACGAATACCGTTAACGTTGTGATAAAATCGCCAGAATCGCAATGGCCACAGTGCGAAGCGCCCCAAATCACGCAGCCCGGGAATACGAGAGCGTGGGGGAATGTTAGCCTGTCTGTACGTTGTGAGCAGCAGCGCCGTTTCATTCAAACCGAGGTTCAGGTAACAGGGAACTATGTCACCAGCTCACGGCCTATAAATCGTGGGACAACACTGACAGAAAAAGACATTAGTTTGACGAAAGGCAGGCTCGATTTATTACCGTTGCGCCCTATACTGACGTTACAAGGTGCACAGGGCGCAGTCCTTTTACGCGATCTCACACCTGGTCAGGTTATTACTTCCGCCATGATCAGACGCGCCTGGGTCGTAAAGGCAGGTCAGCCTGTGCAAATTATCGCCCAAGGTGACGGCTTCACGATTAATGGCGAAGGGAAAGCAATGAACAACGCAGCAGCCGGACAGGCCGTCAGAGTCAGAACGGCAAATGGACAAATAATCAGCGGAATTACGAACGAAGATGGGATTATTCTGATCTCACAGTAATTAATTAAAGATTTTCTCATGTTTGCCGATGATAACTACAGAGTCATTACTGACGACGTTTTAAAATTGAACACCGATGTGACAAACATTTCGTAACACGTTGGTGATTAACTATTTATCCTCAAATCAGAGGGATGTATTATGAGTATTGATCGCACACAATCACTGAAGCCGGTCAGTCAAATTCAGCAACGAGAATCTGGCGATATTGCTAAAACCAAACACAAACCGGCTGAAACTCAGTCTGAAGTCAGCGCAACACAGGTAAAACTGAGCGATGCGCAGGCAAAATTGATGCAGCCAGGTACTCAGGATATAGATATGGCCCGCGTTGAAACCCTAAAACAGGCAATTCGTGATGGCTCACTGAAAATTGATGCAGGAAAAATTGCGGATGCGTTACTTAAAGAAACGCAGGATTTTTTAGCAGGTAATTAACACGTATGGAAAATCTACAATCGATCCTAGAACAACTGCTGAATAACCTGCATGACCTTGATACTGTTATGTCTGAAGAGCAAACGCTGCTTTGCGCAGGCCATATTAATAATATTGCTTTGCAACAGGTGACAGAGAATAAGACATCTTTGCTGGCAACGATGCAATACTTGGAAAATCGACGTCACGAAACTGAGTCTATTCTCAAACTGCAGGCACCTTATGATGGTATCGTTCAACTATCAGCCTACTGGCAGCAAGTGCAAGAACTCACCAGACGCTTAAACGATCAGAACAAGCATAATGGCCTTCTGCTTAGCCGACATATTGCGTATACGAACGAAGCGATTGATATACTGAAACCCCGCCATGGTCAGGGGCTGTATGGCCCTGATGGTCAGTCGAAAGGCGTAACCGTTGGTGGCAGAAAAATCACGTTCTAAAAGTCTCTGCCATTTAGCAGAGACTCCTCGCCGTTCAAAATAGCCAACTGTTTCAAATTCTTACTCAATTAAAAATCATTTATAGTTTACAGCAATATCGATTGTACGGACGATAAACGTATGATTAAGACGCCCACTTCCCTCAATGTAGTATACAAAACGAAACTCATTATTAGCCGCTAACCCATCAAATGCTTGAGTTTGTCCATCACCACTTCCGTTTAAGTCAACACAACGCTGCGGCGATTGTGAACAAAGTTTAACAACCAATCCAGTAGGTATCACTGAATCAATCGCATATCGCCAATATATTGTCGTAATAGTCTCGTCCGGCTTAAGCTCTATGCTAGGAGCAAAAGCCGACGTCGTAATCATTTCACCACGGTAATCAAGTTTTATTCCAGGCTGACTCCCGTTCCAACTACCCGGTGTTGCAATAGCAGAAAGCGGAAGAGCTAGCACTATTGTTGCGACTAGATAACCTATCACCTTTCTCATTATTGAGCTTCCCCGATGACCGATGTCATCCGAATTTGGCGATGATCGCTGATTTCCAAATTAGAAAGTACAGCCATGTTTGGCAGACTACGATGCAGGAATCGGGCAAGTAAAGCTCGTAAGGCATGGTTCACAAGCAGAACAGGTGGAGCACCCAACATTTCCTGCCGCTGTAGTGCTTGCTTCGCCTGTTCAAGCAGTCGGTCCGCAAGCCCCGGTTCAAGGCCACCGCCCCCCTGAAGGGCCTGTAGAAGAAGGCGTTCCAGCGAACCCTCCAGACCGATAACCTGAAGTTCGCTGTCTCCTGGGAACCACTGTTGAGTGATAGCACGTCCCAGAGCAACCCTCACCACCGTGGTGAGTTCATAAGGGTCTGGTTGCACGGGCGCATGCTCAGCCAACGTTTCCATAATAGTACGCATATCTCTGATAGAAACCTTCTCGCTGAGCAGGTTTTGCAAAACTTTGTGCAAGGTGGTTAACGTCACAACGCCTGGGATGAAGTCTTCTGTCAACTTTGGCATTTCTTGAGCAACACGCTCCATCAATTGTTGGGCTTCTTGTCGGCCAAACAATTCACTAGCATGTAGTGCAATTAAGTGATTCAAATGTGTTGCAATCACTGTACTTGCCTCTACTACAGTGAACCCCTGAACTTGAGCCTGGTCTTTCAGCGCATTATCAATCCAGACCGCTGGTAACCCAAATGCTGGATCTTGTGTAGCCTCTCCAGACAAGGAACCAACCGCATTCCCTGGATTAATAGCCATCCAACGGCCGGGATGAGCCTCACCGCTCCCTACTTCAACACCCTTCATTAATATGCGGTAACTGGCAGGCTGAAGCTCCAGGTTATCCCGGATATGAACCACTGGCGGCAAGTATCCCATTTCCTGAGCAAATTTCTTCCTGATACTACGGATTCGGCCCAATAGTTCGCCATCTTGCTGCGCGTCAACCATGGGGATCAATCGGTAACCTACTTCCATGCCCAATGGATCTTCAAGCTGCACATCAGACCAACTGGCTTCAATAACCTGGTGCTTCTCCATTGATGCCGGTATAGACTGCGCCGCGGGCTCTTTTGTCTGTTCACCACGCATCCACCAAGCAAGCCCCAGCAAAGACGCAGTAAATAACAGAAAGACAAAATTAGGCATTCCGGGAACCAACCCAATAAGCCCAATCACTGCCGCACTCAGCACCATAACCCGCGGATTATTGAAGAGTTGAGTGACCATCTGTTGACCGACATCCTGATCGGTACTCACGCGAGTAACAATAACACCCGCAGCGGTAGAAATAATCAGAGCAGGGATCTGAGCAACCAGGCCATCACCAATAGTAAGCAGCGTATAGCTTTCCGCCGCCTGCCCTACAGCCATTCCGTGCTGCACGACGCCGACGATCAATCCACCGACAATGTTGATGACCATGATAATCAGTCCAGCGACAGCATCGCCACGCACAAACTTACTGGCACCATCCATTGAACCATAAAAATCTGACTCCTGAGTTACCTCAGAGCGACGTTTTTTCGCCTCTTCTTCACCAATTATCCCAGCATTAAGATCGGCATCGATCGCCATCTGTTTGCCTGGCATGCCATCCAACACAAAGCGGGCACCAACTTCAGCGATACGCCCGGCACCTTTGGTGATAACCATGAAGTTGATTAAGACAAGAATGATAAAGACCACAATACCAATAGCGAAATTCCCGCCTACAAGGAAGTGTCCAAATGCTTCGACAACTTTCCCTGCTGCTGCAGTCCCCGTATGCCCCTCCAATAAAATGATACGTGTAGAGGCGACGTTGAGTGACAAGCGAAGTAGCGTAGAAAACAGCAGGATCGTAGGGAACGCAGCAAACTCCAGCGTCCGTTGTGTAAACATCGCAACCAGCAATACCATGATTGATAGTGCGATGTTAAAGGTAAATAGCAGATCCAGAATGAATGGCGGCAGCGGCAATACCATCATGGAAAGTATCAGCAGGATCAGTATAGGTCCGGCTAATATTTGCCATTGGGTACCTTTCATATTACTCGGTAAACGAAGAAAAGCGGCCAAATTAGCCATCAGTAGTATTCTCTTTAGCAAAATCCAGTGCATCAGGCACTGGCAGATGTTTCGGTTTTCTAGGAATTAATCCACCTTCCCGCTTCCAGCGTTTCAGTTGATAAACCCAAGCTAAGACTTCTGCAACAGCAGCATACAACGCAGCAGGTATGTGCTCTCCGACCTCTGAATGACGAAATAGCGCTCGCGCCAACGGCGGCGCTTCTAAAATAGGAACGCGATGATCGATCCCCAGTTCACGAATACGCAAAGCGATTTCACCAGCCCCTTTGGCCAACACTTTAGGCGCATTCATTTTTTTATCATCATATCGCAATGCTACCGCATAATGTGTTGGGTTAGTGACTATCACATCAGCCTTAGGAACATCAGCCATCATTCTACGTTGGGCCATTGCTCTTTGCTGCTGACGAATGCGCCCTTTGACGTGAGGGTCACCCTCGCTCTGTTTATGCTCGTCACGAATTTCCTGCTTCGTCATTCGTAATTTTTTGATATGGCTCCAAATTTGCCAGAACACATCAAACGCAACCATGGGAATGAGGCCCATAATGATGAGAAAGCCACACATTACGGCCAATTCTAACGCATCACCTAGGGCCGCAATCGGCGCTTCGGACACCAAATGCAATATTTTCGGCCAATTATGGATCAGGAACAAGGTACTAATGATCCCGACCATAGCTGATTTCAGTATCGCCTTGAAAAGTTCAGCCAGTGATTGGGCAGAAAATAAACGCTTTAACCCGGAAATAGGATCGAGTTTTTTGAAATCAACTTTTAATGACTTCGTGCTAAATAATATCCCACCCAGCAGCATCGGAGCAGACAACGCCACCAACACCGACCCAAGCATAATTGGTATCAACGCGGATGCCGCCTGATGTATCAATGAACCTACATGCCGTAGCATTTGGGTATCATCACCAATCATCGCGTAATCAAAATTTAATGACTGTGCGACAATTATGGCCAATCGGCCAGCCATAGCATCGCCACCCATCCACAAGATAGCCAAGCCTACGACCATCATCAGAACAGAGGTCAACTCTCGAGAGCGTGGAACCTGGCCTTCTTCTCGTGCCTTTTCCTCCTTTTGGGGAGTGGGGGCCTCTGTTTTTTCCAGATCGCTATCTTCAGCCACTATGGCGTTCCTGTTACAACTTTTGGGATAGGAGTTTGCTGCTTAGCATGACAAATATGGGAAAAATTTATGGCTGGAACAACGAGAAAAACTAACGCTTCTTTAACGAATAGTAAGAATGAAAGGAAAAGAGGAAAATCGAATTTAGCTATTTATGGCCATAAATCTGGCCATAAATAACCGGAGCAGAGGCACTCTAACCTTCTAAAAAAGAAAATGATTCCTTTTCTTAAAGCAAAGCTCATTAGAACCCGAGACTATCCAGAAGGTCATCAACCTGATCTTGGTTGGCTACAATACCTGCTGCACCTTTGTCCAACTGTGGCCCATTCAGAAGACCATCATTCGCACGCTTAGGTGCATCTGGTTTTTCTGGGATATTTTCCAGCAACACCATCAGCAATTGTTTTTCGATCTCCTGAACAACATCCATCATACGCTTGATTACCTGACCGGTAAGGTCCTGGAAATCCTGCGCCATCATAATTTCCAACAATTGGGCGTTGGTAAACGAGGTATGCTGTGGTACATCTTCAAGATAGCTACGCGTATCTGTTACCAATTCTCGTGCATCAGCCAGTTCGATTGGATTTTCAAACCATTCATCCCAACGAACCTTCAGAGATTTAGCATCAGCTTCTAATTGGTTCTGACGCGGCTGTGCAGCCTCTACGCAGTTCAGAGCTCGCTCCGCTGCTTGCGCAGTCATCTGGACAACATAGTCAAGACGATCGCGGGCATCAGGAATAGCCTCTGCGGCTTCTGCTATTGCATTATCCAGACCCAGTTCTTTCAAACTGTCGCGCAGCATACGAGTTAATTGGCCGATACGCGAAATGATCTCGGTAGCTGAAGCTGTGTCGTTCACAGACGGCATATGTGGCGTCATAAGATCCCCTTACATACCCAGTTTTTCGAAAATCTTATTCAGCTTTTCTTCAAGGGTGGCTGCAGTAAATGGTTTAACTACATAGCCGCTAGCACCTGCTTGTGCTGCAGCGATAATGTTCTCTTTCTTAGCTTCCGCCGTTACCATCAGCACGGGAAGGCTGGAAAGCGCACCGTCAGCACGAATAGTCTGTAACAGTTCCAGTCCATCCATGTTGGGCATATTCCAGTCAGAAATGACGAAATCAAAAGCACTAGCGCGAAGCTTATTCAGTGCATCTGCGCCATCCTCTGCCTCTTCTACGTTATTAAATCCCAGTTCCTTCAGCAGATTACGGACAATTCGGCGCATCGTCGAAAAATCATCCACTACCAGAAATCTGAGTTCTTTATCGGCCATACCTACTCCTAAAATATTTATTGCTCACCGAGAGCTGCTTATATACGTAATGCCTGTCCGGCAGAGATTTGTGCCAACATACGCTGGCTCACCTGGTGCAAATCCACCACTTCATCAACGCCACCCATAGCAATCGCTTCACGTGGCATCCCAAAAACCACACAACTTGCTTCATTTTGGGCCAGAGTATAAGCGCCGGCCTGATGGAGTTCCAACATGCCGGCTGCCCCATCATTCCCCATCCCAGTAAGGATTACCCCTACGGCATTTCGCCCGGCGTATTGTGCAACCGAACGGAATAACACATCAACTGATGGACGATGCCGATTAACTGGAGGCCCATCATTTAAACGTACTTGATAGTTTGCCCCACTACGAGCCAGTTCAAGGTGGCGAGCTCCAGGAGCAATATATGCATGCCCAGGAAGCACACGTTCCCCATCTTCTGCTTCTTTCACCGTAATCTGGCATAGCTTGTTCAAGCGCTCAGCGAATGACTTCGTAAAGCCAGGTGGCATGTGCTGTGTAATCAATAGCGCAGGACTTGTTGGCGGCAGGGGCTGTAATACATGTCGTATTGCTTCCGTCCCCCCTGTGGATGCACCAATCGCGATCAGCTTCTCACTACTGAGCAGCGGCATATGCTGAATAATTTTTGTCGGCTCTGCTGCGGTGCTACGTTGCGGCAAACGCGCTTTCGCAGCCATACGAATTTTTTCCGCAATCAGTTCGCTGTATGCCAACATCCCTTCGCGGATACCCAGTTGCGGCTTGGTGACAAAATCAATAGCGCCAAGTTCCAGCGCGCGAAGCGTAATTTCTGAACCCTTTCCCGTCAGCGACGACACCATTACAACAGGCATCGGACGCAGACGCATAAGTTTTTCAAGAAAATCCAGCCCATCCATACGCGGCATTTCAACATCCAGTGTTAATACCTGAGGATTGAATTTTTTAATCAAATCACGAGCAACTAATGGATCTGGTGCGGTCGCGACAACTTCCATATCGGGATGGCTATTAATTATTTCAGTCATGATCTGGCGCATCAGGGCAGAATCATCAACACATAATACTCTTATTTTGCTCATTATCTTTCCTTAGCCAGTCCATATACAGTTTGCCCACGCAAATAGAATTCTCGACTAATCTGGCTGAAATTCTCTGAATGCCCAGCAAATAACAACCCACCCGGTTTAAGCATCGGGACAAATCGACGGAGAATACGCTCTTGGGTTTCTTTATCGAAATAAATCATTACATTGCGACAAAAAATAGCATCGAATGGTGCAGGGACGGACCAATCAGGAGCGAGTAGATTGAGTTGCTGGAAATGCACCATAGACGCAAGTTCCGGGCGGGCTCGAACTAAACCGCTATGCGGCCCGGTGCCGCGTAAAAAAAACTTCTGTAGCTGCTGTGGAGAAAGAGAGCGCAACTCCTCCTGACGGTAGATGCCAGCGGTTGCCTTTTCTAACACTTGAGTATCAATATCACTGGCCCACACCTGACATCCGCTCGCTTTATTACCTAAGACCTCAGCAAGTGTCATCGCCAATGAATAAGGTTCTTCCCCTGTGGAAGCGGCGGTACTCCAGATGGTATAGCCATTTGGACGTTTTCTGGCATGTTCTGCCAATATAGGAAAATGGTGAGCTTCGCGAAAAAACGCCGTCAGATTAGTCGTTAATGCATTAACAAAGGCTTGCCATTCCGCACTGTTAGGATCCGACTCCAAGAGCGCTAAATATTGGCCAAAATCATTGATTCCAAGTAAACGGAGACGTCTAACCAAACGGTTATAAACCATTTCGCGTTTGTGATCGGCCAAGACAATTCCAGCGCGCTGATATATTAATTGGCTGATCCGTCGGAAATGAGTATCCGACAGAGGCAACCGATCAACCATCTGTGTCAGAATAGAGGCAGATTCGGGGCGATTTTGCGATGGTGTGCTTTTCATATCAAACCGCTCGAATAGTGTTTTTTGCTATGGTGTTTTTCAATCTGAACTTTCCTTTACAGCTAACGCAGGTTTTTATTGTCATTCGTCAATTGCTCATCGCATTGCGATTAAAACTGACACTGTATTGGTAATACACACCACAAGTTCTGAAAGCAGAACGCGTAGTATGTCTGTTCTACCAAAGCCACATGCTGTCGGGTGGCGTTGTCCCTTTCATCACAGCCGTGCTACCTGCTTGCTTTGCTCTCTGGCTTTAATACCAAAGTCAACCTCACCCCATCATATCCATAACATAAGTTACAGATTGAACAATACCATGAATTACTCTGCTTCAAAGCACCAAGTGCTATATCACCGTGAATCCAAAATATGCGCAGATAAATTACGACAAGTAAACAATCACCCAGCCACCAACATATAAGCAACTGGGGGATTAGTAGCGGTATTCCTATATTTTAGACTTACTTATAGCCTACACCAAAGTTTTATCAGAACGTCTCCCAGTTATCAGTTGAGGAACCGTCTTTCGCTTTCTGCCCACCCTTCACTGATGGGGCCAACAATGCAGGCTTTTGACCCGTTGTCGCTGGTGTCGCTCTTCTAAACGAACCCGTATCTTCGGACAAGCGGAACACAGCGACAGCCTGGTTCAACACTTTAACTTGTTCTTCCAAAGCAACTGCTGCTGCTGCAGACTCTTCAACCAAGGAAGCGTTCTGTTGCGTTACGCGATCCATTTCAGTAACAGCCTGACCAACCTGATCGATGCCTTTACTTTGCTCATCAGAAGCCGAGGCAATCTCACCCATGATATCTGTTACACGAGTGACTGCACTGACGATTTCACCCATCGTCTCGCCAGCACTTTCAACCAGTACAGAACCTTCATCGACTCGGCCGACAGAATCGTCAATCAGACTTTTAATTTCTTTCGCAGCCTGAGCACTACGCTGTGCTAAATTGCGAACTTCCCCTGCAACAACCGCAAACCCGCGACCCTGCTCCCCTGCTCTGGCAGCTTCAACCGCCGCATTCAGCGCAAGGATGTTGGTTTGGAAAGCAATACCATCAATTACACTAGTAATATCGGCAATTTTTTGCGAACTTCCAGCAATATTGTGCATGGTTTTGACAACATTATCGACAACCTTGCCGCCCTTCTGCGCCGTCTCCGACGCATTTAGTGCCAACTGGCTGGCTTGACGGGCATTTTCCGCATTCTGTTTCACCGTTGCCGTCAGTTGTTCCATGCTGGCAGCCGTTTCTTCTAATGAGGCAGCTTGCTGTTCAGTACGTGAGGAAAGATCGTTATTCCCGGCACTAATTTCTGTCGCGCCAGTGTAGATAGCATCAGCACCTTGTCGGACTGCACTCACCGTTGAAACAAACTCACTTTGCATATGGCGAATACTATCAGCGAGAATCCCCATTTCATTGCTGCTATGAAAATTGGTTGTTTTTGTCAAATCACCTTTCGCAATATGACGAATATGTTCAACAATATTATTTAGCGGCCTAATCAATAGTTGCTGAATACCAATCCAGGAAATCAGGGCTAACGCAAAAACCAACACGATAATGAAGCCAAGTATCCAAAGCGCCGAATCATAAGCTTCATCATTTTTAGCTATGCCAGCCTGATAAAGCTTGTCGCTTTCGGCTTTATAGGTGTAATACGCTTTTTCAAAGTTGTCCTGAAAACGCTGTGTCGGCTGATCAATAAATTTCTTAAATTCTCCCGCATTCAAAAACTGAATTAACTCAATCAACGCACCATTCAGGGCCACATAATTCTCTTTTACATCCCGAGTAACACTTTCACTCTGACGCGCATCCTGCGGCACTTTCTCATATCGTGAGAAAAAATCGTTTGCTACAGACAGTTGCTTCTGAGCAGAAGCTAAAAGTTCTTTACCCCCGACCCCAGCGCCCGTACCGCTGGCATCAAGGGCAAAACGTGTTCCCGCGCGGTTAAGTGTATTGCGCGTCTGTAATAAATATGACCATGCTGAATCCAGCTCAGAACGCTTCTGGTTAATAACCTGAGTTGAACTGAAGATATCCTTATCATTTTTTAATGCACTAAAAAATAAACCACCAGAAATAAGCTGAAGGGCTCCAAACAACACCAACACAAGCATCAAACCTGTGACAACTTTCATACGGTTAAACATACAACGCCTTTTGAGTAAAGCAACCACCGGTAGTATCGGCATTATTCTGGATATCTTTACGAATTTCTGAACTGACAAGGATATGGCTAAGGAAGGTTTTCGGGGCTACTCTCGTAGCCCCTGAAGGCCGATAGATTAGGCTTTCAATACACTATCAACCAGCGCCATTTCTTCGCTGCTCAACAGTTTTTCGATATCAACCAAAATCAGCATTCTCTCACCCAGAGAACCCAAACCAGTCAGGTACTCTGTTGACAGGGTTACGGCAAACTCTGGTGCTGGTCGAATTTGATCCGCTGTCAATGACAATACATCAGACACACCATCTACAACGATGCCGACAACACGCTGACCAAGGTTCAGAACAATGACAACCGTGTTGTCATCGTATTCAACATCTTGCTTGGCAAATTTAATACGCAAGTCAACGATCGGAACAATAACACCACGTAGATTGGTCACACCTTTAATGAAAGAAGGCGTGTTGGCGATACGCGTTACCTGGTCATAACCGCGAATTTCTTGTACTTTTAAAATATCAACGCCGTACTCTTCGTCACCCAGCGTAAAAATCAGGAATTCCTGTCCTACGGTTTCGCCAGTTAATTTGGTGACGCTTGCAAGTCCAGTCATGTTTTCCACCCTTTATTAACGATCTGTTTTATTAAGCAGCAGTTTCAACCACACGCTTTTCACGATTAAGCGCTTGTAACGCCGAAACATCCACAATCAGCGCAACGCTACCATCACCAAGAATGGTAGCGGCTGAAACGCCTGGTACCTTGCGATAATTACTTTCCAAGTTTTTGACGACAACCTGATGTTGCCCAATCAACTGATCGACCAACAAGGCATAACGTCGCCCCGCACTCTGCAAAATAACAACTATACCCTGGGTAGCATCCGTTTTAGCGCCATCCACATCAAAGATGTGGAATAGTTCAACGAGAGGTAAATATTCACCACGGACTTGTAGTACGCGCTCACCACCAGCTAACGGGTACAGGTCTTCCGACTGAGGTTGCAAAGATTCCATCACAGCGTTAAGCGGCAGAATAAAGACCTCGTTGTTAACTTTAACGGACATGCCATCAAGGATGGCCAACGTTAATGGCAACAAAATTCTTATCGTTGTGCCTTTTCCAGCCTGGAAGTGGATTTCAACATGTCCGCCCATTTCCTGGATATTTCGCTTAACGACGTCCATGCCGACACCACGACCAGAAACGTCCGTAACCTTCTCAGCAGTCGAGAAACCAGGGGCAAAAATCAGCATCCCCACATCTTCATCAGACATTGCATCGCTCACTGCTAACCCTTGAGACAAGGCTTTAGCAAGAATTCTTTCGCGATTTAGCCCAGCCCCATCGTCGATAACCTCAATGCAGATGTTACCGCCCTGATGTTCCGCAGAAAGCGTCAGATTACCCACAGCATGCTTACCTGCAGCAACGCGTTTATCTGGAGACTCAATACCGTGATCGAGGCTGTTACGCACCAAGTGTGTCAGAGGATCGATAATACGTTCGATCAAACTCTTATCCAACTCAGTCGAACTCCCCATCAGCGTTAGCTCGACCTGCTTATCCAATTTGGCAGCCAAATCACGCACCAAACGAGGGAAACGGCTAAATACATACTCCATTGGCATCATACGGATGGACATAACCGACTCTTGCAGATCGCGAGCGTTACGTTCCAACTGCCCCATACTGTTGAGCAGATCGCCGTGCGCCACAGGGTCGAGCTCGCTTGAACGCTGTGCCAGCATAGATTGCGTAATCACTAACTCACCAACGAGGTTGATAAGTTGGTCAACCTTCTCAACCGCTACACGAATACTGGTATCACCGGTTTTTGCTTTATTTTTTCCATTTTCCGGAGCAGATTGCGGTTTTGCTACAACGGGTGCAGGCGCTGCTGTGACTAGCGCGACTGGCGCTTCAACAGCAGCCGATATTTCCACGACTTCAGCGGCAACGGGTTGGCTGGCTACGGCAGGCTTGAAGCTGATTTGCTCGGGTTCAAGAACAAAGCACAACACAGCGCTAATATCGTCTTCACTTTCAGACGTAACTAATGTCACTTCCACGCTAGTGTCAGTCTGGTGAGGATCTTTAACGGTCCCCAGATTGCCAAGTTCTTCCAGCATCTGAGGTATTTCCTGAGATTTCAGGCCGGTTAATGCGATACGCATTTCACCTTTACCTACATCATTAGATGTTGGGCTAACAGAGTGCAGTGCGGCATCAGGCTGAGTCGTGTCGCCATCGGCTTTAGACTCCAGAGCGAGCTGGCGCAGGGCCTGACAGATATACTCAAAGCTTTCAGCATTGGGTTCCTGTGCGGTTTTATAAGCGTCCAACTGATCCTGCATGATGTCTTTTGTTTCCAGAAACAGGTTGATGATATCAGTGCTAAGACGCATTTCGCCGCGTCTTGCCCCATCGAGTAGATTCTCTAAAAGGTGCGTAGTTTCCTGCAATACCTTAAAACCGAATGTGCCAGCGCCCCCTTTGATGGAGTGAGCGGCTCGGAAAATTGCATTCAATTGTTCGGTATCAGGCTCTGAAGGATCCAACAACAATAAGTGTTGTTCCATATCTGCCAGTAATTCATCTGCTTCATCAAAGAAAGTTTGATAGAAAGCACTCATGTCCATGCTCACGTGGTCACCTCAGCTGTGAATCGCGGCTTATTGAGAAGGCGTCGCCTGGCTATCCGGCGCAGCAGGCAACGCAGTAGTTGGCTGTTGGCGCTCTGGAGCAGGAACTCCATTTGTTGGTTGCGGCAATGCTTCGCCACTTCCACTCGTATTGTTATCATTATTTTCGGCAGTCGGCGTGGTAGGTTTAGGCTTATCCAACCCCATATTTTGTAAATTTTCTGCTTTGTCTATATTTACAGCAGTGCTTTCTGCATTTTCTTCTTCAATATCTTTCTGAGCTTGTTTGCTCAATACCAGAAGACTGATGCGTCGATTAATCGCATCATTCCCACTTGTCGCCTGTTTGAGGCTCATTGTCGCAGCCATACCCACAACGCGCAAAACTTTTCCATCAGACAAACCACCAAAAGTAAGCTCCCGGCGTGATGCATTGGCACGATCTGCAGATAACTCCCAGTTACTATAGCCGCGCTCCCCTGTCGTATACTGAACATCATCGGTATGACCTGAAATGCTCAGTTTATTGGGAAAATCATTCAGAATAGGCGCTATCGCACGCAGGATATCCCGCATATAAGGCTCAACCTGCGCGCTCCCGGTTTTAAACATTGGACGGTTTTGGCTATCAATGATTTGGATACGCAACCCTTCCTCAATCATTTCAATCAGCAAATGTGGACGGAGTGCGCGTAATCGGGGATCTGCCTCAATTAACTGATCCAAGCGCTCACGCAATTTATTGAGTCGAGCCTCATCCAGTTTCTTTTCTACGTTATCCGTTTTGATGGTCTTTTTCACTTCACCATCTTGTTGAGTTGGATCATTTCCCCCACCAGGAATCGGGCTGGAACTATCGCTTGATTTAGAGCCAGAAGTTAATGCAACTTTTAGTGGGGTACGAAAATACTCCGCGATTTGAGCCAACTGCATAGGCGTAGAAATTGCGATAAGCCACATAACCAAAAACAACGCCATCATTGCTGTCATAAAGTCAGCGTAGGCAATCTTCCAAGAGCCACCATGGTGCCCCCCATGCCCAGATTTGCGCTTTTTGCGAATAATGGGATGCTGATGTTTCATGCGTTACTATCCGACGCTTGCTGGGTCGGCGATTTTACACGACGAATATGCTCTTCCAATTCCGTGAAAGAAGGGCGCTCCGTTGAGTACAGCGTTTTACGCCCAAATTCGACCGCAATTTGCGGGGCATAACCATTAAGGCTCGACAGCAAAGTAACTTTAACGCACTGTAATACTTTGATTTTTTCTGCATTTTTCTGGCGTAGTAAGGCTGCTAATGGAGAGACAAAACCATAAGCGAGGAGGATACCAAGAAAAGTTCCCACCATAGCATGTGCAATCATCATCCCTAACTCAGCAGCAGGCCGATCAACATAGGCTAATGAGTGAACAACGCCCATAACGGCAGCGACAATACCAAACGCCGGGAGGCCGTCCCCCATCATCGTCAAACTGCTCGCAGGGATTTCACTTTCGTGTTCAATCGTTTCGATCTCTTCGTCCATCAACGTTTCAATCTCAAACGCATTCATATTACCACTGACCATCAAACGCAAATAATCGGTGATAAACTCAACAATGTTACTGTCAGAAAGGATATTCGGATAACTTGAGAAGATTTCGCTCTCACGAGGATTATCAATATCAAACTCTAGCGAAAGCATCCCTTGCTGGCGAGACTTAGCCATCACTCGAAAGAGTAAGGCCATGAGATCCATATACAGTGCTTTGTTGTATTTAGAACCTTTAAATAAAAGAGGTAACGCACGTACTGTTGCTTTTATCGCCTTTCCATTATTACCGACAATGAAAGCACCTAGCGCTGCGCCACCGATGATCAGTAGCTCCGAAGGCTGATAAAGAGCCCCCAAAGCCCCACCGACCATGAGATAACCGCCGAGTATCGAGGCCACAATTACGATATAACCCAATATAACCAGCACAAGAAATCCTTATATAAAAAAGGTGGCGGAAGGTGAGATAAAACTGCGGAACCGTAGCCAAGACGTTCCTGAGGAAGAAATCTATCACTGCTTTCACAACCAACAGTGATAGATTCACAAATCGCGCTACAGGCTCAGACTGCGTGTTTTACCTGTTCATCCAGCAGTTGAGGTATTATATCGGCAAGGTTTTGCGAAAGTTTACGCCTTTTTACCGCTCTAGAAGGTGGTTGGCACAAACTACAAACAAAACTGTTTTTAGGTTGATGGGCGTGAGTAATAAACATCCCTTTACAGCAATTGCATGACGACAGTTGCAGCATACCGCTGTCAACAAACCGAACTAATGTCCAAGCCCGAGTCAATGCCAACAGTGGAGAATCGCTCTGCGGAGCACACTGTTCTAGGTACAATCGATAAGATTTAATAACTGCTTCAACACCGCTGCACTGCCCATTCTTGATTAAAAAACTGTACGCGTTGTAAAACATTGATGAATGAATATTCTGTTCCCAGGTCATAAACCAATCCGTTGAAAAAGGTAACATTCCCTTTGGTGGCGGACTTCCTCTAAGTTCTTTATACAGTTTGATCAAACGCCCGCGGCTTAACTGAGTCTCACTTTCTAACATCTGTAAACGAGCACCGAGCGAAATGAGCTCCATCGCCAACTGGATATCTTTCGCTTCCTGAACAATACTTTTCTCCGCCATTACTTATGCCCTTTTCTTAGGCAGGTTTTCTTCTTTCGAAGTTAACTGTTGTAATAAGTGGCTCGACAACAAAATCCCAGTATGAATTTGCTGTAAATCATCCACACGTGATTCCTGAGTCAAGATTTTGATTGTATTGTGATCGTTAAAACGGAAATGGCATATTAGTTGGTTAGTTTCTGCCAACTTCACCATCTGCGGCAGAGTCAGTTGCATCAAGATATCTGCCATTTCGTCATTGATTCCCAGACGAAACATCGCAGAAGCTTTTTCATCATTAATTAAGCGTTGCGCCAGTAACAAATAAGACAGATTAATGTCATAAATGTGTTTGAGTAATTCAGAGGTACCCATATTTCCCATCCCGACAGGCTATGTTTAAAACATAAGTTAGGTGATAGACCATATCGCCCAGTTCGAAAATCACTCTCCATTGATGGCATAAAAAACTATCGGTGCCAGATACTGCAAGTTACTACTTCATCATTTCTTATTTGGGCAATCACGACTTGCCAACTTCAGTCAACTTTAACGCATCACGCGGAGAATTCGTCCATCCGTTGCTTTCCAAGTCCTTCGCTGAAGACTCGCTCCGACCAAAAGCATAGGATTAATCCTAAAGCAGCGCAACTGTACCGCCTAATCCGTAGCACACACAACGCGACCGAAGGAAAATTTTAGCAATTATGTGATCAACATCACAAAAATGAAAGCACTATGAGTCAACCCGTATCTGATCAGGTCACTTTTATGCATATTTTTGCACCAAAAACGCGCACTAAACGTCACAAAAAAAAGCATTGAAAATAATAAAAAAGAAACAATTTGGCTGCTATATAAATGATAGATATACAAAAAACCCGCTATACCCAACATACGTACCGTTATGTAAGTCTATACCTTTCATGAGAAACTTACACTTTTTCCCCGAAAAACTCTTAACGATATGTTTTGATGCAAAATTCACCTATTTTTCGCCAAAATGTAGTTACAACGATGACAAAGCATATGAATATTAAAAACAAAAAAACGATCTAATCAATTGATATTAAATGAAATAATAAACTATCAGGGCCGATTGTAAAAGCTGCGGTATGGCGTTATACAAATCATTTCCCGATCACATTTTTGTAACCCGGTTAACCAGCCAAATGCCTGAACACACTAAGACAAGTGCAAAGATATATTTCCACTCCAGGATGCTTTCATTGAGAAACAACGCTGACAACAGAGTACCAGATACCGGAATGAGAAAGTTAAATGGCGCAACCATACCGACCCGATTATATTTCAGCAATTGGCTCCATAATGAAAAAGCGATTGAAGAGAGTAAAATAAGGTAACCTAGCATCAGCACAGCTTTCCAATCGGGTATGACGAGCGATCCACCGCTACCATATCCTGACACGATTAAAATAACTCCGCCAATCGCTAATTGATAACCCGTCATAATAGTTGGATCCATCGTTTGTGATATCCGCTTGCCATATATGGTCGATGCCGATAAAATAAACGCAGCAATAACAACGAATCCATCACCTAGCAGCGTAAAACCGATGCTCATTTCATTACTGCTAATATTAACGGCCATTACACCAGCGAAACCTAATATACAGCCAATTAGCTTATTGCCGTTTAATTTGTCATTCTGGTATAAATAATGAGCAAGTAGTACACTGAAGAAAGTACTGGTTGCATTCATTATTGAACCTTTAACGCCGGTGGTATAAGCCAGACCTATATAGAAAAAAACATACTGCAATGATGTTTGAAACGTCCCCAAGATTGTCAGTTGGGCTAACTGCTTACGTTGAAAGCGCCCAATAGACCGACCACTTAACACCGCAAGCACCAACAGTAACAGTCCCGCAAGCGCGAAACGGTAGCCTGCAAAAACAAGTTTCCCTGGAATATCATTATCCGCAATATGAAACAGCTCATAGCCATTTTTAATGGCCGGATAAGCACTCCCCCATAGTAAACAACATAATGTGGCGATAAAAAAAACAATTTTTTTATCAGAAAAAAAATGCTTCCGCTTTTCCAAGAAAAATCCCTCCGAAGATAAAGCCTACATAATAGCGTTGAACCCTAGACAAATAAAGTTAGAAGGTCAGTCGTCCTTTATTTTTCATTATCAATTTGTATGATTTCACACCACGAAATTTTATTTTCTTTTTAAAGCATTAAAAACGTGATCGAGATCGCATTGAATTTGATTAAGGTTTCTCAATATATGCCGATTATCTTTTACATTGGTTGTTTAGCTAATGGATTATCATTAATGTAGACACTAAAACCTAAACGCCAACAGCACGGCTACTGGCACGCTAAATCATAATTTCCTGAAAATGAGCGAATAAATATGAAAATAACCTCAAGGTCTGAGCAACATGTCGAGGCTGGCATGCTGAGCAATTTACGGCTAGTTCCCTTATTCGTCATTATTTTGGGTGGTATCATGCTGTTATTTGCAGCATCTATCGGCGCATCCAGCTACTTTTTACAGAGCAGTAACCAGTCATTAAATGACGTCACACAAGAAATCGATACCCGAATGGGGATCTCAAACAGCTCCAACCACCTTCGCACCGCTCGGCTGTTGTTAATTCAAGCCGCTGCGGCAGCGCGTATCGGTGACTCTCAGGTATTCAATGACAACCTGACACAGGCTCAACAGCGTCTAGAACAGTCAAAAAAAGCATTCCTTGTCTACGAACAGCGCCCAGTTAAAACGCCTCAGGACATGGCTCTGGACGAAGATTTACGCAAATCCTATGATGCGTATGTCAATCAAGGCCTTATGTTGATGTTCACGGCAGCAAAACAAGGGCTATTTGAAGAAGTCATCACCCTTGAATCCGAAGAAACACGGATTTTAGATTTGGCCTATAACAAATATCTACTCGAAGCTGTCGCCTATCGCACGCAAAGAGCTAAAGAATTAAACGAAACCGCACATAAAAACGCGCTACTCGGATATTCGTTGATGGGAGGCAGTTTCGCTCTGGCCACCATTTTAACACTTCTGACATTCTTCCTTCTGAGAGGTGTCCTCATCAAACCAATGAACCAACTGGTTATGAGAATTCAACGCATTGCGCAGGGCGATCTGACTCAAGTGTCGGACCGTTATGGCAAGAATGAAATCGGTACGCTAGCCAGTAACGTTCACCAAATGCAATCTTCGTTGGTCACAACCGTCACTACCGTTCGGGAAAGCGCAGACTCTATTTACCAAGGTTCGACGGAGATTTCATCCGGTAACACAGACCTTTCCTCACGTACCGAACAGCAAGCGGCGGCGCTTGAACAGACCGCGGCAAGCATGGAACAACTAACCGCAACCGTGAAACAAAACTCAGAAAATGCGCACCATGCAAGCCAACTCGCAGCGAACGCCTCAGGGAAAGCCAAGCAAGGTGGAGAGATTGTTGCAAACGTGGTCAATACAATGAACAACATTTCGGGTAGCTCAAAGAAAATATCTGAAATTACCAGCGTCATTAACAGCATTGCTTTTCAAACGAATATTCTTGCGCTGAATGCAGCGGTTGAAGCAGCCAGAGCGGGCGAACAAGGTCGTGGTTTCGCCGTCGTCGCCAGTGAAGTTCGCAGCCTCGCACAACGTAGTGCGCAAGCAGCAAAAGAGATAGAAACGCTGATTTCCGAATCAGTCAATCTGGTTAATAGCGGCTCTGTTTTGGTTGATAACGCGGGTCAAACAATGAAAGAGATCGTCGATGCCGTCACTAATGTCACCGACATCATGGGTGAAATTGCATCAGCATCTGACGAACAAAGCCGGGGGATAACCCAGGTCGGCCAAGCGATATCTGAAATGGATAGCGTGACACAGCAGAACGCTGCGCTCGTTCAGGAAGCCAGTGCCGCAGCGGCATCGCTAGAAGAGCAAGCGGCATTGCTAACCCGTGCAGTTGCAACATTTAAGTTATCTAGCCATTTATCAAGTGCCCCATCTCCCGCGCGGCCAAACGCTCTGGCCACGAAGGGCCGTTCATCACTAGCCCTTCCCCGTCAAACCAATACGGAAAACGGTAACTGGGAAACGTTCTAATTCTGCCTACTAGAATAACGGCGGGCATTGTTCACTCGGACAGTGCCCGTAGGTTGGTATATTCCCTGTTACTCTTTTTCCAGCAATGTTGTTGGCTCAACAAACGTACCATCCTTACTGTCAACCTCATTGAAAAACCAGATACCAGCAGGGTAATCGTTTAATGCAACTAAATACATTATCCCTTCCTGAAACGTTTCCACAGCCAGAACTACCCCTTCCCTACGAGCCTTCCCATCGGTTTTAACAGTAACCAGATCATTAACTTTCATAAATTTATCTCAAAATAGCTTCTAACATCAAAAGAACGGCATTATCATTTACACTGACGGAAATAACAGTACCTATATGAAATGATTAGTTTTATTTATTTTTAGCAACAACATGCTAACCCTCTCTGTCATTAAAAAAATTGATCATTTCTACCTTAGTACACCCGACATATTCGCAAAAGAGATGAAAAATTGAACGAACTACGGAACGTGGATGAACAGAGAGATAACGGTGAGCAGGACTACAATCAAGTCGTAACATCAGAATGGATGCAACTGATAACCACAACCTCACAAAAATCTTTTAACCTCCTGCAAACTCTCGCCGCACAAAAAGCATCCGACTTCGCTGACAAGTTCTACTCCTACATGCTTAAAGATCAGGAGGCTTCTCTTTTTCTTTCAAGCCAGCAAGTCCATGATCGACTTCATGGGTCTATGAGCAAATGGATAGTAGACATTCTAACCAATACTGGGAACCACCTAACAGATTTGATCAACTATCAAAGGAAAATTGGTCAGATTCATGCGCGTATTGGCATTCCTGTCGATCTGGTTGAACGTGGAGCCCGACGCCTAAAATGGCAACTCTATGAAGACATTGCGCAAGTGGCAGATGATAAAGCGCTATGTTTTGATGCTATGCGTTACGCCTCTATTTCCATGGATATTGCCATAGAAATAATGAATAAAACATATTCACAATCGCACGATCTGGCGGCCAAAAACGAAGAGTCCTATCGGTTATTTTCTATTCTGGAAAATGCCAGCATGGAGAGAGAGCGACAGAATGCATCACTGCTCAATTGGGAAAATGCTTTTATTTTTAGCGTTGCTACCGGTACACCCCTTTCCAGTATCCAGGATCTGAGTGATTCGGAATTCGGTCTGTGGTTTAACCATAAAGGAAAATCTAGTTTCAGTAACATTCAGGGAATACGGACTATCGCTACAATCATAACCGAAACTGATGACTACATTCGCAACTACAGCAATACCCCACTACTAACACAGCAAGATTACGCCCCACTGCTTAAAGCCGTCAGAAGCAAAATTTATAAAATAAATATGCTGTTGGGATCGCTATTTGACGAAGTCCAAAAACTGGAAAGTGGTAAGGATACACTAACCCTCTTACTAAATCGCCGCTTCCTGCCCACCATTCTTCGACATGAAATATCGCTGACAATGCATTCAAATACGCCACTCAGCATCGCCATGATTGATATTGACCACTTTAAATCCGTCAATGACACCTATGGTCATACCGCTGGCGATAACATTTTAAAGCGGATTGCGGAAATTCTGTATGAGAACACAAGGAACAGCGATTATGTTTTCCGTTATGGAGGAGAAGAATTCATGATCGTGCTCATAGAAACACCCAAAGTCGCCGCCCACACCATCATCGAACGATTGAGAAAGAAAATTCAGGATCACACGATTCATCTCCAAAACGGAGAAAGCGTGACAATGACCATAAGTGCAGGCATCGCCGTGTATAGTGGCCATCCAGATTATGAATGTCTGATAAAGGCAGCAGACGATGCGCTTTATCAAGCCAAGGCAAACGGCAGAAACAGAATCGAATACGCGCAGGAATAGCTATTCTGGCTTATTGCAAATCTGCGTTTCAAGCCACGCCTGAAAAAGAATAGTGAGCCATTCGTTATCGTAGGTTTGCATCATTCCCCTTGCCAAACAGAAAAATTTGCCTGCATTGAACAAATTCACAGCATAAAAATGATAAAGCAACGATTTTACTAACCAACCCGCCAGAAATTTGATACATATTCAATAAATAAGCATGATCGTCGACAATGCGTCATGCAGTAAATTTTTTATAATTTAATCTTATTTTACGCAGGAGAGGAACAAGCATTGCAGCGACAGCAGGTTTCATCGTCACGAATTGATTTCATTGGGTATGACCTAAAGACGCACACCCTTGAGATAACGTTTCATAACAAAGATATCTATCAATATGTTGGCGTGCCCGAATCTATCTATAAAAAATTTATTTCTGACGCTGTCGTCTCTAAAGGTCGTTTCTTTGATGGCGTAATAAAAGATAAATTCTTATGCAGAAAAGTCCGATAGGTTGAATGCTATCGATTTAGCAGATACCTAATGCAAAGGCATTTCATCACCGGATTTCAACGTGAATCGGGTAAATTGTCTCTTCTGAGTGCGGCGATAGTGAAAAAAACCTGTATTACCGAGTGTGCTTACCGCGATAAAATAGCCAAAGAATTATCCCCTTCTTATTTATTCCAACGCCTGGACTAAGGCGGTAACCTGCTCGATTCCCCCTTACCGGAAGAATAGAGGATCTCTTTACGACAATCAGAGGCGATATAAAATGCCTGATATTTTGTACAGCCGCGTAAGCACTGGCGTTATCTGTTCGTCAACCTCACAGATAAGCTGACAAATTTCAGGGAAAGTGATGACGTCAAAAGCGATGCTTATAGCTTATTCTGACGACGTATGTTGACGTGAGGTGGCCTGTGCAAGCTCGGATAATACCGCGACAGCTTCGTCTAAACGCTCGGGGACGAGTTTGTAGAACACCCAGTTTTTGATGCGTTTCGAGGTGACAATTCCGGCTTTCGCGAGATATTGGAGATGACCAGTGACGGTCGGCTGGCTGAGGCCAATCTTCTCAGTGATAAACCCTACGCATACTCCATCCTTTACCAGATCGCCATCCTGCTGTTCTGGGAAGTGTGCCCGAGGATCGGCCAACCATTCCAAAATGATGAGTCGCTGCTCATTGCCGAGCGCCCGTAGTAAATCGGCCGTTGTCGTTGCCTGCTTGTTCATATAGCCAAACACCTATATAGTCATTTTCATATACAGTTGATAGGGGAATACTATGACAAGCAAGCACCAAAGAGCAACCGACTCCGTAACATTGAAAGATATTTACGACGCATCTCAGCAGATTAAAACAACGATACGCAGAACACCGCTGGACCACTCGCAGGAATTATCCGCGCTTGTTGGTGCAGAAATCCGACTCAAAATGGAAAATCTTCAACAGACCGGCAGCTTCAAGCTGCGGGGCGCAGCAAACGTTCTTGCCAATCTGGATGCAGAACAGCGCCACGCTGGCGTCATCGCCCCGACGGCAGGAAATCACGGATTAGGGCTCGCCTATGCCGGTCAGGTCGCGGGCATACCCGTAACCTTATTTTTGCCACGTTCGGCAGATCCGATGAAGATTGCAGCCATGCAAGGCTGTGGCGCTCGTGTTATGTTTTTTGATGACGTAGAAGAAGCAAGACAAGCAGCGATTGTTGTCGCACAACAGTCTGGTGCCACCTTCGTTTCTGCCTACGATAACCCGTATATGATTGCCGGTGGCGGCACCATCGGTCTTGAGATTATGGAAGACTGGATGGATGCGGAGGTCATTCTGGTAAACATCGGCGGGGGCGGGCTCATCTCAGGGATTGCGACGGCAGCCAAAGCAATCAACCCTGCGATCGAAGTGTGGGGCATACAAAGTGAAGCCAGCCCAACGTTCGCCCGTTGGAAGGAGGCGGGTGACACGCTTCCCGTCGATCTGGCACCGTCCATCGCCGAAGGCGTCAGTGGCTATATAGAGCCCAGCGCGATGACCTGGCCGCTGGTACGCGACCGTGTCGATCGCGTGCTCACCGTCTCAGAAGCTGAAATCAAAGCCGCGATGCTGTCAATGCTCGATCTTCACCGTCATGTTGTCGAACCATCAGGAGTACCAGTCGTCGCGGGAGCCATTCGCTACGCGAAGGAGATTGGAGGACGTAAAACCGTCTGTGTCGTCACTGGCAGGAACATTTCAAGCCAACGCTATCTTATGCTGCTTAATGAGGCGACAGCCGGTATAAACGGATAAGGCATTCAAGCGCCCTCTTTGCAGTCAAAGTGCGAAGAAGGCGTTACAGCGTGAACTCATAATGGGAACCGTCTCAAGAAAGCTGAGGAGGTATTTCGATGAAGATGGAATGACATTACTGCCATCGTGCGGGCAAGGCCGCACGACGAGGTGATATTTAGATTGGAGCGACCAATTGGTTAAGCGTCAAAGGACTATTCAGGCATCGCGTTGCCTGGCCTGACGGCGAGAGCGACAAATTTCAGCATGATTTTGATCGGCCCACTGAATCAGCAACTGCATGGGTTGCAGGAATGAATGCCCCAATGCAGTCAGTGAGTATTCAACGCGCGGAGGCACTTCCGCATAGATCGTCCTATCGATAAAGCCATCGGCCTCCAGTCGTTTGAGCGTGCGTGACAGCATCTGACGTGAAATATCGTCGATATGACGACTCAATTCGTTAAAGCGCAGTGTCTTTTCTGCCAACGCTTCCAGTATTAACAGGCTCCACCGATCGCCGATGCGATCCAACACATCGCGGATCGGACAAGGATGGTCAAACGCAGCATCATCGAGGTTTTCCGTTGACGGTGTTTTTTGGCCAACCGTCTCATTGATAATGGTGTCATTAGTCATTGTTGTGTGACCTGGTTGCATACTGGTGACTTCTTGTCGGGGAAAAGTCGGCAATGTACCATCCAGGTGGTCTATAGTCTATTTTTGTCACTTAGTCTCAAAATAAGAAAATAAGGAGTCCACATGTCACATATCGCTCTCATTGGTGCCTCAGGCGATGCTGGTTCGCGTATTCTTAAGGAGTTATCTGACCGTGGGCATACGGTCACCGCAATTGCACGTCATCCTGAAAAAATTGCCTCACTACCGAACGTCACCGCTAAGCAGGGAGACGCACTGGACAACGATGTGCTGGTGGCGTTATTCAAGGGACACGATGCAGTAGTCAGCGCTGTTAAATTTGGCTCGTCCGATCCGGCTATCCTGATTGCCGCCGTTAACGCAGCAGGCGTAAAACGCTATCTGGTGGTCGGCGGTGCGGGGAGCCTTGAAATTGCACCGGGTCAGCGTCTGATCGATCAGCCGGATTTCCCTGATGCTTACCGCCCTGAAGCCTCTAGCGGTGCAGCGTTCCTCGACCTGTTAAAACAAGAGAAGGATCTTGATTGGTCGTTCCTCTCACCGTCCGCCGAGTTTGTTCCGGGCCAACGTACTGGTAAATTCCGCCTCGGTAAAGATACGTTGCTGAGTAACGATAAGGGCAGCAGCATTTCGTTTGAAGATTATGCTGTCGCGCTGGTTGATGAAATTGAAAATCCAGCACACATTCGTCAACGCTTTACCGTCGGCTATTAAGCTCTGACGACGATCCGCACATTGACCACCTCTTTCAACCGTGTGCGGGTCTCGCTTTATATCAATATGAGGAAGATATAGAACAGAACGGTATCAGCAAAATGCATGAGTTTGCTATGGTGTTGACTTAACTCGCTCTCTTTTCATGCATAAGGAGTTTTTGAATGGCTACCTCCCCAACTTATGTACCGCCAAAAGTCTGGCAGCCCGCCTCTTCCGGTGGTGCCTTCGCCAATATTAACCGTCCAATAGCCGGTCCGACGCACGAAAAAACTCTGCCTATTGGTAAGCATCCACTTCAGCTTTACTCGTTGGCAACACCGAATGGCGTGAAAGTGACGATCATGCTGGAAGAACTTCTGGCGCTGGGCCATGCGGGTGCAGAGTACGATGCCTGGCTGATTAAGATAGGCGATGGAGATCAGTTCTCCAGCGGGTTTGTCGACGTCAATCCGAACTCCAAAATCCCCGCGTTACTCGACCAAAGCGGCGAAAAACCGATTCGCGTGTTCGAGTCTGGTTCCATTCTGGTGTATCTGGCCGAGAAATTTGGTGCGCTGCTGCCAAAAGACCTCGCCACGCGTACTGAAGCCCTGAACTGGCTGTTCTGGCAGATGGGTTCCGCCCCTTACGTTGGCGGTGGATTCGGGCATTTTTACGCCTACGCGCCGGAAAAATTTGAATATCCGATTAACCGCTTTTCGATGGAAACCAAGCGCCAGTTGGATGTTCTCAACCGTCAACTGGCAGAAAATCGCTATCTGACTGGCGATAGTTACACCATTGCTGATATTGCCGTTTGGCCGTGGTACGGCGGGTTAGTACAGAACGCACTTTATTCTGCCGCAGAGTTCCTGTCTGTACATGAATACACGCATGTGATCCGTTGGGCTAACGAGATTGCTGCCCGTCCAGCAGTGATCCGTGGTCGAAAAGTCAACCGGACCTGGGGAGAAGAATCTGAACAGGTTGCCGAGCGCCATCAGGCGTCCGATCTGGATTAATTCTCTGCCGCCTGCCGAATAATGCAGGCGGCATCCCGATTAGCCTTTAGCTCCCTTCCCTTTCCGGTGCGCAGTTATCCGTCAGCGTATTTTCCATAGTATTGATATCCGTTTGTCGCCAGGCATACCACCAGCTCAGCAGCGCCCCTATTGCACAGACCGTTAATAACATTACCGGCGGAAGCAACGTGCCATCATGCACGATCCCCATAATCACGCCCGCAACTCCACCGAAAACATACTGCAATACGCCGAGCAATGAAGAGGCTGAACCCGTCTGGCCCGGTGCCGCATTCATTGCCACCGCTACCCCATTGCCGAACACCAAGCTAAGGAAACTCATAGTCAGAAATATCAGCCCTGTGATGATCCACAGCGACGTTATGCCAGCCAGCAGCACACCGCATAGCGCTACCCCTCCGACAACATGCAGGGCGATCCCGACGGGCAAGATTTGATATTCACGCCAGCGGTTCAACAGGAAGATATTAATTTGTCCCAGCAGCACCATGCCAAGCGCATTAGATGCAAAAATATAGCTGTAAGTTGTCGGTGACAGGTGGAAATATTCAATAAAGATGAAGGCTGACGCGCCAATATAGGTAAACAGGCCCCCCATCACGAAAGAGCCGGATAGTGTATAGCCCATGAATTTTTTCTGCCGCAGTAGTACAGCGTAACCGGTCAAAGCCGACAGCATGCCACCACGAGTGCGGTCACGCCGTGGCAGACTTTCCGGAACACAGCGCCAGGTGGCAAACAGCATCAGCATACCGACAAACGTCAATACCCAGAAAATGGCTGACCAACCCAGTGTACCGAGCAGAACACCGCCCAACGGCGGTGCGATAATCGGCGCGATCGCCATCACCTGCATAAGCAGCGAGAACACCTTTGCAGCATCACGTTCCGAATACAAATCTGCCACGATGGCACGCGGGATCACCAATCCGGCTGCGCCGCCGAGGCCTTGCATCAGGCGGAAGAAGATAAACCACGATAGCGTGGAAGCATGGGCGATGAATAAGGAGGAGATGGAAAACAGCACGATACCCAGTAGCAACGGACCCTTTCGTCCATAGCGATCGATCAGAGGGCCATAAATGAGTTGTCCAAGCGCCAGTCCGATCAAAAAAACAGACAGCGAGGTCTGCATTCCCGCCGCATCCGCGCCAATATCCTGCTGGATCGCAGGAAAAGCAGGGAGATACATATCAATCGACATAGCATCAAACGCGCACAGAATGCCTAAAATGCCGATGAGAACAAAACTGCGCGACGCCAGTAAAGACGAGTCAGACATCGATAACACCTCAAAAATGGACCACTTAGTCATGAATAACCGACAGCAAAGGGAATGCGAATCGGATAAGATGCGTATTGCTGAGCGCAATATATGACTGACCAGTCGAAAATACAAGACAATGTGATGGCGCGCAAAAAAACCATTGAAAACGATCTAATTCTGGATGCCGCGGAAAAGGTGCTGCTGCGCGATGGCGTGCATCGCTTTACGTTAGATGCCGTCGCGGCGGAAGCGGGTATTAGCAAAGGTGGGCTGGTTTACAGCTTTCCCAGCAAAGATCGATTGATCATGACCATGCTGTTGCGTGAACTTGCCCGTTTTGAGGAGGATGCACAGCAGCAAACCGCATGCTATACCGACCAACCTCATGCCGATGTATTGGGTCACATTACCGCGATTGCTCAGGAAGAAGAAGAGACGACATCGCGCGCCGTTGGCCTGCTCACCGCGCTGGTTCATTCCCCTTCGATGTTAGCGCCCGTGCAGGCGTTTTATCGCTCCAGGCTGGACAAGCTACGTGACGCCACGCCAGCCATGCGGCGCATCCGCCTGGCTTTTCTCGCCACAGAAGGCGTTTTTCTGTTACAAGGGCTGGGCTTCGTGACGCTAGATCGTGAGGAACGGCAAACGATGCTCGACGATGCCAAATCCTTATTCCAGCCGGACGATGCTAAACATACGATTATTACACACACCATTTCCGTTCCTCAGACTATAAAGCCAGCTTTTTCCCCACGAGAAACACCCATCGTTCTTGCTGGCGAAACGACGTCTGAACAGGCGATCGCCTGGCTGGCAGAAAAAGGCGTCACGCCGAGCGGAACAGGATTGGAAGCGGTACACCCACGCGCCGCTCACATTGTTGCAACGGCCACAAACCTCATCAAGCGCGACGGTATTCG
The DNA here is from genome assembly GCF_001742185.1 of Pectobacterium wasabiae CFBP 3304. Lineage (NCBI taxonomy): Bacteria > Pseudomonadati > Pseudomonadota > Gammaproteobacteria > Enterobacterales > Pectobacteriaceae > Pectobacterium > Pectobacterium wasabiae. The sequence goes on from NZ_CP015750.1 coordinate 4,906,540, forward strand.
CGCCCTAACACACCGCGCTGTCGCGCATGACGCTCACATACCGTTAGGGTCAACGACCTACCATTTTAATAGTCTGGATGACATGCTGAATGCCGTTATGATTAGCGCGATTGCGCTGTTTCGTGACGACATGTTTAGCTGGTTTTACACGCGCCGCCATGACAATCCGTGCGATGTCCTGACCGATTTTGTCATGCGAGGCATAGAAGATATTGATGAGCTGGCACGCGAGTACGAACTCTTTACCGCCGCCATTTCGCGCCCTTCTCTGCGCCCTATCGCGCTTGAGTGGTCCAACACCGTTGTCGCTATCATCAAAGTGGTCGCTCCAGATAGCGCCGCACTCCCGCTAGGTACACTGTTGAACGGCTTTTTCATCCGTGCACTACTGGAGAAACATGAGCGTACTCTACCGCGCGATCTGGTCTATCAGGCGGTTTCCGCGTTGTATCACGCCTTTCGCTAAGTCATACGGTTTCTCATAGAGAAGCCGTTTAATCCCTTTCCCTCCGCAGCCCCCACTCTCCCTTGTTGCGACCAATCCTCACAATAAAACTGTACATATGTACCATTTTTTATCAAACTACCAAACGCAAATGACTCTCGTTTGTATTCATATATCTGCGCGTTGTAAGGGTGAAAATAAAAAATGCACAAACAGCAATTCCATATCATAAAACCATTGGCTGTGATCGTTGCCGGGCTACTTGGAGCACATCTGGGTATGGCACAGGCTGCCGATGAGGATGTAATGACCGTCAAAGCCACCGCCGAACAAGAATTAAAACAACAGCCCGGAGTTTCCATCATTACGGCTGAAGACATTAAAAAAACGCCGCCCGTTAACGATCTCTCTGACATTATCCGCAAAATGCCGGGCGTGAACCTCACAGGCAACAGCGCCACGGGTGCCAGAGGTAACAACCGCCAGATCGATCTACGCGGAATGGGACCGGAAAATACGCTGATCCTCATCGACGGTCGCCCCGTCACATCGCGTAATGCGGTTCGCTACGCCTGGGATGGCGAACGAGATACCCGAGGCGATACCAACTGGGTGCCCGTCGAAGACGTGGAACGTATTGAAGTCATACGCGGCCCAGCCGCAGCGCGCTACGGTTCCGGTGCCGCAGGCGGCGTAGTGAATATCATCACCAAGCGTCCATCCAACATCTGGACCGGTTCACTTTCGCTGTACGGCAACCAGCCGGAAAACAGCAAAGAAGGGGCCACCCGCCGCGCCAATATCAACCTGAGCGGCCCGCTGGCCGGTGATGCACTCACCATGCGGTTGTACGGTAATATCAATAAAACCGATTCCGACAGTTGGGATATCAACCGTAACCAGAATGGTTCTGCCGCCGCCGGACGTGAAGGCGTGCGCAATAAAGACCTCAATACGCTGCTGTCCTGGAAACTCTCGCCACAGCAAATTGTTGATTTTGAAGCGGGCTACAGTCGTCAGGGTAATATCTATACTGGGGATACACAGTTCAGCGGTGGAGGGGTAATCCCCGAAAGCCTGGCAAAGAGCGGGGCTGAAACCAACCGACTGTACCGCCAGAATTATGCCATTACGCATAACGGCATCTGGGATTGGGGACAATCCAAGCTGGGCTTCGCTTACGATCAAACGAATAACACCCGGCTTGATGAAGGATTATTCGGCCGTTTTGAAGGATCCATCAATAGCGATCGCTACAGCACCAGCCGTTTGAAAAACGTGCGTATTAACAGCGAACTGAATATTCCGCTGGAGCTTTGGGCTGAACAAACGCTCACGCTGGGTGCGGAGTGGAATCGGGAGCAGTTAAACGATCCGGCATCAAGCAGTTACCCAGGGGACAGCCGCGATACCCTCCCCGGCACATCCGTCAACCCTTCTCAGCGCAGCAGCAAAAACAGTGCCGAACTCAGCGCACTCTATTTTGAAGACAACATCGAAGTCGTACCCGGCACCAAAGTCATTCCCGGTCTGCGCTTTGATTATCATGACAAGTTTGGTGGCAATTACAGCCCAAGCCTGAACATCCAACAAGAACTGGGCGAGATGTTCAGCGTGAAGGCCGGTATTGCACGCGCCTTTAAAGCACCGAACCTTCATCAATCCTCTACTGGCTACTTGCTCTATTCACGTGGTAACGGTTGCCCGTTCGGCGTGGATTACGATAACGGCGGCGGCTGCTATCTGGCGGGTAATGACAATCTGAATCCCGAAATCAGCGTCAACAAAGAAATCGGTCTGGAATTCAAACATGCTGGTTGGCAGGCGGGTGTGACCTATTTCCGCAATGACTATAAAAACAAGATTGTTTCCGGCACCGATATCCTCGGGCTGACACAGTCAAATGCAGCGATCTTACGTTGGGAAAATGGCGGTAAAGCGCTGGTAGAAGGGCTGGAAGCCAACCTGCTGGTGCCAGTGGTTGAAGACACGCTGGACTGGAGCACCAACGCCACCTATATGATTGAATCGAAAAATAAAGACACCGGCAACCCGCTGTCGATCATCCCGAAATACACTGTTAATACGATGCTGGACTGGCAGGCTACAGAGAAGCTTTCTGCCAACATCAATTGGACGATGTACGGCAAGCAAAAACCGCGTCAATACGCAACGAACCATACAGAGAACAAAAACGGACTTTCATCACGCGAAATCGGCAGCTACTCCGTTGCGGGTGTGGGTGTGAACTACCAGTTCAGCAAGAATCTGCGCGTCAATGCCGGTATCAGTAACCTGTTTGATAAGCAGATTTATCGTCAGGCGCAAGGGGCATCTACCTATAACGAACCAGGCCGCGCCTATTACGCAGGGGTAACGACCTCATTCTGATAGCTACACCTTTCTGGCTCGGCTTTATTCAGCGCGTCAGGACGCACGTTATTCAGATAATCAACGGCTAAAAAAATCGGCCTCTGCCCTCTCCCGAAAAGGAGGAGGCAAAGGCCGAATGTTGTAACACCCTCGTTCGACGACTTAACGGCGTACTTTGCTCAGCACGGTCTGGATCGCCGTCGACAGCTCGTTGATCTCAAATTTCGCGACGTAAGCATCCGCACCGACATTGCGTACGTGATCTTCGTTCGCACTACCAGATAACGAAGAGTGGATCACCACAGGGATATTCTTCAGATACTCCTCACGCTTGATATTTCTTGTCAGCGTAAAGCCATCCATTTCCGGCATTTCCAAATCGGTCAGAACCAGTGAGATCTTGTCCGAAATCGGTCGCCCTTCTGACTGCGCTTCTTGCGCAATTTGCCGTATTTTGTTCCAGGCATCCTGTCCAGTGATGTGCATACTAAACGGGATTCCCATCTGGGTTAGTCCCTGTTCAAGCAATGAACGGGCGACTTTTGAATCTTCCGCCACAATCGCAATCGCACCGGGCGTGTAGGGATAGACCTTCTCTTCCGCATTCTTGAGCTTGGTTTCACGATCGCCAGGGATGATATCAAACAGAATCTGTTCAACATCCAACACCAGCGCCAGACGATTACTGTCTTTGTCGGAATCAAGACGCGCAATACTGGTGATATAGGAGCTACTCACGCCCGCTTCAGCAGCCAGAACCTGACTCCATTCCAGACGAACAATATCGTCTACTGACTCCACTGCAAATGCCTGCGTACTACGTGCATACTCAGTGATAAGGAGAATGTTCAGCCCGGTTTCCGGTGCACTACCAACCACAGCAGGAAGATCGATAACGGGAATGATTTGCCCACGAATATTGACCATACCCAGCATCGGCGATTTCATGCCAGCCGCTTTGGTCAACGTAGGCATCGGAACAATTTCACGTAGTTTAAACACGTTGATGCCAAACAGCTCAGACTTGCCACCTTCAGGTGATTTGCCCAACTGGAATAGTAAGAGTTCGAATCTATTAGCAGCGGTGAGGTTTGTTCTCTCATCTATCTCTTTTTGAAAATTATCCATGCTTTCCTCAGTGCGAGTCATTATTTATAGGTATAGCGTAGTCAGGCAACATTCGAGATGTGAGTAAACATGAACTAACATCTGGCCGCTCCACTGTACGTGATAGTCGTATTCTTCAATCTTATCCAGCGTCAAACGTAAAATATTTATTAGTTGTGTCAACTTCATCATCCAACGATGGTAATCATCGGAGCAGTAGACGGATATCAACCCTCTCAGTATAGCGGTTGGCTCACATCCTTTAAGGCGCAGATAACATTCCCTGAATCACTAATATCGGCAGAATTTGCCAACACCTTATCCCAAATCGTGGCAGAAATGTTGCCTGAGAAGAAAACCTCACGCTTCTCTTGACACTGTAATCAGAAAAAACTAAAAACATACCGTACAGTTTAGTTTTATTAAGAGATACACGTAAGTCAATGCTGGTCACTTAAGCATGGATTTAGGGTTCCCACGGCATTTCGGTAAACGATAGGCATCAACAGCCAAGGTGCTCTGCCATATGAACGGTTCGCGTTACTAGGCCTCGTGTGGTTAAGACTGCGTGTCATCACACTATTTCGCGATTCTCTTTACAGGATATTCTCACATGGTCACATTATCCCAGGTTGCACGTCCTACCGTATTGGCTCTCGTAGTCATACTCGCGGGCTGCGCAAGTAATTCCCCTGTGCGCTACAGCGGCATCGCATCCTCTTCGCAATTGGCACAAAACTCAGGCGAGCACGCGGATCGCATTCCTTATCGTTACACCACGTCCGTCGACTGGAAGCAATACACCCACATCATCGTCGACCCAGTCAGCATTTATCAGGGAAGCGACAACCAATTTAAGGACATGTCACCGCAGGACAAGCAGTCGCTGGCCGCCTATATGCAGGATACGTTCAGTAAAACCTTGCGTTCCCGTTTCAATGAAGTGACCTCACCCGAATCCGGAACACTACGGCTGAAACTAACGCTAACGGGAGCCGATACCACGACGCCCGTTGCTGGCACGTTTACTAAATTCGACCTGGCTGGCGGGCCCTACAACATCGTGCAATCCATTCGCGGTAAAGAAGGCCTGTTCAACGGATCCGTGAACTATGCCGTTGAAATTTATGATGCGACAACCAACAAACTGCTCAATGCCTATGTCGCGAAGCAGTATCCAAACGCCATGAACGTCGGGGCCAGCGTGGGTGCACTGAGCGCTGCGGAGGTCGGTATCGATAAAGCGGCTGAAGAACTGGCCGACATGCTGAAGTAAGCGGAAAAAAACATAACTATGACAGTGCGGAACAGCATGATGACAATCTACCCCCACTTAATTATCTGTCCGCACTGCGACAGTGTGCACCATTACCGGGCGTTGAAATCCGGTGAGGCTGCACGCTGCACACGCTGTCAGGCCACGCTTTATCGTTCAGGATGGATAAATATCGGGCATCGACTGGCGCTGATACAAACAGCGGCTATCGTCTTTTTTATCGCGAATAGCTATCCAGTACTGACCGTCAGTTTCCATGCGTTACAAAATACGGCAACACTCTGGCAAGCGGCACTCGCGTTGGCTAACGGTGCAACCTTACCGCTGGCGGTAGGCTGTTTTTTTCTCCTGATTCTTGCCCCTTTTATGCAAATCATGCTGACTGGCTGGATATTGATGTTCGCCAACCAAGGTCGATGTGCCCCCGGTTTTATTCCCGTGATGAAGTTACTGCTATGGCTTCGTCCCTGGAGCATGTTGGAGATTGCGACGTTGGGCTTTCTGATCGCCGCCATCAAGCTCTCTGGTTTTATGCAAGTGATGCCGGGAGCGGGTTGCTGGGCGCTGGCGGCGCTGATGTTGCTACTCGTCGTCGTCAACAGTGTGGATCTTCGCCCGTTGTGGTCGCTGGTGCCCACAGACAGTAACCGCAGCGTGGTCAGCCATGAAAAGTAATCCTCCCGTCCAGCCGTTGCAACTGATCGCCTGTCCGCTGTGTGGGCTCGTCTGCCAGCATGAGGCCGACACACACAGTGCAGCACGCTGCCCGCGTTGCCAGTCGCGGCTGACATCTACCAACAGGACAAACACGACGCTTTCCTCTGCGCTGCTGGTCACCGCCCTGATTCTCTATATTCCTGCCAACACGTTACCCGTGATGTATACCCGCCTGTTCGGGTTGGGGAGCGAAAGTACCATCTTAAGCGGCGTGATTGATTTCTGGCACAGCGGTGATTACGGCATCGCCTTGCTGATCTTTACCGTCAGCATCGTCATCCCCTGTATGAAATTTTTGATTCTCGGCCTGCTGATCTCCATGTCGCGCCAAAAAAGCCGTAAGGCGATGGCCGAGCGTGCCGCACTGTATCGGCTAACGGAATGGGTGGGCTACTGGTCCATGCTGGATGTCGTCGTCATTGCTGCTGTCTCTGCACTTGTCAGATTCCCTCCCCTGAGTGAAGCGGAACCTCGCAGCGGCATGCTTTTTTTCGGGCTGGTGGTGATACTGACCATGTTGTCTGCCATGAGCTATGACCCACGTCTTATCTGGAAAGGTGAAGAAAAATGATCCACGAACAACCCAGCGATCCGGTGATTATCCGCCAACGCTGGCGAATCTCATTGATCTGGCTGGTGCCAGCGCTCGCCATGCTCACGGGTCTCGCCATGCTAATTCATACCTGGTCAGATACTGGGCCTAAAATCGTGATTTCCTTTCAGAGTGCAACCGGCCTTGAAGCCGATCGCACCGTCGTCAAATATAAAGACGTAACGGTAGGCACCGTAAAGGACATTTCATTGAGTCAGGACAGTGAGCAAGTTCTTGTCACCGTGCAACTTAATCGCAGTGCGGAAAGTCTGGCCCATGCCGATAGTCGCTTTTGGGTCGTTCGTCCACGGGTCGGCATCGGCGGCGTAACGGGCATTGATACTCTGCTCTCTGGCGCTTACATTGGGGCCGATAAAGGTGAATCCACTCAGGGCGAAACTCGCTTTGTCGGTTTAGAGTCGCCGCCGACGGTGATTAACGGCATGCCGGGTAGCCGCTTTGTCATTCAGGCAGACGATCTCGGGTCGTTGGATAGTGGTTCGCCGGTTTACTACCGCCGCATCCCCGTTGGTCGCGTCGCATCCTACCAGTTGAACAGCGATGGCCACGGCGTCCAACTCCAAATTTTTATTGATGCACCCTATGACCGGTTTGTCACGCCGAATACTCGCTTCTGGAATGCCAGCGGGATGGATCTTTCCGTTGATGCCAACGGCTTTCGCCTTAGAACGCAAACCCTCGCAGCCGTCGTGGCTGGCGGCATTGCTTTTTCCACCCCCGATCTAGACAACGTCATCACCCGACCGGAACCGCTAACCACCTACAAACTGGCACGCGACCAGGAATCAGCCCTGTCACCACCTGATGGCCCGCCCATCCTTTTCAAACTCCGTTTTGACCGATCGTTACACGGTCTGGAGGTCGGTGCGCCCGTGGAATTTTCCAGCGTCAAAATCGGCCACGTGACCACCATTGATCTGGATTACAGTAAAACGGGCTACCGCTTTCCTACGGTTGTCAGCATTGAAGTGTTTCCCAATCGTCTCGGCAACGTGCTGAATAAACTCCCAAAGCAGGCGATGTCGCTCGAACAACAAACGGCTGAGTTTACGCGCGATCTGGTCGAGCACGGCCTGCGTGCACAGGTTGCGCCAAGCAATTTGTTGACCGGGCAGCTCTATATCTCACTCGATTTTGTACCCGATGCGATAAAAACGTCGTTTGATGTCAACGCTAGCCCGTTAGTTCTGCCCACCGTCAATGGGGGGTTTGATCGGTTACAGACGCAGATGGCAAGCATCATCGGCAAGATTGACAACCTGCCATTGGATGCCATAGGTCGCAACATGAACACCACGTTGCTCGAAGCCAATAAAGCGCTCCGGCAGGTCAATGGGCAGACATTGCCAGAGGCCAATCGGTTAATGAAACAAATGCAACAAGCCGCACGCCGTGCTCAGGATGTACTGGAAGAAGATTCACCACTGCAACTGGGCATAACACAGTCATTACAGGAAATTCAGCGTACCTTACGCGCGCTGCGCAGTCTGGCAGAACAGATCGATCGTCATCCAGAGTCACTGCTTCAGGGACGGCAGCATGATTCGCCACCGCCAGCATTTCATCACGATATCGCCACCCAAGAAGGTTCCTCAAAATGAAGCCATTGGCACTATTCTGTCGGTTGGTTATTATCACAGCACTCAGCGCCTGTTCATCACCTCCGGTGCACTATCACACGCTGCTTGCACCAGCATCACCGACTGCAACCACTGCGCATACCGCTCCCTTTTTCATTGATGTGCTGCCTGTTGGCGTTCCAGACCAAATTGATACGTCGCAGCTCGTTATTCGGCAAGGTGATAGCGGTGCTGCCGTGCTGGATAACGAACGCTGGCTCAGTCCGCTGGGTGAGGAAATCCGCACTGCGCTTTCAGCCGGACTGAAGCAACGTCTCAACACACAGGATATTTCAGGGCTGGTGCGTCCGGCAGAAACACCGGTAGTCAGAATCCACCTTCAGGTTCGACGATTTGATAGCTGGCCAGGTCAATTGGTAGCCTTTGAGGCCGACTGGAGCCTGAGTGACGTTGGGGAAGATGAGCGCGCACGTTTGCTCTGTCGCAGCCAGTTTACCGAGCAGGTTGCAGGAAGTGATGCCACTCTGCTACGCGCCCAGCAGCAAATCATGGCTCGGTTAGCAGACCAAATCGCAGCAACGGCAATCCGCTGGGTGCCAGAACATAAAGGAACCTGTCTTACACCGCAGCCCCAGCCATAAACATACTGACCGCATCCCCCACTATCGCGCGGATGCGTTCGAGGCTTATTGGCTGTAAATGACGGTGGAATATGCGATCATCGATTTCTGCCGTCAGCAGTGCTAAGAATTGCAATGCTCGCACACGTGGATGCGCTGGCTTCAGTTCCTGCCGCGCTATCGCCGCCGCCATCAACTCAGACAGTTTATCGACATTCTCTTTTGGGCCAGATTCATAAAACAGAGAACCAATATCAGAATGCCCGGCTTCCGCCACCACCATCCGATAAATCGCCATGGCGCTGCTATCGTTGGTTAATACGTACAGAATACGCTCACCGAAGCGAGTCAGTTGCACTTCCAGCGTTTCGGACGCCAGTGCCTCTGTCATCAACTCTGCGGTTGCCTCGGAAAGATGCATCGTTGCATGTTCACGCACGACGGCGGTAAACAGTTCTTCTTTGGTTGAAAAATAACCATACAACGTAGCCTTGGAACCGCCGACCCGCTTTGCCAGCTCATTCATGGTCGCACGTTCGTAGCCCATTTCCTGAAAAAGCTGCGCCGCCGTTTTAACGATGGCCTCACGACGAGCCTTAGTGCGGACTTTCATCACCACTCCTGCCAGCCGATGCTGACGAGCAAAATAGGATTCGATATAGCAATATTATCAAAACATTAGCTTCGCCGCCGCCTCTTTACATAAGACCACATTACTGTCGGTAAAATGCGACGAAAAACGGGAAAAACGCGATAATGAACATCAAAGGATGATGGGGGTTGATAAGCTAAAACGGATTATTTACTATCCCGCTCCGAATGCAGAAATGTCCTAGTCGCAGGAACGCAAGCGTATGGGCGATTTGAGTATGGCGAGAGAACTGTTTTTAGGGCGCGTGACTTAACACCACACACCCTAAATTCAGTAAACAGAATAGGAGCAAAACTATGGGTAATTCCCTGGGTTGGCAAATCAATTTGTAACAATTTTTTTTTAAAATTTACTGTCTTAACTTTTTTATAAATTGTCCTATTCATGAAAAAATTATAAGTGATATCATGGGGTAACAGTAGTTAGACTTAGGTATAGGTTCGGGCTATACTTTTATGTTCCTGTCAATACGATAGGTATATTCTCGCTTTTATTGAGGTCGTTACATGTCTGTATTTTGCTCTGATAATGAAATTATCAATAACACGATAAAAACCTATCTCAGCCGAAAGCTAAAACAGTATGGCGATCTGAAATACGCCTACATGATCATGAACAAGAAAAACCCATCGCAGGTTGTGATCATTTCAAATTACCCGCAAGAATGGGTTAATACGTATAAAGAAAATAACTATCAGCATATCGATCCCGTTATTTTAACGGCGATCAATAAAGTATCACCATTCTCTTGGGAAGATAATATTGTTATTAATTCCAAACTGAAATTCTCCAAGATTTTTAATCTATCAAAAGAATACGATATTGTTAATGGTTACACTTTTGTCTTGCATGACAACAATAACAATCTGGCTGCGTTATCGATTATGTTTGAAGAAAATGCGCTAATGGATATGGAAAATATTGTTGAAAAAAACAAAGACAAATTACAAATGCTGCTTATTGTCATTCATGAAAAAATCACTACGCTTTATAAAGAGATAACGCAAACCCCACAGAGCAAAAAGCAAAGCGATAAAGAGATATTTTCTCAGCGTGAAAACGAAATTCTCTACTGGGCCAGTATGGGGAAGACCTATCCGGAAATTGCGCTAATTTTGGGTATAAAGATTAGCACCGTGAAATTTCATATCGGTAATGTGGTAAAAAAACTCGGTGTTCTCAATGCCAAGCATGCCATCAGACTGGGCGTGGAATTACAGCTCATCAAGCCAGAACCACTATAGCCATCATCACGTCTATTTCACGTTGTTGGAATAGACGATTGTACGTTCGTTCTACTGCGCGTGATAACATCCTCCCGTAATACATAATTCATTATGTGTTCCCTGCCGAGGTAATTCTCTGCCATTCCAGCGGGTCATATCTCCTTACTGCCCATTCCTCTGCCGCTTATTCACCTTACAATCCGTTACCGATTAGGCTTTCGCCTTTTACCGCAGAGTCATATTAATGACATCGCCCCTGCTCCATACTGAACATCGCTACTTTCGCATGCTCCGTTTACCCTGATATCTTGCACCAACCGGAGATCTGTCATGAAACGAAACACGATCCTGCTCTTCACGATTTCTGCCATCGTTTTACTCACAGCAGCCACGGCAATAGGGTGGAAGGTTGTCCGGGGAAATAGCAATGCGCTGTGGGAAATCGTCAGCGGACAGTGCGTGCCAAACCAGCAGCGCAGCGGCAATCCAGCCCCCTGTCTGGAAGTTAACCTAGCGGATGGCTATGTGCTTTTTGATGACAGAAACGGCCCCTATCACGATCTGCTGCTCCCAATGGATAAAATTAGTGGCATCGAAAGCCCTGAACTCTTGCAGCAAAACACGCCTAATTTTTTCATGCAGGCGTGGGATCGCCGCGGCCACCTTTCACGCGAGGTGGGCAAACCCATCAAAGATGATTATCTCTCGCTGGCAATTAACTCGCGCTATGGCCGCACGCAAAACCAACTGCATATCCACATTGCCTGCCTGCGTCCAGAGGTTTATCACACGCTGAATCAGCAGTTCCCAATACTCTCTGCCGACTGGAAACCGCTACCCGTGAAAATTAACGGGCATGTCTATCTGGCAAAAATGATCACGGCGAATGAACTGACGCAAAGCAATCCGTTCAAAACATTAGATCGTTACGCGCAGCAGCGGAACGAATCGATCGGCAAATACGGTCTTGCGATGGTTTCCACACCGACAGGCGACAAGGTGCTACTCGCCAGCAGCCTTGACGTGTTCAATATGAGTCTCGGCTCTGTGGAAGAAATTCAGGATTTTTCCTGTGCGCTGGCAAAATAACCACTGACCGCGCCAGACGGCGGTCTCCGCTTGCTGAAGGCCCATAGCAATCAATTCGCTATAACTTATGAATTTTTGTTCATTGCGTTGTTATCCGACCTCCGCCTAAAAAGTGGGGAAAATCGATACGGTAGGTAGCTGCAACATGCATCTGGATTTACGGCAATTACGCAATTTTCTTGCACTGGCCGAACAGGGGAGTTTTGTACAGGCCGCAGAAGCGGTCTGTCTGTCGCAATCAGCGTTCAGCCGCAGCATTCAAGCGTTAGAACAAACGGTGGGACACCCGCTTATCGATCGTCAGAGCCGACGCTTTGCGCTGACGTGGCAAGGCAATACGCTGCTGCCGTTTGCACGGCGCATGCAGGAGCTTTCCTGGGAATTGATGACCGACATGCGGCAAATCAGCGAGGCGCAGGAGGGCGAACTGACGTTTGGCTGTGGCCCCGCGCCGTCTACCACGCTTATCCCCAAGGCCATAGCACATTTCCATGCACTACGGCCGCGTGCCAAGGTCACTTACAGCGTGGATAATTGGCAATCCCTGCGCGAGCGGTTGCTGGCCGACGAGTGGCCTTTTATTGTTGCAGATACCTGGCAGGCTGAAATGGAAACCGGCCTCCATGTGCAACCATTAAGCCCACAGCGCTGCTTTTTCATCTGCCATTCCTCACATCCGCTAGCCCAGCAGGCAAATGTGACACCGGACGACCTCCTGCGCTTTCCGCTCGCCTCGCCTTTTATGCCTGTCGGCATGCGCAAAATTCTGGCCTCCCTGACGCGTCAACCCGACTATCGCCCACAGATTCAGTGTGATCATATCTATTCTGTCTTCAGCATCCTACGGCACACGCAGGCCATCAGCTTCGCCAGCGAGGATGGCTTTGCGCTAGGGCGATTAAGCCATCAGTTGGTCGAAATTCCGCTGACGGGCACCCCGCAGGAATGGGGACACATGCAAACCCGCTTCGGGATTGTCACCTGTTTGCAAAGAACGCTGCCGCCGCTGGCCGAACTGATGATCGAAACCCTACTGGCGCAAGACAGGCTGCGCTCACCCGTTCCTGCATTGCCGACCCTGTGAGCGCTCATGATTATTTCGTAGAGTTACCGCTGGCGTCATACACCGGCCAATTTGACTCCAGCCCCTTGGCCTTCAATGCCCGATCGGCGAACTCGCCAGCAAACCAATCGCTGGCTGAAAACGTGTTGCGAATCAGCCCCACCGCTTTCGCTCGCTCAATGCTGTCCTGCAAACTGCTGAGCAAAAATGGATCGAGGCGTGGCGAGCTTTGAAACGGAAGATCTTCCGCTTTCAGTTCTTCCTGAAAGATTGCCTGCGGTATCTGGCTCTGTTCGGACATCAGTGCAGTGTATTCTGGCAGGTGCTGCGCATCGCCGATCCATTGCGCATTATCCACCAGTACATTCACCAGTTGCTGCGTCGTGCCCGGATAGCGATCGATAAAATCCTGCGTCGCCAGCACCGCAGCCTGCGTGGTATTCGCCCAGCCCAGCGCCCGGCTGGTGGTGACAATATTGATGCCCTGCTTACGCAGCGCCAGCAGAGAGACACCGCCCCACACCGCATCCACACGTCTGGCGGCCAGAGCGGCTTTGCCCGCTGTCCAGTCCAGGTTGATGACCCGTACATCACGTTCATTCAACCCAGCGCTTTTAATCGCACGTTCAAACGACAGTTGATCGGCCGTTCCTTTGTAGACTGCAATCCGCTTGCCGCGTAAATCCTCAATGCGCTGAATACCCGATTCCGGTGTCGCCGCCAGATAAGAATTAGAACCGCGCGATCCCACCAGCACCCGCGTCGGCAGACCGCCTGCTCGGCCAATAATGGCGGCGAGATCGCCCAGATACACCACGTCCAATTGCTTGTTTGCCAGCGCTTCATTCACCGCTGGCCCTGCGCCTTTAAAGAACAACCACTGAATTTTGATGCCCTGCGGCTCAAACTCCTTCTCCAACTGTTTTTGAATATGTGCCAGCCCCAACGGTCCGCGGATAAAGGGCTTACTACCCGCGCTTTGATCTGGCAAACCGATACGAATTTCCGTCGGCTTCTGTGCATCCGGCGTTACACCATCATCTGCCTGCACCGTAGAAACCAGCGCGGCGCTCATCAATAACGTCATGCCAAGAATCTTATTCATTCCCAGCCGCCAGCGAGAATAATGGGTTATCAACTCTAAAGGGGTAACATGCTGCATACGGTTTTCCTCAATAATCCGTTTTATCTGCCATGAAACTAGCGAACCGTCGGCGTCAGGCTTAAATAACATTTACAGGTTTATTCAGCGGAAAAAAGCATAAATCAGCGCTGACGGGCTTGGGCTACGCGTATGCATTTATTGCACGACGGCCATCGCTTTATTGCATTGGCATTCAACATCGAAACCTGTTTTTTATTCCTTATCCATCCAACAGTGATGCTTTCGTGGAATAAAATGAATAAGTCGATAGTGCTGAAAAAAACCATGATCGTCTGGCCTTCGCTGCCGATAGCGCTGGCCTATCCGTTCGTCGTGCCGCTGGCGTTGCTGGCACTGTGGTATATCAGTAGCGACTACGGTTGGATGCCCGCCCAGATTCTCCCTGCCCCCCATATTGTCGCCAACACCGCCATCGAACTTTGGCACAACGACCTCCTGTCACAGCTCTTTATCAGTCTGCAACGCTTAGCGAGCGGCCTGCTGGCCGGTTTACTCGCAGGAACCTTACTTGGCGCACTGATAGGGGCATCACGACGCGCCGAACACCTGCTGCACCCAACGGTATACGTGCTGGCACAGATCCCAACGCTGGGGTGGATACCCCTGTTTATGGTGCTATTCGGTATTGATGATGGCCTGAAGCTGGCGGTTATTATCAAGGCCGTGATTATTCCCGTGACGCTGCATACGCAAACGGGCGTGCGTAATGTGCCGCATGCGCTACAGGAAGTCGCGCGCACTCTGCGCCTACCGTGGCATCAGCGCCTCATCAAATTAACACTGCCCGCCGCATTCCCGACCTGGCTCACTGGCTTGCGGCTCGCACTCTCACAGGCGTGGGTATCGCTGATCGTGGTCGAACTGCTGGCGTCATCTCAGGGGATTGGCTACCTGCTGGTGTGGGGACGTCAGCTATTTCAGCTAGACATCGTGTTTGTCTGCATCGCCACCATCGGACTGGCAGGGCTGGCGATGGAGTGGTTGATTAACCAACTGGATCGCCGTCTGGTCTTCTGGCCGCATCCACCAATCAGCCGCTTAACTACGGCACCGTCTCGCCGCCTATCGGCGCTGGCTTTACCCTTTCTGCTTCTGTTGTTCTGGCAGCAGGCCAGCCGCTTTGCCTGGATCGATCCGCTCTTGCTTCCTCCGCCCGCCGACGTGTGGCACATGCTGCTACAAGGCATTCGCGACGGTTCACTTACCGAGGCAATGCAGGCCAGTCTGACCCGCACGCTCGCCGGTGCGCTATGCGGCATTGTTGTAGGCCTCGTGTGCGGCATCCTGCTGGGGCTGAACGCCACCAGCGACGCCCTCTTCACGCCGACTATCGCGACGCTGCGCCAAATTGCGCTGTTTGCCTGGCTGCCGCTGCTGACCGCCTGGGTCGGTAACGATGAAACGGGAAAAATCACGTTTGTCGCACTCGCCTCCTTCTTTCCGATGCTGGTGGCCAGCCATCGCGGTATTCGCCAACGTTCACAGGCATTACAGGAAGTCGCTCACGTGTTGCAGCTCCGTTTATCGACCCGTCTGCGAGTATTAATCCTGCCGGGCGCAGCGCCTGCGATCTTTGCGGGTTTACGCCTGTCGCTGATTTATGCCTGGCTTGGCACCATCGGCGCAGAATATTTCATGTCATCAGGCACCGGAATCGGCAGCCTGATGATCAACGCTCAGCAGTTGCTGGACATGCCCCTGATTATCAGCGGCATGCTATTGATTGGGTTAACAGGTGCGGTACTCGATCGCATCGGACTCGCTCTGGAACAGCGGATGACGCGCTGGCGTTCCGCAGGAGAAATCGTATGACATCCCCTTCCCTTGATGTGTCACCGCCAGTGGTGCAGTTCGACCATCTACGCAAACAGTTTCGTGTACAAGGCGAACCGCTGACGATAATCGATGATTTTTCCCTGTCGATTCACAGCGGTGAACTGGTGGCGATTGTCGGCAGCAGCGGCTGCGGCAAATCCACCCTACTGCGCATGCTGGTCGGATTAGACAACGACTACCAGGGGCGCGTACTGGTTGAAGGCAAAACCGTTCGTGGTATCGGACGTGAACGCGGCATGGTATTTCAGGAACCGCGTTTGTTTCCGTGGCTGACGGTGCGGCAAAACATCGCACTCGGGCTGGCGAATGAGTCAATCAGCGAAAAAGAGCGAAAACGCCTGATCGACCATTTTATTCAGTTAGTGCATTTGCAAGATTTTTCCAACGCCCTGCCCGCCCAGCTTTCCGGTGGCATGGCGCAGCGCGTGGCCATCGCACGCGGGCTCGTCGCCAATCCACGCATCCTGATGCTGGATGAGCCTTTTGGTGCACTAGATGCCCTGACCCGCCAACAGATGCAGCAGGAATTGCGTCGTATTCATCAGGCGGAAGGCACCACTACCCTACTCGTGACGCACGACGTCGAAGAAGCCGTCTACCTCGCCGACCGCGTCGTCGTACTGGCACCACGGCCGGGGCGTATCCGCCAGATTGCAACCATTTCGCTGCCGCATCCGCGCCAGCGTGATAGCCAAAACTTTCACCAACAGTGCAGCGATCTGCTCGCACTGCTGACGCAGCCAGCCGATACGGCGGCCATCCCTTCTTCTCTGAACACGTAAATACTGGAGCACCATTATGGGACACCCTTCCGTCTACCCAACCGGCACAACAATTTACAACCCAGAAAAAGCCTGGGGCGGCTACACCGTCTTTCAAGCGTTGGAGCGCGGCGCGGTGCTAGTGGATATGAACGGCACCGAACTGCGTCTGTGGGAAGGTCTGCACGGTTTCCCTAACAAAATCCTGCCCGGTGGTTACATCCTCGGACACAGCGGCGAACGTGATTCACGCTACGGCATGCAGGACATGGTCGATCTGATTCAGGTGGACTGGGACGGCAACATCGTCTGGAAATTCAACGGTTATGAGCACATTACCGATCCCGATCTTCCGCCCGAATGGATGGCGCGCGTCCATCATGATTACCAGCGCAGCGGCAACCCAGTCGGCTATTACGCACCGGGGCAGGAACCGCAGTCGATTGGTGGCAACACGCTACTGCTAGCGCACACTAATCTGCACAATGAACACATCAGCGACAAATTGTTGCTTGATGACACCATCATCGAGGTGGACTGGCAGGGCAATATTTTATGGGAGTGGCGGTGCAGCGACCATTTCGATGAACTGGGCTTTGACGACGATGCCAAAACCGCGCTGTACAACAATCCTAACCTGCGCAAAAGCGGCGGCGGAATGGGCGACTGGATGCATATCAACTCCATGTCGGCACTTGGCCCTAATCCATGGTTCGATCAGGGCGATATCCGTTTCCATCCCGATAACATCATCTGGGATGCCCGTGAATCCAATATCATTGCCATCATCGACAAGCAGAGCGGCAACATCGTCTGGCAGCTTGGTCCCAATTACAATACGCCCGAACTCAAACACATCGGCTGGATTATCGGCCAACACCACGCGCACATGATCCCCGTAGGTTTACCGGGGGCGGGTAATATTCTGGTGTTTGATAACGGCGGCTGGGCAGGCTACGGCGCGCCCAATCCGGCATCCCCCGATGGGGTGAAAAACGCCTGGCGCGACCATTCCCGCGTGTTAGAAATCAATCCGGTAACGCTGGATATTGTCTGGCGCTACTCGCCTTACGAAGCGGGCATCCCGCACCCGACTGACGCGTTTCGTTTTTACAGCCCGTACATCAGCAATATCCAGCGCCTGCCGAACGGCAACACGCTGATTAACGAAGGGGCTAACGGCCGACTGTTTGAAGTCACCGCCGATCATGAAATTGTCTGGGAATTCATTTCACCCTACTGGGGCAAGACGGTAAACACCAACATGTTGTATCGCGCCTATCGCGTACCCTACGAGTGGGTGCCACAACTGCCGCGCCCACAGGAAACGCCGGTGATTGCCCCGGATAACACTCAGCTACGTCAGCCCGGAGCTGCCGCGCCCGGCTTCGCCAGCGTCATTCGTATTGACGGTGTGCGTCCTTATAAAAAGAGCGGCGATGCCCTGTGTGTCGCGACCGACAGCGAAGATCTCAAGCGCAGCCCAAAACTCTTTGCCGTCAACCGTGAGCGTTTTGCTCCGCTTACCGCCGACGACTGGCCTGAACTAGAGTCAAAAAATGCACCACAGCTACTGCTGGTCGGTGCCGAGCGCTGCGTCCACTGTAAGAGCCTCTACCGTCAGTTGGAAACAATTCTGGATAACGAGGAATATCGCCAGTTGTCGAGCCATTATCTGGACGCCGATCATCACATTACACTGGCGGAGAAACTGACGGTAAGAACACTACCGACGCTGCTATGGCTTGAAAACGGTGAAGAACGGGCGCGCCTGAGCGGCGCACAGCAACCCGAACGCCTGCGACAGTGGCTAGCAGACCAGCAAGCCTAAACTCCACGACATCTAAGGCGATCTCGCTTCCAGTGAGATCGCATCTATCTGTACACTGGCTCTTACACAAATGCCTCAATTTACGATGGTTTATATGCGGCTTAAAAAATTATGCAGCGGTGGGCGCGGCCGCCGAGTGAGCGGTATGGAACCTGCTCAGGTCAGTCAAATTACTCAGTTGAGTGCGGCAGAACTGGCACCGCTCAGTAATGAACCTAACGAGTAACCACTCAAGATACGCTGCGCTTCCCTACGATTTACTCTCTCCAATTTCACCATCGACGCGTGCTATCAGGGCGGCGTCGATAGCGTAATTTATTCACTCTGGATCACATTTCCTTTGCATCATCTCATCCCAATTTGTTATGTTATTACATATCTATTTACATCAACCGTATACCTTAACCATGATCAGTTGGGACAGACACACAGACGCCATTCTTCAGGTAGAGAACCTTAGCCTGTCTATTGGTGGTGAAACCAAAGTCAGCGATATCAGCTTTACGCTGTTCGCAGGCGAACGAGTCTGTTTACTCGGCGCATCGGGTTCCGGTAAATCCCTCACCGCCAAAGCCGTGATCGGTACCCCAGCCACAGGTTGCCAGATTAGCGGCAGTATTAAGGTCAATGGTGAAGAAGTCAGTCAGTTGAAAGCGCTGGCGCGCCCGCATACCAGCCGAGTATCTGCCGTTTTTCAAGACTCTGCGGCAGCGCTTAATCCGCTCATGCCGTTAGGGAAACAGCTCTCGCTGGCGTTGAAAACGCCCTCTTCCGCTGAGCTTGCTGCGCTTCTGACAGCCATGAAGCTGGACGATATTCCCAACCTATTGCAGCGCTACCCTGCCGAACTGTCCGGCGGTCAGCGTCAGCGTATTTGTATTACCCTCGCGCTGCTTGGCAAAACTCGCCTGCTGGTCGCGGACGAACCCACAACCGCGCTTGATGTCATCACTCAGCAACAGGTATTACGGGTCTTACAGGAACGTAGCGCGCAGCCGGATGCACCTGCACTGCTGTTTATTACGCATGATATCGCCGTCGCTGCCCAACTCTGCCAGCGCGGTCTGGTGATGGAAAATGGTCAGATCGTTGAATCCGGTACTATGCTGCAACTACTGAATGCACCACAGCATCCCTATACCCGTCGTTTGGTGGCTGCCGCCCGTCGCGCTGACAATATTTTATCCACCAATGTGTTACCCGTTGCCGGAGCGCTTGCCGGATGAATCACCATCTGCATGCGGTTCCTTCACCGTTTTTAAGTCTTGAGCACGTCAGCCGCTATCGCCAAGCGTCACGTTTACCGTGGCAAAAGGCCGATCCTGCCAGCGCGATTTTCCACGATCTGTCGCTACATTTACACCGTCACGAGCGCGTCGGGCTGGTCGGTGCCTCGGGCTGCGGTAAATCCACATTACTGAAAACGCTGCTCGCCCTTGAAGCACCGGAGAGTGGCACGGTGTACTGCGACGGTAACCTGATTAAACCCGGTTCGGTACGTTCGTTGCTTTGGTATCGCCGCCGCGTTCAATATATTCCGCAAGATCCAGCAGGTTCGCTCGCTCCACGCCAGCGCGTCGCCGCTCTTCTCACTGAGCCGCTGAAGCGCCTGCGTCCTGGTGAAAATGTATCAGCGTGCCTACGCGACGTCATGGAACAAGTCGAACTCAGCACAACGCTGCTGGACAATGCCGCAGGGCAACTTTCCGGTGGGCAGGCACAGCGTGTCGCGCTAGCGCGAGCGCTGATTATTCGTCCCGATTTTTTACTGGCGGATGAACCCGTCAGCGGCCTGGATTTGCCGCTGCGCGAACAGATTAAAACCCTGCTGCAACAGGTCACTGTACAAAACAAGATGGGATTGCTGATGGTATCGCACGATATTTCGATGCTCGCGGGCCTGTGCGACAGGATGCTGGTCATGGATAGCGGGCGCATTATTGAAGATCGTCCCACCGCCGAGGTGCTGGCTTCACCAAAACAGGCTCACACCGCCCGTTTATTGCAGGCCGTGCCTGGGCTGTCAGCCTCCGGCTATTAGCTCGCTAAAAACACACGTTTTACAAAATAAAATACCACGTCAATAACACATCTCCCCATCGCGGAGATTTTTAAACGGATGATTAAATGTCAGACCTCACCGCCAACCGCGGCCCACGGCCTTACCCTCCGCTGCTTCTGGGGAGTCAGCTTGTTTTCAACATTGGCTTTTATGCCGTTGTGCCGTTTCTGGCTATTTTCTTGCGCGACGACATGTTGCTGTCCGGCTGGGCTATCGGGATAGTGATTGGCTTACGCACCTTTTCTCAGCAGGGCATGTTTTTAGTCGGCGGCGCACTGGCGGACCGCTTCGGCGCCCGCGTGATTATCCTGTGCGGCTGTGTGGTGCGCATCAGCGGCTATTTACTGCTGGCGCTAGGCGACTCGCTGTGGCCGATCATCCTCGGTGCCTGCCTGACTGGCGTTGGCGGTGCCCTGTTCTCTCCCGCCATTGAAGCGCTGATGGCACAGGCCGGTACGCAAAGTGAAAAAGAGGGAAAACGTAGCCGCTCCGAGTGGTTCGCCCTGTTTGCGATTTGCGGCGAGCTGGGTGCCGTATTGGGGCCGTTGCTCGGATCTGTGCTGGCCGGGTACGGATTCCAGCGCGTAGCGCTTGCGGGTGCTGGCGTCTTTGTTGTCGCGCTTATTATCCTGTTTTTCAGCCTGCCACCGACACAGCGAAATCAAGGCGAATTGCACATCGCCCCATGGTGGGAAACCTTCCGCCAACGTCGCTTTGTCGCATTCATCATCGCCTATAGCGCTTACCTGTTCAGCTACAACCAGCTCTATCTGGCGCTACCGGTTGAACTGCATCGCTCCGGCAGCAGCGAGAAAGATCTCGGCCCGCTGTTTGTATTGGCCTCATTGTTGGTGATCGGGCTACAGCTCCCGCTGGCGCGTTTTGCCCGCCGGATTGGTGCGGCACGCATGCTGCCATTGGGCTTCGCGCTATTGGCTGCCTCATTCCTTAGCGTCGCACTGTTTGCCTCCAGTACGCCGCCTGAGGGATGGCAACGTCTGCTGCCAGCGATCTCATTAATTACCCTGCTGACGCTGGGGCAGATGCTGATCGTCCCTGTTGGGATGGACCTCATTCCCCGCTTTGCTAATCACCAGAATCTGGGTGCGCACTATGGCGCACTGGCATCAATGGGCGGCATTGCCGTACTGGTCGGTAATTTTATACTCGGTAGTCAGCTCGATCGTGCACTGACGCCATCGCCACAGGCCGCCATTCCGTGGGTGCTGCTCGCCGCCGTACCCTTGTGCAGCTCGCTAGCTATGCTGGTTATCTGCCGCCCGTTTAAATCCGCTTCAACCATAAATGGATAAGGATAGACTGATGAAGAGTCGTAACCTCCTGTGGCCCGTTTCCGGCCTGCTGTCAGCCACGTTGCTACTTTCAGGCTGCTTCAATGAACCGGAAGAAAACCACGCCTCACATCATGACGGTCGAATTAAATTGGCGATGCTCCAACCACCGCGCTCCGGCCTGACGCCGCTGAGCGATGACGCCTTTAAACTGTCGCGCTGGAGCACGGCGGAAACGCTGGTGGTGCTCGACAAACTCGGGGAAGCCCAGCCCGCGCTGGCGACGAAATGGCAGCAGATCGATGATAAATCCTGGCGTTTTGAACTGCGTCCGAACGTCCATTTTCATGACAACACCACATTAAACGCCGCCACGGTAGTGAATGCGCTCACCGTGGCCTCCACCGCCGCCCCCAAACCGCGCATTCTGGACGGCGTGCAGCTAACGGTAAAAGCCGATGGCGATAGCGCCGTTATCGTTTCCACTGCGAAACCAGACCCGCTGCTGCCACAGCGTTTATCCAGCCCGCAGTTGGCGATCCTCTCCATGCATGCTTACGGTAAAAATCATGTCGTCAACCCGATCAACACCGGAAGCGGCCCATTCGTTCTGCGTAGCGTCACGGGCACCAGCAGTGCGGTATTGGATCGATTCGACAGCTACTGGGGTGAGAAAGCACAGGCCAGCGGTATTGATGTCAGCTTTGTGTCCGATGGTACAGCACGTGCTGCCGCCTTACGTACCGGCACGGCAGATATTGTCGAAGCCATTCCGGTTTCTCAGGCTCCGCTGCTGGATCAATCGCTGGTGCATGAAGTCCCAATGCCGCGCACCAATACGCTGTATCTGAATACGCGTCATGGCGTGATGCAAGATCCCGCGCTGCGGGCTGCCGTGCGGAATGCGATCAATCGCCAGCAGTTGGTGGATAACGTGTATGAGAAGCGTGCCGATGTCGCGCAAGGTCTGTTAGGTCCTGCGCTACCATGGGCTGCCAAACTGCGCCAGCCCGTGGTGAATCCGGTCAAAGCCGGTACACCCGCAGGTGCGACCATCACACTAGCCACTTTCAGCGATCGCGCCGAGCTACCTGAAGTCGCGGTCTATCTGGCACAGCAACTCACCGCCGCTGGATTTACGGTGAAACAGGTCGTCCGTGAGTATGCGCAGATTGAATCCGACGCGCTGGCAGGCAAGTTTGACGCCTTTATTTTATCGCGTGCAACGGTGCTAGACTCCGGCGATCCCGTTGCTTATCTGTACAGTGATTTTGCCTGTGAAGGGTCATTCAATATCGCCCAATTATGCCGCCCAGAAATCGATCAGGCGCTGCAAAAAGCGGCTGCAATTCCCGCGGGAGAAGCACGCCGTCAGGCCATTATGCAGGCAGAAAATCTGATCCTTGCCAGTGATGCCGCGATCCCCATGCTGCATGAACGCGTCATTCAGGGTGAAGGCGCACAGATAAAAGACGCACTGCGCGACCCACGCGAACGCACGCTGATCAACGCAGCCACGCATATTGCTGCGGCGAAATAACGGGTAACGCATCGGTAACCAGAAAGATGACAAGTTTATGAGCGAATCGCTGTACTGCCGCACCTGTGCCAACATTAACCAGACGCAACGCCCACGATATGGCGTGCTGATCCCGTTGTTTTCGCGACTGCTGACGCTGGCAGGAATTGTGGTGCTGATTGGTATGCTGCCGTGGCTATCCGGTCAGGACCCGGCGCTGGCATTGCTGCGTGCTCGCTCTGGTGAACAGGAAGCAACGGCGGAAACGCTAAACGCGATTCGTCAGTCGCTCGGGCTGGATCAAGGGCCGTTGCAGTTGCTATTGAACTGGCTGACTGGCCTATTGCACGGCGATGCAGGTAACTCCTGGGTTTCTGGTCGCCCCGTGCTCCCAGGCATGTTGCAGGCGGCAGGCGTATCGCTCACGCTGATGGCCTCTTCGGTGCTGGTGGCTTTCACACTGGCCACCGTGCTGTGCGTCCCTACCTTTCGGCAGGGACTTCGTGGTCATATTCACCGTTCAGGTGGTCTGTTTGCTGCCTTATTTACCGCGCTGCCCGAGTTCCTGCTAGCCTCGTTTTTGCTGATCGTCGGTGCTGTCTGGCTACAGTGGTTTCCGCCCTATGGCTGGTTAGGATTACATTACGCGGTGTTACCGTCACTGGCACTCGGTATTCCAGCAGGCGGTTACCTTGGCCGGATTATTGCCGATGCGCTCTCCGCCACTTTTAGTGAGAACTGGTTAACGACCTGGAGCGTCGCGGGGGTGAACCGTCGCCATATCGCGCTGGCGGTGATGAAACGCACGCTGCCCAGCGTGATGCCGCTGGTCGGGCTGGTACTGGTATCGCTGACTGGCGGCGCGATTGCCGTCGAAAAAGTGTTCGCCATTCCTGGTCTGGGACGCGCCACTCTGGGTGCCGCTGCCGCGCAGGATCTCCCCGCATTGCAAGTCGGTGTGCTGATCTTACTCCTTATTGCCTCGCTAGCTGGCATGGTGGCTGGCGGTGTGCGGCTGCTGATTCTCGGACGCGCACTGCGCAGCGGAGCGATGCCCGTGCCGGAAGAACGCGGTAGTCCCGTGTCTCGTCACGCCATCTGGCTGCCGATTGTCTGCGTACTGCTGCTGGCACTTCTGCTACTCGCTGGCCTGCCGCGCGATCCCGTTACCTCCGCCTTTTTGCGCCTGCAACCGCCTTCATTCGCGCTACCCTTTGGCGCAGACGCCATGGGGCGTGATTTACTGGCGCGCGTCGCACACGGCACGTTGAATACCTGCTTGTTAGCGCTGGCGGTGTCGCTGGCTTGTCTCGCGATTGGTCTGTTGGTCGGGTTGTTCCCACGTCTGTTCACCGGCCCCATTGAAGTCACCAACGCCCTGCCACCGGTGATCGCCGGACTGCTGGTTGCCGCCGTCAATGGCCCAACGGCAACGGGTGCAGCGATTGCGGTCATCGCGGTTAGTTGGGCGCCACTCGCGGCCCATACGGCAGCGCTAGTCGCTGAAATTAATGCGCGCCCTTATATTCGAATGTTGCCGATACTCGGTATAGGATCAATACGGCGTAGCCTGTTCTATATTCTGCCCGCGCTGGCTGGTCCGCTTTTCCGCCACGCCATGCTGCGACTGCCTGGCATCGCGCTGGCGCTGGCATCGCTCGGCTTTTTAGGGCTGGGCGCGTCACCGCCGACGCCGGAATGGGGACGCGTATTGGCAGAAGGTATGCCGTATATCGAACGCGCCTTCTGGGGTGTGCTGGCACCGGCTGCCGCACTCGGCGTGCTGTCGATACTGGCCGTGAGCGCAGCGAATCTCTCCGGTCGCCACAAGCACTAGCCGCACGCTTCACTTCATGAGCACTTACCCGCCAGATTTGACGATGGCGGGTCAATGCATCTTCAGTTACGCTGTTAGCTAACCTCTGCCGAAGTACAAAATATGAAGAGTGTGAATAAAGGAGAGAACATGCATAGCAGCGAATCCCACATCAGCCTCACCGTCACTCAGGCTCTGGATAAACTGGAAGCGCTGTATGATGATGCCGTCTCGGCACTGCGCGACGCCATCGGAGACTTCATCAACCACGGTACGCTGCCCGATGCCAACGCGCGTGCAGCCGGGTTATTTTCCTACCCCGCCTTACGCGTGAGTTGGAACGGCGAATCGACCGGGCATCCGCGCCATCGTGCCTATGGGCGTTTTACCCATCCCGGCAGTTATTCTACCACCGTCACCCGTCCTACGTTTTTGCGCGCTTATCTGGCGGAACAGTTGATGCTGCTAGAGGGAGATTATGATGTCACTATTGAAGTCAGCCCGTCACAGCAGGAAATTCCGTTTCCCTACGTGCTCGACGGTTCCGATCTGATTCTTGACCGTTCCATGAGCGCTGGCATCGCGAAACATTTCCCGACCACGGAGCTGTCACAGATTGGAGACGAGACGGCTGATGGCCTGTATCATGCCACCACTACATCGCCATTGTCGCACTTTGACGCGCTGCGTACCGACTTCTCGCTGGCCCGCCTTCGTCACTATACCGGCACACCCGTAGAACACATTCAACCGTTCATCCTCTTCACCAACTATACCCGCTATGTTGACGAGTTTGTGCGCTGGGCCTGTGCGCAAATTGCCGATCCCGCTAGCCCGTATGAAGCGCTGTCCTGCGCGGGTGGCATCTATATCACCGCCGAGACGCCAAACCCCGAGCAGACGGTGTCCGATCTGGCCTGGAAGAACCACCAGATGCCCGCCTATCATCTGATTCCTCGTCAGGGTAAAGGGATTACGATGGTCAACATCGGCGTCGGGCCATCCAATGCGAAAACCATCTGCGATCATCTCGCGGTAATGCGCCCGCATGCCTGGTTGATGATCGGCCACTGCGGCGGCCTGCGCGAAAGTCAGTCTATTGGCGATTACGTACTGGCACACGCTTATCTGCGTGACGATCACGTTTTGGACGCTGTTTTACCACCGGATATCCCGATCCCCAGCATCGCCGAAGTGCAGCGCGCGTTGTACGACGCCACCAAGATGGTCAGCGGTATGCCGGGGGAAGAAGTGAAGCAACGCCTGCGCACTGGCACCGTTGTCACCACCGACGATCGCAACTGGGAGCTACGCTACGCCGCTTCCGCCCTGCGGTTTAATCTTAGCCGCGCCGTTGCCGTGGATATGGAAAGCGCGACAATTGCCGCACAGGGCTATCGCTTCCGTGTGCCTTACGGTACGCTGCTGTGCGTCTCGGATAAGCCGTTGCACGGTGAGATCAAACTGCCGGGACAGGCGAACCGTTTCTATGAAGGGGCGATTTCGGAGCATTTGCAGATTGGCATCTGCGCTATTGACCTGCTGAGGGCGGAAAGCGACAAGCTGCATTCGCGCAAGCTCCGCACCTTTAACGAGCCACCGTTCCGCTAATCGCATGATTTTTTGGTTAGGACAGGCGACCGCATTTATGCGCTCGCCTGAACTGGCCGCCACGTCCGTGGCACTTTCTTGATAGCGGCAAAGAGTGACGTTCAAGCGCCCATCTTAACGCCAGCAAGATAGGCTACTTACGCGCCGCAATCATTTTCGGGTTACGGTTGAAATAGCGTGTAAATGCCAGACTGAAATTAGCGGGATGCCGATAGCCGACTTGCCAGGCCGTCTGCGCCACCTGAAACCCCAACTCCAGTAGCTGGTGCGCGCGCTCCATTCGCATCCGTAATAGCATCTGCCCCGGCGTAGTTGCGAAACAACGGTGAAACCCAAGTTTGAGTCGGGATTCACTCATGCCCGCCTGCGCCGCAATGCAGGCCAGCGTCAGCGGTTCCGGCAGATGTTCCCGCATCCAGCAACATACCTGCTCCAACTGCTCTCGCTCTTGTGGATGAATAGCGTCACGCCTGTCTTTCGGTTGCAGGATATACCGATACTGTGACAGCAGGCTTAAGGCATGAATATGGCGATTCAGCGGATCGGCGTCACTACACAGCGCATTGACATGAATCTGACTGGCCGAAGATACCGATGTAAACGCGTGCAGTCGCACGTCATCGTCACTGAACAGTTGTGCCGCACAGGCCGAACCAAAATAGCGTGCCGCCGCTGTTTTCTCTACCAGCAGCCGCAACTGATCGACATGCGGTTGAGCCTGATAACGGCGTTCGCCCACACAGGAGCCAAACGTCGTGATAGTGACATGTTGCTCACGAAACCAGACCTGTGAGCCGCTGCTGTCGCAATAGGCCGACTCCCCTGCCAGCGCAAACGTCATAACCAGCATTGGCTGTGAATGTGGATTGTGGGTTTCCTCCACCCATGCACGACGTGGCCGGTATTGCGAGCGCGCTAACGACAGACCGGCATCAATACGGCTGAAATCCGACCAGCATTCACCAATATCGCCTGGCAAAGTGCGACGTGCACCTGAGATATCAACCTCACTCGCACAGCACCGATCGCCTGCTGGTTTTTCACTTCGCCTCTGTCGCTGTCTTTGCATCATCTTCCCTCGCCGTTTTGCATATGAAAAACGCCGTCTCGCATAACAATGAACATAATAACCATTCTCATTTATAGATAGCATATTCCCTATCGACTGACCATCCATGAGAAAGATCGCTTATGAACCCACTAGAGACACTATGGCAGCTTGCCGCCAGCAGCGTGAAAGCCGACGCTTTACATCTGGCGCTAGAACAGCAGATTTTCGACCGGTTGGAGGATGCCACCACGCCGGAACAACTGGCGGAAGCGCTGGGGTGGCAGCCGGAGAAAACCGGATTTCTGCTTGAGATCCTATGGAGTATGCAGCTTTTGACGCGCCATCATGGCAGTTATCGAACCGCATCCGCCAGCGCAGCCGTGCTCTGTCGCAGCAGTCCGCGCTTTTTGGGTGATGCCTGGCGTTTTCGCCTCACCAGCCTGCGCCAGTTTGGTCAGGGACTCCGCGACGGAATGCACCAGCCGCTGCCCACACAGTTGAGCGAATTACCGCGCGATGCGGCGTGGGCCAACGCGGCAGAACAGCAAATCGCGCAGGAGCAGCGATCGGTAACCGCAGACCTTGCCGATCAACTGATCTCCAGCCTGCCGGATTTCCCACAAATCAGGCACATTCTCGATCTGGGCGGTGGCCCCGGCTGGGTGACGATTACGCTGGCGCTACGCCACGCGCAGATCTCCGGCACAGTCTATGACCTGCCGCAAACCGCTGCCGTGGCACAGCGTAATATCGACAATGCCGGGTTATCCGCACGAGTGTCAGCACAAGGCGGGACGTTTCCCAGCGAAAAATACGATCTGATCTGGAGTTCCTCCTTCCTGCATTTTATCGAGGACATTCCCGCCATGCTGGCAACGCTTTACCACACACTCGCGCCAGAGGGAACGCTGGTCCTCGCACAGGCAGAAATTAGCGAAGAAGCCAACGCCGCTGCTCCGGTTCTGCCGTTTTATCTGCCGATGCAAATGAGTGGACGCCACGTCACACGAGAAGGACAACTTACACAGTGGTTATTGAAGGCGGGTTTTACCTCTGTCGAAACCCGACGTCATCAGGCATTTCCCATGGCGCCGTTAAATGTCCTGATTGCCCGTAAACACAGGTAATAGCGGTACGCCATAGCGTAGCGAAAATGCGGAGAGACAGATGCAAAAAGCCAGTCAGTGTGTGCTGACTGGCAAGTAAAACCTTTATGACACTGTCTATTTATTATACTTCCCTATTTCTTATATATCCCTGACATGCTGGCAGCCATAATTTTTATACCCGTCATACTTCAAGTTGCATCTGTGGTCTTCAAAACATTAACGTCTTGTCCTGAAACTCGAATTATTTAGAGCATCTATATCAGAAACTTGTCCAATCTGATGCACCTGAGGCTGATGCACTGGCAGACGCTGGGAGCCTGGCAAGCGAGAGAGTCTGCGTTGCTGGCTTCGGTGTTGAGAGTCCATAGTTCGCTATTTTGAACACCGAGACTTCTCTGACAAGTTGATCCGCCTGTTCCTTGAGACTTTGTGCTGCCGCCGCAGATTCCTCCACCAACGCGGCATTCTGCTGTGTTGTCTGATCCATTTGGCTAACGGCAATACCGACCTGTTCGACTCCCGTCGACTGTTCAGCACTGGCGGAGCTAATCTCTGATACGGTATCGCTCAACTGCCGGATAGACTCCACAACCTGCTGCATCGTTTCCCCTGCTTTATTCACCAGCACAGAACCACGCTCGGTGCGTTCAACACTCGCAGTAATCAGATTTTTGATTTCTTTAGCAGCTTCTGCACTACGTTGCGCGAGGTTACGCACTTCACCCGCAACAACAGCAAACCCCCGTCCTTGTTCGCCCGCTCGGGCAGCTTCAACGGCGGCGTTAAGCGCCAAAATATTCGTCTGGAACGCAATACTATCGATGACGTTAATAATATCGACAATGCTGCGCGAACTATCATTAATGGCCTTCATCGTATCCACTACGTCATTGACAACATTCCCTCCCTGAAGCGCCACGGTGCTCGCATTTTGGGCTAGCGTATTAGCCTGGCGGGCATTGTCGGCATTATTTTTTACCGTCATACCTAATTGCGTCATGGTCGAAGACGTTTCTTCCAGCGCACTCGCCTGTTCTTCGGTCCGTGATGACAAATCAGCATTACCCTGAGCAATCTGCATACTGGCGGTGGCAACACTCTCTGCATTGTTTCTAACGCCAACCACCATTCGTGTCAGCGCCGCTTGCATTTCCTGCATTGCCTCTAACAACAAGCCGGTCTCATCGCGATTATTGACGACAATAGAACCACTCAAGTCACCCACACTGATGCGCTTCGCAGAAGAAAGTGCAATAGATAACGGTCCGGTGACGCTTCGGGTTAACAGCCAGGCAGTAAAGCAGCCTAAAACAGCGGAGAAGATCGATAGCACTAACATCCACAACAGCGCATCGTGGATATATTCTTTCGTCGCCTGTTTGGAATGATCAACAAACGATACCTGTAACGCAGCTAACTCGCTGAGCTTGGTGAAATAGAGCGACTGGACAGTGGCGATATCGCCAAACACCAATTCGGTAGCCAGCGCATCCTCACCTTCCATCGCATAGTCAACGGCTTTATTAATACTCAGGCTATACTGTTTTCTGATATCGATAAGTTGATTAAATAACTCCCGTCCTTTTCCCGCGTTGATACGACTATCGAGGGTTTTATATATTTCACCAGCCGAATGGGTCGTTTTTACGATGATCGCCTTGAGAGCCTGCTTTTCCTGAACCTTATCCCCAGGAAGGAGGATAATATCGCGTAATGTGCGAACATTGGTATTTAATATATCTTGAATATCACGCACCATATCGACTTTTGGCATTCTGTCCTCAGTAATCCCATCGACTTCGGCACCAATATTTTTCATGAAATAGTAGCCCACTGATGACAAAATGAGTGTCAATATGATTAACACACCAAACCCTAGAGAAAGCCGATTTCCAATTTTTATATTTTTAAATAAATCCATGTTAACACCAGAATTTTACATTTTTACAAAAGTTTTACCCTATTGCGATTGATAGACATATTACCTACTGTTTATCAAACAAAATACGACAAACGGTAAAGCGAATCGTTATCATAACAGGGTCCCTGGCCCCTCTAAATTTCTTATTTTTAGATACATGAGGCAGAATACTGGCATAAGAAATTCATTTAGCCATAGATATACCTGTAACACTTCAAGCCGCGTGCACACTGAATCCCTGCAACTCGAATTATTGCGGATATAGCTTTAAAATTATATAAATGTTGACAGAACTTGCTTACTGAAATTGTTTACCTGGTAAAGTAACTCGCCCCTCTTTTTATTTCGTCCTAAGCATCACACGATGTACGCGAATAATTTAAAGCAAACCATTTCTAAAATGATGGCTCTGTTTTCATTTTTCGCCTCACCCAATTTGGCGCCCGCTACGTTTAGTTAATGTTATGGAATAATAAAAACAACGTAGAGAGTCAACCAACTACGTTCTATAACCTTACACTATCATAAATAGAAGATCGATCGAAAATAACGATCATTAAACCGTTCAATCCCCTCTATTCGATCGTTTTTTTCTATCAGAAAAGAAGTTCCGATTTTAATTAATTAACATTAATTTATAAGTTAGAAGGCTAATAGTTTAGAGTGCATCAAAATAGTGTCCATACCACGACGTTGTGAGGCCTTAGATATAGTGTAACATTGATGAACTAATTAGATTTTAAACATAAAAGCAGACCACTGATGCCCATCAATGCAAAAAACCAGTCAGTGAGAGCTGACTGGTTTTCGGGATGAGCGTAATAGGGTACGGCGTGTTTCCGTCTCGTTTTTCACTCTACTGCATATTCCTTCATTTTATTTTCATCAGGCAGTGTGCCACTGAGCTTCTTAAGTACCTCTTTTGCTTCCTCCAGCACGCGGACACACTGCGCGCGTGTGATGGTAAGCGGTGGCTCAATCCTGACCGATTTAGCATTGTTCAAAGTACCCGCAACTAAGATATTGCGCTGAAATAACTCTTTCGCAAAGGCATAGCCGATCTCGTTTTTCCTGAACTCGATAGCCTGTAACAACCCCATTCCGCGCGCTTCAATAATCAATTGAGGGTACTCAACCGCCAGTTGCCGTAAGCCCCGTAGCAAAAATGCTCCCTGGATTGCCGCCTGTTCTGGCAGCTTTTTCGTCAGCAGTTCATTGACCGTTGCCAGCGCCGCCGCACAGGCCAGCGGATTGCCGCCAAACGTGGTGGTATGCAGGAAGGGATTTTCAAACAGTACGGAGAATACGGCTTCCGTCGCCACCGTTGCGCCAATCGGCATCACGCCGCCACCCAGCGCCTTCGCCAGACACAAAATGTCAGGCTGCACGCCATAATGCTCACAGGCGAACATCTTGCCCGTGCGCCCCATGCCGGTTTGCACCTCATCCAGAATCAGCAATGCCCCGATTTCATCACATAATGCTCTGACCGCAGGCAAATAATTTTCCGGTGGCACAATCACGCCGCCTTCGCCCTGAATGGGTTCAAGGATAATGGCTGCAACGTCATCGCCAGTTTTCTGGCATTGCTGAACCTGCTTGCGCATGGCGCTGATATCGCCAAAAGCAACATGATGGAAGCCGGGTAACAGCGGCATGAAAGGACGACGAAACGCGGGTTTGGCGGTAGCGGAAAGCGCGCCGAGTGATTTCCCGTGGAAGGCACCAGTTGCGGCGATAAAGGTATATTTACCACGCGGCGATTGGTAGGCCTTCGCCAACTTCAGCGCCGCTTCCACCGATTCCGTTCCACTATTACAGAAGAAGCTGTATTTCAAATCGCCCGGCGTTAGCGCCGCCAATGTTTTTGCCAGCAATCCCCGCAGCGGGTCAAGCAGTTCCTGGCTGTGCAGTGGCTGTCTGGCAAGCTGGCTCTCAACGGCAGCAATAACATTAGGGTTACGATGCCCCACGTTAAAAATGCCGTAACCACCCAGGCAGTCCAGGTATTCATTTCCTTGGGTATCAATCAGCGTATTTGGGCCGCTGGCGCGCCATTCGACTGCGCCATAATCGCCTCCGGTAGTGACAGATTTTCGGTATTCAAGAAAACCCGGGTTGACGTATTCACGAAAACAACTCAAAACTTCTCGATTCAGTGCCGCTATGTCATCGTGGGATAGCGTGTCACTATGAATCCAGTGCAGTGCCTGCTGAGTACACTCTAGCGGGTTAAGGTGGGCGTTTGATCTGGACAAAATGCGCTCCTTGAAAACGAACATCACGTGATGCCAATTTAATTAATGCACATAACACGCCAATCGCCCGCCCAAAATCAGAATAAAATACAAAAACTCGATCTAAACCAAAAACCCAGTAGATAAATTGAACTAAATACTAAATATTGAAATTAATAACCAACTGACATAGTGGATGCCAGTGTGAAGGCACTCTGCGTATCTTACGCTGCTCCGCTTTTGCCCGGTGCGCCCTCTTTTGGGGCGCGCCTAGGTTGGACGAACTCGCTATTTGATCACGTTGCTTCTCAAGCATAACGCTTGCGGCAGAGTGGATAATCTCAGTGCCGGATCATGATATGACGCACGATGGTGTAATCTTCCAGCCCGTACATCGACATATCTTTGCCGTAGCCGGATAGCTTCTGTCCACCATGCGGCATTTCACTGACTAACATGAAGTGGGTGTTCACCCAGGTACAACCGTATTGAAGACACGCGGCCAGACGGTGTGCTCGCCCGATATCGCGCGTCCAAACCGACGAAGCCAGCCCGTAATGCGAGGCATTCGCCCAGCCAATCACCTGCGCTTCATCGTCGAACGGCGTAATCGAGATGACGGGGCCAAACACCTCTTTCTGAACAATTTCATCTTCCTGCTTCGCGCCTGCCAACACCGTCGGTTGGAAATAGAATCCCTGCCCTTTCACCCGCTCGCCACCGGTCACGACCGTGATGTGCGGCAGCGCTTTGGCGCGTTCGACAAAGCCAATCACACGTTCAAGCTGCGGCTCCGTAATCAACGGCCCCAACTCGGTCGTTTCATCATGCGGGTCGCCCATTTTCAGCGTTGCCACCGCTTTTCCTAATGCTCCAACAACCTCATCGTAAATCGCACGTTGCACATACAGCCGACAGGCGGCGGTACAGTCTTGCCCTGCGTTGTAAAAACCGAAACTACGGATCCCATCAACGACCTGATCGATATCTGCATCATCGAACACAATCACGGGTGCCTTGCCGCCCAACTCCATATGCGTGCGTTTTACGCTGGCCGCCGTATGGGCAAGAATATGTGATCCGGTCGCGATCGAACCGGTTAGCGACACCATATTTACTTTCTCATGCCCTGTCAGCGCATCACCGATGTCCGCGCCACGCCCGAACAGGATATTCACCACGCCAGCAGGGAGTATCTCCGCCAGCAAATGTGCCAGATAGAATGTCGTCAGCGGAGTTTGCTCCGCCGGTTTCAACACCACGCAGTTTCCCGCCGCCAGCGCCGGTGCCAGCTTCCACGATGCCATCATCAGCGGGTAATTCCACGGGGCGATGGACGCCACCACGCCAACCGGATCGCGCCGTATCATGGAGGTGTGCCCTTCCAGATACTCTCCCGCCGCCGAACCGCTTAGACAACGCGCCGCACCAGCAAAAAAGCGAAAGACATCCGCCACCGCCGGCACTTCATCATTCAGCGCCGCATGATAGGGCTTGCCGCAGTTCAGTGATTCCAGCTCGGCGAACGCCTCAGCATTTTCCTCAATGGCATCGGCAATCCGTAACAGCAGCGTCGCGCGGGTTTTCGGCGTGGTCTGTCCCCAGTGTGCAAAGGCGGACTCTGCGGCCAGAACGGCTGCATCAACCTGGTGCAGATCGGCCTGCGCAATGGCGGTAATTTGCTCTCCCGTTGCGGGGTTGAATACCGCCAATGCCTCGCCGTTTCCCGCGACCAGCTTGCCGTCTATCAGTAATTTGTCATGCATACATTTTCCTTACAGAGAGAAAACGATCGTGTTTTTCATCACTATCTGCAAAATGTCTGTGCAAAAAACCTGCCACGTTATGTTAATAGTCAATCCGTTCTGCTACAGGTGGCATCAAACTAAGGCGTGTTACCCGACGCTTTCTTCGTCTGGGTCGCGGCCTGTCTCGCTTCCTCTGCCAGCGCTTCAATCTCTTCTTCCGTCAGTTGATCTGACGCTTCATGCACCTTTGCCAGCCCTTCGCTGACCGTCACCTCTTTAGGATCGTCCTTCATCGTCATTCCTCTCAATCAAATAATACGTCGACAAAGATAAGTGTAGTCGACGGCAAAAATCCGCCAACCTGAAGAAGATTTAACACTGCTTTCCGATTCGTCATATGTGATAATAATTATCAATTACATCATATTTATTATTCAGGGCCTTACCCCGTCGACGTCAACGGACAGTATTACGCACCGTGACAAGGGAAAGGGGTTCTGTTGCCGCAGAGTCGGCGGGAAGGTCACCTGACGGGACGTTGGCATGTCAGAGTCTGAACTCAGAATGCTGTTCAACCACTATGCAGAACGGTTAGAACGCTATCTCAATCATAAACTGCGCGACCCTCAAACAGCGGCAGATCTGGTGCAAGAGAGTTTTTTACGGCTGGCACAACGGCTGGAGCAGCAGGATGATGTAGACGACAAGAAAGCGTATCTCTATAAAACAGCCAATAATTTGCTGCTCGACCACGTCCGCCACCAGCAGCGCTGGCAGATGGCCGCGTGTGTTGACGACGTGGATACGACGCTGGACTCTCTGCCGGATGCCACTCCCCAACTCGATCGAGCAGCGATCGCTCAACAGGAACTGGAGCGTCTGGCAAACGTACTGGCAACATTGCCTGAACGCACGCAGCAGATATTTCACCTACACCGGTTTGAACACATGATGCAGGCACAAATTGCTCAGCAGTTGGATATTTCCCTCAGCACCGTTGAGAAACATCTTGCTATGGCTCTGCATGCCATGCTGACGATCCGCTCCTCATGAAAATAGTCGCCAATAATGAAATAATCACAAATTATTTACGGGTTTATTGCCCTCAGACGTCTACTTATTTAGAGACCCTACCCACTCTAGGCCTATAACATGAACGATTATCCCCCTGAAATCCATCAACAGGCTGCACGATGGGCCATACGTCTGGCCGAAGCGCCGCTGGACGATGAACAGGAACTGACATTCCAGCGCTGGCTGGCACAGGATCCCCGCCATCGCCAGGCTTTGGAACAGGCAGGGATGCTCTGGCATGAGTTAGGGTCGCTCAGCGCCGAGCAAAAACAGGTGCTGCAACCACAACCGGTAGCCAAATTGCCCGTCAGACGCGTCAATCGCGTGACACAGTGGAAAATCGCGGCCTTATTGTTGCTGGGCTTCAGTCTTGGCACGACGTGGATTTCCGACAGCATCATCACGCTGCGCTCAGACTATCACGCGGATCATCAGGTTAAACAGGTTACGCTACCGGACGGCAGCCAGGTTGATATGGATGCAGGCAGCGCTATTGTTCTTGCCTACACACCGCAGGAACGGCGAGTCACGTTGCTGCAAGGTTCGGCCTGGTTCACCGTTGCCCCGATGAATGTGCAGGAAAAACGTCCTTTCCTGGTCGATGCAGCGTCGGGAACGACACAGGCGTTGGGCACACAATTTATTGTGCAAAACGCATCACAGACAACGACGGTCGGCGTGGTGGAGCACAGCGTTCAGGTAACCACAGGTGGACAAACGCTGCGGCTTGATGAAGAGCAGGCCGCACGCTATACCAAGCAAGGTATGACACGTCTTCCCGGCTGGAATAGCCGCGAGCGTGGCGATTGGCGACGTGGCCTGCTGATATTTGATCAACAGCCGCTCGCTATTGTGATCGCCCGAATCAATCAGTACCGCGCTGGTACGATCGTCATTCCTAGTTCAGCACTGCGCCAACGTCAGGTCAGCGGCATGTTTTCGCTTAACGAACTGGATAGCGCGCTGCAAACCATGGCCGTTGAACTGGGTGCCAAAACCGTTTCGCTGCCCGGCGTCACTATTTTGTACTGATCTATACCGATTCTCCCCCCTCTGGTATTTCCTTTCGCTACCGCTCCTGCAATGCCGTTCGGGAGTGGTGAGCACTCATCAAGAACCACGACGTTTACAATGCCGCAACTCACCGGTGAAAAAATTTTTAATATTTTTTTACGGGTTCTGTTACCTCAACCGTCTTCATATTTAGATAATGATTTTTATTATCATTTCCATTAATGACGAAAGGGTTAGTTATCCTTTTGTTTATTAATGTTTATTAGTTATTTAACTGACGGTAGACCAGGCAAAAAATGTTAAAAAAAACACGACAGCAAGATATCCGTTTGTTACAACTCACTCCCCTTTCTCTCGCCGTTGGCATTGCACTCTCACTGCTGAGTTCGCACCACTCTGCGCAAGCAGAGACACAGGCCGCCAACGTTCAGGAATCGGCTCGTCAAAGCGTTACCTTTTCCATCAGCCCGCAACCACTGAGCAGCGCATTGCTCCGCTTCGCCGAACAGGCCGGGCTACAGGTCTTTTTTGCTGACGTCAAACTCGAGAATATGCAGGCCAGCGCGCTTCAAGGGCGCTTCACACCTAGCCAGGGACTGCGTCAGTTGATCGGTGCCAACCCGGTTGATTTTCAGATCGGCAACAACGGCGTGATTACCCTACGGCCTCGTTCAGCCAATGTCGATACCGCAAAAATAGACGATGTCATGACGGTACGCGCATTCACCGTTGCCAATCCGGGCGACTGGATCTACGAACAACCGCGCGCCATCAGCGTCATTTCACGCGAGCAGTTGGATAACCGCCCCACTCGCCACGCCGCCGATATGCTGGAACAATCCGCTGGCGTGTACTCCAGCGTCAGCCAGCAAGATCCTTCACTGTCGGTGAACATTCGCGGGATACAGGACTTCGGTCGCGTGAATATGAACATTGATGGCGTGCGACAGAATTTCCAAAAAACCGGCTACGGCCAGCGCAACGGGCAGATGTATATCGACTCAGAGCTGCTCTCCGGTGCCACGGTTGAAAAAGGCGCGACAAACGTGATGGGCAGCGCAGGGACACTGGGCGGCGTCGCTACCTTTAATACAGCCAGCGCCCACGACTTTCTGGCACCGGGTAAAGAACTGGGCGGAAAACTGCACGCCAGCACGGGCGACAACGGGACACATTTTATCGGCAGCGGCATCATCGCGCTCGGCAACGAAAGCGGCGATATTCTGGTGGGTGCCAGCGAACGCCATCTCGGCGACTACTGGCCGGGTAACGACGGCAATCTCGGGAATATCCGTATTCCCGGTAATTCGAGTAATTACGCAACGTGGGCGGATAACCTAAAGCATCAGAAAGTGAGCAGTGCAGCCTACACCATGCGCTCACGGCTGGCGAAAGTCGGCTGGAATCTCCCCGCCAACCAGCGTTTCCAACTCAGCTATATGCAAACGCAGACGTCTTCCGAAAACGCAGGGACATTATCCAATCTCACCAATACTGATCTGGGATGGAGAGCTAGCGGGCACAGTAATATTATGGCGCGCAGTACGGCGCTGGATTACAGCCTGAAACCAGACAACCAGCGCTGGCTGGATTTGAAGACCAAGATTTATTACGCCGATACCAATAACAACACCGATAACTATGCTCTTTCCAATACCAGTGCGTATCACGAGCGCACGCGATTACGCACCTACGGGGTGCAGGCGCAAAATACATCGACGCTGTTGCAGCGGGGCGCACACGAGCTAAAAGCCGATTATGGGTTGGATTTTTATTACGACAAGATCACCACGGACAGTACCAATAGCACGGCCAGTAACGCCACCCCGGAAGGGAACCGTGCGATAGTCAGCCAGTTCTTCAATCTGAATTATGCCTACGACGAATGGGTAACGCTGCAAGGCGGCCTGCGTTACGATCGTTACCAGCTACGCGGCACCACCAGCATCAGCTATCGGGACATTCCCTATACCAGCACCAATCCCTGCACGGCACGATCGATCGCACTTTGCCCGCCGTTCGTGACCACCACGCAGGATTGGAATGTCGATGACGAACACAGCAAGCTTTCCCCTACGCTATTTGCTGGCGTCCGACCCGGTGTTGAATGGCTACAGCTATTCACCAGCTATGGTCTGTCCTGGCGGCCGCCGTCAGTCAGTGAAACCTTCGCCAACGGTACCTACAGCGCGGGCAATTATTACCTGTATCCGAATCCTAACCTCAAGCCGGAGCGCTCACGCGCCTGGGAGGTCGGGTTTAATATTCAGAAGCCCGAATTGCTTATGGATGGCGACAGGTTGGTCACCAAAGTGTCCTACTTTGACACCCGGATAAACAACTACATCAGCCTGAACGGCGCACGCAACAAACCGGGCTATAACGGCTATTCGCTCAGTAATTCCGTGTTCCAGAATAACCTGGTGAAGAGCCGTTTCCGCGGGATGGAATATCAACTTAATTACGACGCGGGGTTTCTGTATGTCGATGCAACCTACACCCACATGATCGGCAATAACGATTTCTGTGCGCCGGTAGCCTGGATGGGTGGCGTCACGACGGTTGGCGGCTCCAGAGGCAACTATTACTCCACGCCTGTCGATACCACGGCCAGTGACTTTTCTTGCCAGAAAACGCTGTTATTCAGCAACGCGGCCTATCTTCCCGGCGATCGCGGCTCTGTCACGCTGGGGACGCGCATCTTCGATCGCAAGCTGGATATGGGTGTCACAATGCGTTTTGCTCCGGGCTATCAGGACACTGCAGCGCCAGCCAACTCCGCCTATTTAGCCGATTGGCCTAAATATGAAGTTTACGATCTGTACGCCAGCTATCGCCTGACTGACAGCCTGACGCTGCGCGGTTCCATCGAAAATATGGCTAATCGTACTTACATCGTGAGCTATGGCGAATCACTCGGTTACACACCAAGCCGAGGGAGAACGGTGCAGGCTGGGGTGGAATACCGATTCTGATTTACCTGCTTCCCAATATGGGAAGCAGGAAAACAAAGAGAATGGCCACTGGCATGCTGATATTCGATCATATTCTGCTTTGGAGGGAAAATATCCGGCATCCAGATATGCTAAAAAAACCACAGAAATTTTATATTAATAACCAATCATACTATAAAGTAGCATTGCCCTTCGCATCTAAGGCAAACAAAACAAAAAACAAGTCAGCTATATTCCTGCAATGGATAGCGTCAACGTGCCTATTTTTATTTTCCGACAATACCGCAGTGGCCAGACGTTGACTTCATTGATAAATAGGGATTCATTTTTCATTTTTTAAACTAATCATTTAAAAACAACAGAATATGAAAAAATACCCCGTTAGAGGTAGATTAATTAACATCTAGATACGATTTTTCGTGGTAAGCGTTAACGAAAACAAAAAATAAAACAGCACAAAATACAACAAAATAAGAACAAGGATTTAATTATTTAAAAAAAAAACCTATCAACCATTAACAATCCAGCCAGCCGAAGCTTTAAGCACCCATTAATAAATTAAAGTTACACTTAAAAAACTAAAGTAATCGAAAAGATATAATTATTGCGAGCGAGATCTTTTATTTTCAGGAAAGAGGACAAAGATAAAAATTAATAGATTTAGATCAAGAAAATAAATAACAACCCGTCCATATAGTACCCGCAGTAAAAACTCACTTATTTTAATTCTAACTAATCAATTCATCTTACATACACTAAATAATTCGAGTTTCAGGCAGGCGGCAAGAGAAGGACAAATTTGTCGGGAACGAATTTGACCAGCCAGCGGCTGGCCTCCGGTGAGAGACAGGATGTCTCTCATTTCATCCCGATGAGCTTACTCAAGTAAGTGATTCAGGTGAGTGACCGAAGCCAACGCACATGCAACTTGAAGTATGACGTGTATAAAGCAATGCAATGGGGCTACTATGGACTTCATCATTCAATTAGTCATTGTCTTGATCTGCCTTTTTTATGGGGCAAGAAAAGGCGGGATCGCGCTGGGTTTATTAGGCGGGGTCGGACTCGTTATTTTGGTCTTTATCTTTAAACTGCAACCGGGTAAACCCCCTGTTGACGTCATGCTGGTCATTATTGCCGTGGTCGCCGCCTCGGCAACGCTTCAGGCATCGGGCGGGTTGGATGTCATGCTACAACTCGCAGAGCGTATGCTGCGGCGCAACCCGAAATACGTTTCGATTATCGCGCCGTTTGTCACCTGTATTCTGACGATCCTGTGCGGTACGGGCCACGTGGTGTATACCATTCTGCCGATTATTTATGATGTCGCCATCAAGAATAATATTCGTCCTGAAAGGCCGATGGCTGCCAGTTCAATCGGCGCACAGATGGGGATTATTGCCAGCCCGGTTTCTGTCGCGGTTGTCTCGCTGGTTGCCATGCTGGCTAATTTCACCTTCCAGGGTAAACATCTGGGATTCCTCGACCTGCTGTCTATTACCATCCCTTCTACCCTGCTGGGTATTCTGGCGATAGGGATTTTCAGTTGGTTCCGCGGTAAGGATTTGGACAAAGATACCGACTTCCAGAAATTCATCGCCGATCCAGAAAACAAACAGTATGTATATGGCGATACCGCCACGCTGCTAGACAGAAAACTGCCGTGCAGTAACTGGGTGGCGATGTGGATTTTTCTGGCAACAATCGGTGCGGTGGCCATTCTGGGTGCCGTTGAAGAGCTGCGTCCGGTCTTTGCTGGGAAGCCGCTGTCGATGGTGCTGGTGATTCAGATGTTTATGCTGCTCTCCGGCGCTATCATCATTATCGCCACCAAAACCAATCCATCATCGATCTCGAAAAATGAAGTGTTCCGTTCAGGAATGATTGCCATCGTCGCGGTATACGGTATCGCCTGGATGGCGGAAACCATGTTCGGCGCGCATCTGGAAGAAATCAAAGCCACGCTAGGGTCGTTGGTTAAGGTCTATCCGTGGGCTTACGCCATTATCCTGCTGATCGTGTCCAAGTTCGTTAACTCACAGGCGGCAGCACTGGCGGCGATTGTCCCTGTTGCGCTGGCTATCGGGGTCGATCCCGCGTATATCGTGGCGTCTGCACCAGCCTGCTACGGTTACTATATTCTGCCGACCTACCCAAGCGATCTGGCTGCTATCCAGTTTGACCGCTCCGGCACCACCAAAATCGGCCGTTTCGTCATCAACCACAGCTTCATTCTTCCTGGCTTGATTGGTGTGAGCACATCCTGCGTCTTTGGCTGGGTGTTTGCCGCGATGTACGGCTTCCTGTAATCGGTTCTCTGTACCTAAAAAGCCGTCCAGCAATGGGCGGCTTTTTATCTCTGCTGCCAGATGCGAACGCAAGCCTGTGCCAACGCCCGCGTTGGATCGATGCTGATATCCCACCAGCGTGATGATACCACCTCCAGCGCAAGGGGGACTTCCGTGCAGGCCAGTACCAGACGCTCTGCCCCGCGATCTACCAATCGTGCCGCAAGCTGCTCTAACAAACGCCCACCGTGCTGGAGCTCACCGCGTTTTACCGCATAGCATCCCGGCACGAAGAGCGTCGTCATTTCCTGCTCGTTTGGCACCACCGTTTCAGCGCCTAACTGCGCGCTAAAACGCTGCTGATACCATCCGGCGTTTAACGTCCCGTGGGTCGCAATCAACCCGATTTTCTGCGGAGCTTTCTTTACCTCCGCAGGCGGTGTGATGGCATACAGTGTGGCATCGGCAATATGCACCAGCGGCGCATAGCTTGCCTCAGCCAACGCATCAAACCAGTAGTGTGCCGTATTGCACGGCACCACAATATGGCTAACCGACAGGCGATTAAGTTGCTGAATTGCACTCAATAGCGTCGGCAGCGGCGATTCGCCAGTTCCTGCTAGCGCCTGTTGCCGGTCGGGAATCTGCGGCACATTCCAGACAACCACCGGTACATGATCCTGATCGCGGCTGGCCGGCGTTTCCTCAACGATTTTATGCAACAGATCGACCGTTGCCAGCGGCCCCATGCCACCCAGTACACCAATCAGCGGTGTGCTCATTGCTCAGCCGTTTCTTCGAACAACTGACGGTAGCCAAACAGCCCCGCCGATCCCCCAGTATGAATAAAGACGATGTTCTCATCGGCGCGAAAATGCCCCTGACGAATCAGGTCAATCAGCCCCGCCATCCCCTTTCCGGAATAGACCGGATCGAGCAAAATCCCTTCCAACTGCGCTAATAGCCTGAGTGCTTCCAGCGTTCCTTCTGTCGGAATACCGTAGCCTTTGCCAACGTAGTCGCTATTTACCAGCACAGCGCGGCGCGGCAGTTCGCCGAGGATCCCCAACAGTTGCCAGGTGCGCTGCGCTAGCGCGTAAACATTCTCTTCCTGCTTTGCTTTAGGCGCTCTGACGCTGATGCCTAGCAGCGGAATCTGGCTGTGTGTTGCTGCCAGCCCGGTAACCAGCCCTGCCTGCGTTCCCGTGCTGCCCGTTGCATGGACAATATGATCGATGCGCAAGCGCTGCTGACTAGACTGGAACAGCAGTTCTTCCGCACAGGCGACATACCCCAGCGCACCTACCGGACTGGAACCGCCGCCGGGGATGACATAAGGCTTAAATCCTTCTTTACGCAGCGATTCTGCCAACGTTTCCATCGCCTGCTGCATATCCGTACCTGCGGGTAGATGATCGATAATCTCACCGCCCAGTAGGTTATCCAACAGCACGTTACCGGAGCGCTGGTAGTCTTCGCCATAGTCCTCCACGCGCTTTTCCAACAGCACTTTGGTTTTTAGCCCCAGCTTTGCCGCCGCTGCAATGGTTTGTCGCACATGGTTAGACTGTGTCGCGCCCTGCGTGATAATGACATCCGCGCCCTGCTGCTGCGCATCGGCTAACAGGAACTCCAGCTTACGGGTTTTATTCCCACCAGTCGCCAGCCCGGTTGCATCATCGCGTTTGATATAAATCGTCGGCCCGCCTAAATAGGCAGACAGATTCGGCAACGCCTCCAGCGGCGTAGGGAAATGGCCCAGTGATAAGCGGGGGAATCGGGCAAGGTGCATGATGTTCTCCTAAAAATTGATTACAAATTAAGGTGACGGCGCGCTTCTTCACGAACGCGGTGCAAAATACGCTGCTTCAATGCGGCGTAGTCGGGATGTTGGGCCAGCGTTTCAATTTCTCGATCGCGGCCAAATGGCAGCCGAATCTCTTCCGCAATACGGCCAGGACGTGCAGACATCACCACAATTCGGTCAGCCAGAAATAGCGCTTCATCGACGTCATGTGTGACAAACAACAGCGTAGTGCCGGTTTTCTGCCAGGCGGACAGCAGCAGCTCCTGCATCATCAAACGGGTTTGTGCATCCAGCGCGCCAAACGGTTCATCCATCAACAACACCTCAGGGTTCGGCAGCCAGGCTCGCGCCAGCGCCACTCGCTGTTTCATCCCGCCGGAAAGCTGCCACGGATAGTGCTGCTGAAAGCCCTCCAGCCCAACCAGTGCCAGATAGTCTTTCGCTTCATGTTGCATACGGATTTTATCTGCACCCTGCATCCGTGGGCCAAACGTCACGTTTTCCAGCACGGTGAGCCAGGGAAATAAATTGGCCTGCTGAAATACCATGCCACGCGACGGCCCTGGACGACGAACAGGCGTGCCACCGCACCACACCTGTCCCGCATCAACAGTTTCAAAACCCGCGATTAAATTGAGGATGGTCGATTTACCGCAGCCGGAAGGGCCAAGCAGCACCACAAATTCGCCTTTGGCAATCTGGAGAGAAACGTCATCCAACACCGTTAAGGAGCCGCTCTGTGATGGAAATGCGAGGCTAACGCGTTCAACAGCAATGTGTGGTGCATCAGGTTGAGAACGTTCTGTCATGATGATTTCCCCGCCCAGGGCACGAAGATGCGCTGCGCACCGACCAGTAGCAGATCGAGCACATAGCCAATCCCTCCCAACAGTAAGATGCCCAGCATGACAATATCGGTTCGCAGATAAGCACTGGCATTCATCACCATCCAGCCAATACCCGAGGTAGCAGCGACCATTTCCG
The DNA here is from genome assembly GCF_001742185.1 of Pectobacterium wasabiae CFBP 3304. Lineage (NCBI taxonomy): Bacteria > Pseudomonadati > Pseudomonadota > Gammaproteobacteria > Enterobacterales > Pectobacteriaceae > Pectobacterium > Pectobacterium wasabiae. Next base: position 4,951,381 of record NZ_CP015750.1, read on the forward strand.
CCGCAATCAGGGACGTCCAACCGACACCAATAGCCAGCCGCACCGTGGTGAACAACTCCGGCAGCGTATCGGGCAGCACCACGTGGAGAAAGATCTGGCGAGGGCTTGCGCCGAGCGTTTGCGCGACACGGATACGGGAACGTTCCACGCGCTCCACGGCAGCACAGGCACCGACCACAACGCTGAGAAAAGTAGCGATAAAGATCAGAAAGAATTTGGATGCTTCGCCAATTCCCAACCAGACGACCGCCAGCGGGATTAGTGCAATTTTAGGCAACGGTCGCAGAAACTGAACAAAGGGATTAAATACGGCAGCGATCGGAGGTGATAATCCCATCAGCAGCCCAAGCGGAACGCCAAGAATAATGGCGACGCTGAAAGCGCTCAGCGCTCGAGCAACACTGACGGCAATGTGTTCCCATAGCGACACCTGCCGATAGCCATCTTGCGCTAATTCCCCCGCAGTCAGGAGAATATCCGACAGCGGCGGTAACAGCAGCGGATCCACCCACTGCTGCGCCCCCGCCCACTGCCATAATGCGAGCACCACCGCCACAGAGGTGATGCTCAATAACACATAAGACGTTCTTTTCACGACCCGTTAATTCCCTTTCGCGGCCTGCTTCAGATAGGAAGAATTAATGGAGTCAGCGAACGATGCGGGAATATCGCGCTGGCGAACCTCGCCAATACTCTCCAGAAAATGGGCCGTTTTGGCGACCGCCTGACCGATACCGCTGCGATCCGTGTCGTTGCCATCACCGAGCCACTGTGCCGTCGCCTGCTGCTCCAGCGTCGGATATTCCAGCCCTGACAGCGTATTGGTTGCTGTCGTAACGGGCGCACCGACCTCTTTTGCCACAATCGCTGCCGCTTTTTCCGGGTCCTGACGGAATTCATCCACTTTCTGCTGATGTACCCGCAGGAAGCGTGCCACCGTTTCTGGGTACTGCTGGGCAAACGCCTTCCTGACCACATAATTGTTGTAAATTAGATAACCGTCTTTTTGCAGATCCTTGGTCGCAAAAATCGCGTGTCCAGCGGAGGCTTCGAGTTCCTGTGCGAACGGTGCCCAAACGTAGCCAGCATCAATATCACCACGTTTCCATGCCGCTACCATCTCAGCCGGGCGTAGCGGAATAAGGGTTATTTTGCTGCGATCGAGTTTGTTAACTGCGATTGCCGCTTCCAGCGCATACTGCGCCGTTGAATTTGGCGGATAGGCAACGCGCTTCCCTTCGATATCTTTCAGCGTAGTGATGCCGGACTTGGCAATCAGGCGCTCATACGTGGCGATCACGCCGGATACACCGACAATCTCTACCGGCAGTTTTCTGACAATCCCAGCCGTCGCCGGGCTGGAACCGAAGTTGGCGATATCAATCGCGTTACTGGCGAAATAATTCAGCGCATCGGCACCGGAAGCAAATTGCACCCACTTTACTGGCGCACCCAGCGTTTTTTGCAGCGAGCCGTCAGCTTTGGCTAACACTAAGACCTGTGAGCCGCCGCTGTAGGCCACGCGAACTTCATCAGGATGATTTTCCGCCGCCAGTACAGATGTGGTCATTAATAACAATCCACCGACACCGACTGCACTCAATATATTCTTCATTGCTCTCCCCTATGACGTTGAATAAAAAAACCAGTTAATAAATCATTAATTCATCAGGCCACTTTATTATTTAAATAAGATAACTGCCCCCAACTGACATCATCGACGAAAATACCGTCCGTCAACCGCTGACGATAGGTTTGTTTTTCTTTATCACCCGGCAGTAATAATCCATCATCATCACGGGATTGGCGTACCCATTCTAATAATGCAGGAATTTCCTGCTGATAGGTTGTCGCTCCACCTAATTTTTGTGGATCGATTAAAATAGACAACATGCTGTTAATAATCTGCTTGCCCTCGCCTTTCGCCGTGCGTTCAGTTTTCCCTCCGGTCAATGCCGCGCCAAGCAGAGAGCAAACCAGCGACAACCCCGAGCCTTTATGTTCACCAAACGGCAACAGCGCGCCCAGCGGTTGTTCCATCAGCCAGCGCGGATCCACCGTCGGGTTGCCTTCGTTATCGACAATACAGCCGGGTGCAACCGGTTTACCCTCATTCCACGCGATACGGGCCTTGTTACCGGCAATCACACTGGTAGCAAAATCCAGAATTACAGGGTCATCCTGTTCGACTGGAATACCAGCACAGAACGGGTTAGTCCCGAAACGCGCCTGCTGACCTTGCCACGGTAGTACCACGGGTTTGGTATACACGTTGGCAAAATGCAGCGACACCAACCCGACCTCCGCAGCCTGTTCTGCCCATGCGCCAATGCGCCCAAGATGGTGGGCATTGGCTAAACTCACCACCGCCAGACCATGCGTTTGTGCGCGTGCAATACCTTCTGCCAGCGCCTGCTTTGCCACCACTTGCCCAAAACCCTGCTGACCGTCAAACGAGATCAGCGTGCCAAAATCCAGCGTTTTTTCTGCCTGCGCGTGAGGTGACAGCCCGCCTTCACGAATCGCGTCAATATAACGCGGCAACATACTGACGCCATGTGAGTCATGCCCTTTCAGGCTAGATTCGACAAGATTATCCGCCACAATTTCTGCGATTGATGCGTCCACATTATTCTCTGTCAGTCGGTCACGTAAATAATCACGTAAATAGTGATGGCTAAAAACAGGCATATCATTCTCTGTATACTGAAATATAAATGTAAGGCTCACTATAACGCGCAGGTTTTTATCCATAACTGACAAATAAGACTATCTATAGCGAATATTTAGCTAAGACAGTTATTGGCTTGTTTTCTCGTGCACATTGCTATTTAAAATCACATTTATTCTAACTTATTCCAAAAAACACTTTATCAGCAACGCATCAAGAAAATAGGATGTTTCTTTAGTACATTATTTACAGCATGTTATTTATTTAAATATTAACCTGCCGTTTTTATTATTTATTCCATACCCTTTTTTATTACTGCTTAACCATGAGAGATAACAATAATGAATCACTCACTACCCGCGAAAAAATCAACGCGTTTCACACGCCTTGCCGCCATGATTGGCCTGACGTTAACGGCATTCAGTGCTAATGCCGAAGGCACCATCAGCATCGCACAGCAGTTTGGCATTGGTTATCTGATTCTGGATGTCGTGCGCGACCAGAGCCTGATAGAAAAACACGGTAAGCAGCAAGGGCTGGATATCAAGGTAGACTGGCGCACGCTATCTGGCGCGACGGCGATCAACGAAGCGCTGCTGTCCGGCGCGCTGGATGTAGCCTCCGCCGGTGTTCCACCAATGCTGACCGTATGGGATCGCACGCAGGGTCGCCAGAATGTGAAAGCCATCGCCTCACTCGGCTCCATGCCCAACTATTTGCTCAGCAATAACCCAGCGGTAAAAACCATTCGCGACCTGAGCGATAAAGACCGTATCGCCGTACCTGCCGCAGGGGTTGGCTTCCAGTCACGCACGCTGCAAATCGAAACCGCGAAGCTTTACGGGGCGGAGGATTTCAAACGTTTCGACAAGATTTCTGTCAGCCTGCCGCATCCCGATGCTAGCGCGGCGCTTATCGCTGGCGGTTCCGAAATCAACGCCCACTTTTCTAGCCCGCCTTTCCAATATCAGGCATTGGAACATGCCAATGTGCACAAAATTCTGAGCTCTTATGATGTGCTGGGCGGTCAGGCGACGTTCAACGTGCTGTACACCACGCAGAAATTCCATGACGAAAATCCAAAAACCTACCGCGCCTTCTACGATGCCCTGAAGGAAGCCTCACAGATCGTCAAGGCAGATAAAGCCGCAGCGGCCGAAACCTATATTCGGGTCGAGAAATCGAAATTAAACCCTGAACTGGTGAAACGCATCGTCGCCGATCCTGAGATCGATTTCACTATCATCCCAGAGCGCACCTACGTTTATGCCGAAAAGCTGCAACAGCTTGGCGTGTTGAAAAACAAAGCCGCCTCCTGGAAGGACTATTTCTTTGCAGAAATCCACGACCAACCGGGTAGCTAAACGGCCAGAGTCAGCTTCATTCGACGAGAGCCATCGTCGCTACGCAGGAGAACAAGCATGACACATCGCTCTCACGACGCTGTCGCCCAGCCGCTGTTGCAGGTGGACAGCGTCGGGCTGGAATACCGCACGCGGCGCAGTCTGGTACGCGCCACCCATGATGTAAGTTTTGACGTCTTTCCCGCCGAACGCTTTGTGCTGTTAGGGCCTTCCGGCTGCGGCAAATCCAGCTTGCTCAAATCTATCGGCGGCTTTTTGTCTCCGGTAGACGGTGAAATTCGCCTCGACGGCCAGCGCGTCACACGACCGGGGCCCGATCGCATTATGGTCTTTCAGGAGTTTGACCAGTTGCCGCCGTGGAAAACCGTGCTGGAGAACACATCCTTTCCGCTGGTTGCCAGTCGTCAGGCAACGCGAGCCGAAGCAGAAGATCGCGCCCGTTATTTTCTCGATAAGGTCGGACTAGCAAAGTTTGCCGATGCCTATCCTCATACCTTATCCGGTGGGATGAAACAGCGTGTTGCCATCGCGCGGGCGCTAACCATGCAACCGAAAGTGCTGCTCATGGATGAACCGTTCGCCGCACTGGATGCGCTAACCCGTCGCAAAATGCAGGAAGAATTACTGGCGCTGTGGGAAGAGGTGCGCTTTACGCTGCTGTTTGTCACCCATTCGATTGAGGAAGCACTGATCGTCGGCAGCCGAGTTTTGCTGCTCTCACCGCACCCGGGTCGCGTGCGGGCAGAAATTAACTGCCACCAGTTCACGCTGAGCGATCAGGGCAGCGAAGTTTTTCAAAACACGGCACAGCGCATTCACCGTCTTCTTTTTCCAACCGATGCAGACACGCGATCGCCTGCCGCATCCACGCAAGGTAAACCCTATGAGCATTCAGCCCCCCGTGCGGCCTGAGTATGAGCGTGAACTGGCACCGCTGAAAGACTTTACCCTCGCCCAGCCGCTGCCGCTGGCAACCCGTCTGTGGAATCAGACCTGGATTCGCAAGCTGGTGCTGCTGGCTGGGTTGCTATTACTGTGGGAAATAGGCGCACGCTGGCAGAATAACGATTTGATGCTACCCAGTTTCCTGCAAACGTTTCAGGCCTTTCGCGACGACATCGCCAGCGGCGAGCTACCGCATAAGATGGTGGTTTCACTCGGTACGCTGATAAAGGGCTATGTCATCGGCAGCCTGCTTGCGCTAGCGCTCAGTGCGTTGGCGGTGTCCACCCGTTTTGGCCGCGACCTCTTAGGTACCTTGACCTCCATGTTCAACCCACTGCCCGCGATTGCGTTACTGCCGCTGGCCTTGCTGTGGTTTGGACTGGGAGAAAAGAGCCTGGTCTTCGTGCTCGTCCACTCGGTGATGTGGCCGATGGCGTTGAACACCTACTCCGGCTTTCTTGGCGTTTCAGAAACGCTGCGTATGGCGGGTCGTAACTACGGCCTGACTGGCTTTCGCTACATTAGCGCGATCCTAATCCCTGCTGCGTTTCCGTCGATTATCTCCGGCCTGAAGATCGGCTGGGCATTTGCCTGGCGCACCCTGATCGCCGCTGAGTTGGTGTTCGGCGCCTCGAGCGGCAATGGCGGTTTAGGCTGGTACATATTCCAAAATCGTAACGAGCTTTATACCGATCGGGTTTTTGCCGGGCTGGCTTCCGTCATCATCATCGGATTGCTAGTTGAGGGACTGGTGTTTTCCACGATCGAGAGAGTGACGGTTAAACGCTGGGGAATGCAGCGCTAGATGCTATTTCAGTTATGCGAAATCTGCCCGTTCATAGCCAGAATTGTTCTTTTGCGGCGATCTCTATCGCTGTTACAACTGATTTGTCTTTTCCTACAGAGATGAGAGATCGCGAACATGATTGCAATACAAGCGCCGCAAACCTATCTGAATCGTGACGGCGTCATTCGTTCTGTTGGTGACTATGTTGCCCCTCACGCCAGCACGCTGTTGATTGTGACGAGTCCGCAGGCGTGGAAAAGGACGGCCGATGCCGTCGAGCGTAGCCTCAATGAACATGGCTTACAATATCAGGTCGAATTTTTGCCGGGCGATTGCACCAAGCCAGCAATAGAGGCGCTAACCGCACAGGCGCGCGCATTCAGCGCAGAACTGATTTTAGGTATCGGTGGCGGGCGTGTGCTCGATGTCGCCAAAGCCGTCGGCGACATTCTGGGACAGATCCCCGTCATCGCCGTCCCTACCATTGCCGCAACCTGCGCCGCGTGGTCGCCGATCAGCGTGATTTACAGCGACAGTGGCGCACACAACGGCCCCTTTCCACTGACGCGACTGCCAGTCTGGGTGCTGGTAGACAGCGAGATTATCGCCCACAGCCCCTCGCGTTACCTCAAAGCTGGTATCGTGGATGCACTGGCAAAGTGGTACGAATTTCAACCTTATTTGCGTCACGGCGATGACGGGTTGGCGCTGGCGCTCAAAGCGCAGGCAGCACGACTGGCCGTCGAGACGTTTAATACATATGGCGAGCAGGCCATTGCGGATAATGAGCAAGGTCTGGTCACGCCAGCGCTGCGCCGCGTGATCGACGCCGTTATCGCACTGGCTGGCGTGGCGAACAGCATGAAAGACGAGGTGCCACGCATTGGCGTCGCGCATGCTATTCACAACAGCATGACACGCCTGCCGGAACTGCATGACTGGCTGCATGGGGAGAAAGTGGGTTTTGGTCTGGCTGCACAGGCTTTTCTGGAACACGATAACGACGCTGACCGCGAAGAACTGTTCGCCCAACTGCGCCGCTACGGAAGCCCAATCACGCTGAGCGCTCTCGGCCTGAATGAACGTCCACAATTAGTTGAAAGTATTGCGCAGAACGTGAAGATTGCACCGAAAATTGCCGCACGTCTGCCTTTCATAACGGATGCTGAACATATTCAGCAGGCGCTGTGGCGCACCCAAACGCTGGAAGAAAATACGTTCAACAGCCACGCGGCGTAGTTGATACTCACCCTGCAAAATAGAAACGGACGCCTCGATCACTCGACGCGCCCGTTGCATAGGCTATTTGAAATAGTCCGGCATTATCCCTGCTGGGCAGGCTGTATACTCATCCCTTTAATCTCGCGCTCATAGGCCAGCGCTTTCTTTTCATCGAACTGGTGTTCCCATTTGGCAATTACCAGCACCGCCAGCGCATTACCAACCACGTTCAGTGCAGTACGTGCCATGTCGAGGATACGGTCGACGCCCGCAATAAATGCCAGACCTTCCAGCGGAATGCCAACGCTACCCAGCGTGGCGAGCAGTACGACGAACGATACCCCCGGTACGCCCGCAATGCCTTTGGACGTCAGCATCAATGTCAACACCAGCACGATTTCCTGCCCGATCGACAGTTCGATACCGTACAACTGTGCGATGAAGATCGCCGCAATACTCTGGTACAGCGTCGAACCATCGAGGTTGAAGGAGTAGCCAGTCGGCACCACGAAACTGGTAATTGATTTCGGCGCACCATAGGCTTCCATTTTTTCGATGATACGCGGCAGCACGGTTTCTGAACTGGCGGTGGAGTACGCGAGGATCAGCTCATCTTTCAGAATGCGGATCAACATCGTAACGCGCAGCTTGCACAACCGCGCCACTGCGCCGAGCACCACCAGCCCGAAGAAGAGGATTGCCGCGTAAACCAGCATCACCAGCTTAGCCAGCGGCCATAGCGAAGCGAAACCAAAATTGGCAACCGTGACGGAAATCAGCGCAAACACCCCAACCGGGGCATAGCGCATGATCATGTGCGTCACTTTGAACATGGTTTCCGACACGCCACGAAAGACATTCAGCAGCGGGTCACGATGCTCTTTAGGCAACGAAGACAAGCCCAAACCAAACAGCACCGAGAAGAAGATGATTGGCAGCATGTCACCACGAGCCATCGCCGCGAAGATATTCGGCGGGATCAGCGACAGCACCGTACCAACCAGACTATGCGAACCACTCTGCACCTGTTCCGTCGTCTTTTGATACTGCGAGATATCAACAGCGGTCAGCGTCGACATATCAATGCCGTGCCCCGGTTGGAAGATATTGGCTAGCGTAATGCCAAGGATAATCGCCACTGTCGTGATGATTTCAAAATAGAGGATGGTTTTGAAGCCGATACGCCCAAGTTTTTTGGCATCCCCTACGCCCGCAATCCCGACAATCAGGGTGGCGATAACAATGGGGACCACAATCATTTTAATCAGGCGGATAAAGATATCACCCGCAGGGCTGAGAATATTGCTGATGAGCCACTGGCGACTTTCCTGCTGTTCATGCAGCACGGCACCAAGTGCAATACCAAGAACCAACGCAATAAGGATTTGCCAGGCAAGGCTGATTTTTTGTGTTTTCATCGTCATTTTCCGTTTTAAACTCCCCGCCATCACAAACATGGCGCTAGCGCGACTCCGGCGCAATACGAACCGAAAAAATCAACGTGGAGGTGATTGACTAGTAAGAATATCTGATTGGTTGCTATCGTTATTTTTCTACTGCGACACAAGAATCGTTAACATAATTATTCAATAAAAATGCACAACTATTTGTATTGCTTAACAAAAACAAACATATAAGTTATTGTTATGATAGGGATGCTACTATTCCACCACGTTCAGATCAAGCAGATTATCGGCATGAGAAACCATATTTATGCTGAATCGAGAACAGAAGACGGCGAGTGTCGCGCGACAAAAAATCGCGACGACGTAGGAAGGAAAAGTCCTACCCAGTCAGGAAAATGCTGGCTGGGCATCAGGTTAGGAAGGTGTGTCACGACTCAAATTTGGTAATCAATCACCGCTTCATCGTTATCTGAGAACACCTTGTCCTTAATTTCATCCAGCGACAGTTCGGTGTTGCACAACTGAATAAATTTCCAGGCATAGTTACGTTGTAATTGACCCTTTTTTAGCCCCAGCCAAACCGTGTTGGCTTCAAATAAGTGTTCGGCATTCAACCGTACCAGCCCCTTATCACGCACGGGATCGTATGACATATCGGCCAGAATTCCAACGCCGAGCCCCAGCTCAACATAGGTTTTAATCACATCCGAATCCTGTGCGCTCAGCGTAATTTCCGGCGACATCCCCGCCGCATGAAACGCACGATCCAGTCGTGAACGCCCCGTTATCCCGTGACGATAGGTAATCAGCGGTTCCGCATTGAGCATCTCCAGCGTAATCACGGGTTTTTCCGTCAACGGATGGTGCTCCGGCACAATCACCGAATGGTGCCAGCGGTAGTAGGAGAACGCTGCTAGCGAAGGATCGTTAATTAATTGTTCGCTGGCAATACCGATATCGGCTTCGCCAGAATGAAGCATCGCCACGATTTCATCCGGCGTACCCTGATTCAACACCAGTCGCACCTGCGGATACAAAGAACGGAAGGCTTTAATCACTGGCGGCAAACTGTAACGCGCCTGCGTATGCGTAGTTGCTATCACCAGTTGCCCGGTGTCGTTATTGGTGAAAACATTCGCTAACCGACGAATGTTGCTCGCGTCATTAAGAATGCGCTCAGCCACCACCAGCAGCTCTTTTCCCGGCTCGGTCATCCCTAACAGGCGCTTACCACGACGGATAAAGATTTCAATCCCCAGCTCCTCTTCCAGCTCGCGGATATGGCGACTCACGCCGGATTGAGAGGTAAACAGCGTATTCGCTACCTCGGTCAGGTTGTAGTTACACCGTGCTGATTCACGAATAATCTTCAGTTGCTGAAAGTTCACCTTTCACTCCCTTGCTCTTTATTACAGATAACAACATTGATCCAAGGAATGAGAGGCAGAACAAATAAGCAAATGGAGTTGATTATATTTTTTTATACTAACGGTATGTCTACTACGCTAGATTACCTAACAAGGAATAGACATAAATAGTAAAATCAAAAGGTTAAATAAAAACCTTTTTATGTCACACACCACGTCAATCAACCATTTCGCTATGATTTATGCCTTTCTGATCTATTTACCTCGGCGTTTTTATTCCTATTTTCGATATTACTTCCTCCACTAAACTTCAAGCGGGCGTGCTATCACTGCTATGATGGAAAGCAGGATCAGAGACTAGGTAGCAGCATGCAGGGCGTACCGGAACACTTTACCGATGAAAGAGATTATGCCCAGTTTCGGCACTTGCCGACGCTCCCCGGCATCGAGCTTTACCACGCGCATGTCTGCCGCTATGCCTTTGAACCACACACGCACGAAGCGTTTGGCATCGGCACCATTGATGCTGGCGCGGAGCGATTCCGCTATCGTGGTGCCAAACATATTGCGCCTGTCGATTCGTTAGTGTTGATGAACCCCGATGAACTGCACACGGGGGAATCTGCCACGGAAGATGGCTGGCGTTATCGCATGATCTACATTCCGCCCGATGTGCTGGAGAGCGTCTCCGGCGAGAAAGGTTGGTGGTTTACCGACGTCGTGCGCCACGATCCCGCGACCGCGCGCCAACTGGCTATGACGCTAGCCGCCATGTGGCAGACGACCGACCCCTTGGCGAGTGAGAGTTTGCTGCTGTCGCTGATTGCGCTTTTCCGACCCCACGCGCGCATTGCACAGCGTCAAATTATTGAACCGTTCCATCGCTTTGATGTGGTGAAAGCCTATCTGCGGGAGAATTTCGCCCACACCATTACCTTAAAAGAGCTGGCGGCGCTGGTTTCCCTCAGTCCATATCATTTCCTGCGCCAGTTCAAAGCACAGTTTCACGTGACACCACACCAGATGCTGATGGCGATTCGGCTGTATGAAGCTAAACAACTCCTGACGCGGGGTATGGCCGCCGCTCATGTTGCCGTCGCCGTTGGATTAACCGATCAGGCGCACCTGACTCGTACCTTTGCTCAGCGCTATGGCGTCACACCTATTCGCTATCAAAAGCAGGTTTATCCGGTTCTGCGCTAGCCTTTTTAGTGCGAATACTTTCAGCGCCCCCGATGACAAACAGCAATATTCTACAATAATTCATCGCCGACTCTCCCTAGACTGGCGCGATGAGATATTGTGAACAAACAGGTTTATCATGCTGATAGGTGTTTTATTTGCGCTTGCCGCTGGACTAATGTGGGGGCTAATTTTTGTTGGGCCGCTGCTCGTACCGGACTATTCTGCCGCGTTGCAGTCCACAGGGCGCTATCTGGCTTTTGGGTTGATTGCTCTGCCGCTGGCCTGGCTCGATCGCCGCCGCCTGCGCCAACTCACCCGCAGCGACTGGCTGGAAGCCACGAAGCTCACCGTTATCGGTAACCTGCTGTACTACTTCCTGCTTGCCAGCGCGATCCAACGCACCGGGGCACCAATATCAACGATGATTATCGGCACGCTGCCCGTCGTGATTTCCGTCACCGCCAATCTGTTGTACAGCAAGCATGATGGCCGCGTGGCGTGGCGTCGGCTTCTCCCTTCGCTATTGCTGATTGCCGCCGGACTGGTCTGCGTCAATATTGCCGAGCTGAAGGGAAATACGGCTACATTCGATGTATGGCGCTACGCCAGTGGCATTGCGATGGCGTTTTGTGCGGTCATTTGCTGGACCTGGTATCCGCTGCGCAACGCACGCTGGCTGCGCGACCACAAAAGCAATACGCCGCTTACCTGGGCCACCGCACAGGGGCTAGTCACACTACCGCTGGCACTGTTGGGCTATATGCTGGTGTGCAGCCACCTGGCGCTGACGGATGAGATGTTTACGCAACCGTTCGGCCCACGGCCTGAAGTTTTCATTCCACTGATGATTGCGATTGGTCTGTTTTGTTCATGGATCGGTACGTTATTCTGGAACGAGGCGAGCCAGCGCCTGCCGACGGTGCTGGTCGGGCCGCTGATTGTGTTTGAAACGTTGGCGGGACTGACCTATGCCTTCATCATTCGACAATCCTGGCCGCCGCTGCTAACGCTGTGCGGCATCGCCTGCCTGATTGTTGGCGTGATCTACGCCATGCGGGTGAAACCGGAACCTGTAGTTGTGAAAAAATCAACGGTGGTAGAAGTACAGGTGCCGATTTCACGGGCAAAGTGAAGGCGAGTGAGAAAATAAGGCAAATCGTCCGTTATGTCCGGTTTGCCAGCTTCTGAAACAGCTCTGTCAGTTGCGCTTCATCCCTTGCCCCTTGATGCTGATCGGTCACCTTGCCGTTAGCATCAATAATAAATGACGTTGGCGTGCCGCTGACCTGATAGCGCTCTTTGGTTATACCCAACTGATCCCGCACCACCGGATACGTCACGCTATGATGTGCCAGCATCGAGGTGATATCTACGCCGTCAGGATCGGTGTTGACCGCCACAACGACCACTTTATCGCCATACTCCTTGCTCAACTTCTCCAGCGCCCCCATTTCGATCATGCAGCCACCGCAGCCCGACGACCAAAAATTCAGGTACACACTTTTCCCCTGCCAGCGCGACAGGTCCACCTGCTGACCAGCCAGATCGTAGGCTGCCAGCGCAGGTGCCTGCGCCCCGACGCTAACCTGTTCTTCCTTACAGCCACTCAGCGCCACAGCGCCCAGCAGGCAAAGCGCAGTAATACCGTTACGCCATTTCATGATGATTGACCTCTTCACCAAAATATTTGCCGTGTTGCAGGCGGATAATGCGATCGGCAAACCGCCCCAATTCAGGATTGTGCGTCACCATCACAATGGTACGCCCCTGCCGATGCAGATCTTTCAACAGATCCAACACCCGTCGTTCATTCTCTTCGTCCAGATTTCCCGTTGGTTCATCGGCGAAAATCACCGGAGGTTCATTCACCAGCGCGCGGGCAATACAGACACGCTGTTGTTCACCGCCGGAAAGCTGGCTGGGTAAGTGATCCACACGATGCGCCAGCCCAACCTGTTCAAGCACGCGCTGTGCCGCCGCTTCATCTACCACGCTGTGGTAATGCTGCGCCAGCATCACATTCTCCAAAGCAGTCAAAAACGGAATCAGGTGGAATTGTTGGAATACCAGCCCAATTTTATCAGCACGGAACTGTCGCCGTCCTTCCTCGTCCAGCCCTGCGGCATCGACGCCGTCCAGCAGCACCTGCCCTTCGCTGACCGTATCCAGACAGGTAAGAATATTCATCAACGTGGTTTTACCGGAACCGGACGCGCCCATGATGGCGACAAATTCACCGCGCGCGATGCGGATATTGATATCTTCCAGCGCGGTAACCTGACCAAAGCGTTTATAGAGCTGGCGAGTTTCAATCACCGCTTCCGCTGCCTGCGCCCTTTCCTGCACGTTCACCTCTACAGACATCGACCTACTCTCCTTTCAAAACTTTGGCCGGTTCGACATAAATCGCCCGCCGGGTAGGAACCACGGCGGCAACCGCCGCGACCAGCAAAGACAGCCCTAGCGTGAGCGGGAACACCGGCAAACGCAGGGAAATAGTCGCGTTGAATACCGCCATGCCTAACACCTGTGCCAACAAGTAGCCCAACAGCGAACCGCACACCACGGCCGCCAGTGCGATAATGCCGGTTTCCGCCAGCATTTGCCGGATGATGTCTCGTCCACTTGCACCCAGTGCTTTCTGTAACGCAAACTCGCGCGCGCGTTCGCCGACAATCGCCATCAGCGTGGTGTTCACACACAGTGAAGACAAAACGAGGATCACCGCCGAAACCAGCCCCATCAGCCCTTTGATTTTATTCAGCACCTGACCTTCCGACGCCGACACTTTCAAAATTGGGCGGATCTCCAACTGCGGATATTGCTGCTGGAGTTGTGCAGCAAAACGATCGACCTGCCCCAGATCGTTGCTGACGCTGAGCAACGCATTGCTGATCGCACCTTCTTTATCCAACCATTTTTGCGCCAGATCCAGATTCACGATCAGCATGTTGTCCGTCGCATCGCCGGATTCCACAATGCCTTTAATCTGCAAGCGCTGCTTCCCGCCGTCCCCCACCAGCGTGATGCTGTCACCGACTTTGACGTTTAATCGCTCTGCCAGTTTCACCCCGATCATGGCATTACGATCGTCGAAGCTCACACCAATCCAGTTGCCCGTGACCTGCCAATACGGCGCTAGCTGGCGCAGCGATTCGAACCACACGCCCATCAGCACCACTTTCTCCAGTTCTGTACGTGCCATGCCGTACAGATAAGGGCTGGATGCATTGATTAGCCCCGCGGGTGCGTTGTCGATAATCGGCTGAAAGGTGCTTTGTGGAATCGTATTACCGCGCGCCGGGCCGATGTAAAAATTGGCACCAAAGGTGCGCAGTTCCTGGCTCATCTTGGCGTTGATATCAAAATAGACGGCGGACATCGCTGTCACAATCGCCGCCCCAACCATCAGTGCAGCGAACACCACGCTGACACGCTGCATACGCAACCTCAGCGCGCGAAACACCAAACGCCAGAACATGCTATTCATCCAGCCATTAGCGCCCATACAGCACCTCCACCGGATACAGTTTGGCAATGCGCCGCGCAGGGAACCACGTTCCGATGATGGCGATCAGCATTGAGATCACCAGTACGCAGGGGATGACGATCCACGCGAAGCTCAGCGGTACACCGAACAGCATCAGGCCAATCGCTTTTGCCAGCCCCCAACCAGCGACACAGCCCGCGATACCGCCCGCCAGACCACTCAGAGCCGCTTCGAGATAAAACAGCAGCATGATTTGCCACTGTCTTGCACCCAGCGCTTTCATCAGCCCGATTTCTTTGGCGCGTTCCATGATAGTGCTGGTCATCAGCGAGGCGATCCCCATTGCAGAAGCCACCAGCGCCGCAAAGGTCACTACCGCCAATAGCAGTTGAATCTTGTCTATCACCACACCTTCTGAGGCTGCGACCTGCCAGATGGGGCGCACAACCGAACCGGAAATCGCCTCTTCCAACTGGTGCGCAATCGAAGATACATACGCGGTGCAGTACCAGAGGTCATATTCTTCGGCGTTGAGTGCTTCCAGATTTTCACGCGCCCGCCGCGACAGTTCATTTTCCGGTACGGTGAGCGCCGACACGCGAATGGCCTGAATTTTACCCGCCAGTCCTAGCAGAGATTGCACCGTTGCCAGCGGCATCACCAAACGACCTTCCTCATCACCACCGCTGCTCAGAATGCCGCTAATTTCCACCGTCGCGTCGCCTTTCAAACCGTGCAGCGCGAGTTTATCCCCTACTTTCCAGCCCGTTTGCGTCGCCAGTTGTTTCCCTACCAGCGCCTGCGCCACATTTTCCGTCGTCACCGGTTCCTGCGGCCACTGCCCTGCCACCTGCCAGTAAGGACTAACAGCCAGTTGTCCCGTGCGATAGTCTTCCTCATCCGGCACCGCGACAGGCTGGGAAAAGAAGGTGCCCAATACGGCAACCGGCTGGCCATTAATCTCGACATCGCCGCTCAACAGCGGAGCGAAGCCGACAATGTTATTACGCCAGAAGATATCTTTGATGTTCGGCAGCTCAGCCTCATCGAGGAAGTCCTGTCCTTCCAGCGGATTGCTGCGTTCGCCAAACAGCGCAGGCAACGCCGCCTGACCTGCTGGCTCAATCAAAATATTCGCGCCGTAGGACTTCAACTCGCGCGCCATTTTATCGCCGATGTCTATGGACACCGCCAGCAGCGCGGAGATCAGCCCCGCCGCCAAAAACACGGTCAACACCGCCAGCGATTTGCGCCGAATATTTCTGCGCCAGGACTGGCGTAACAGTCGCCACAGCATGATTATTCCTCCTCCACCGGTTCGCCTGCCGCTGCTTTGGCCGTGGCAAACTTCGCGGGACTTTCGCGGAAACGGTTATAGTTCGCTTCTGACGAGAAGAAGTAGGTTTTACCGCCGTAGCGATATTTATGCTCTGCGGTCACGTTGGTCAGCTTGGAACCATCAACCGGATCAACCACTTCCATCGACACTACCGTCGAGAAGTAGTTAGTACCTGCCGCCAACGAGGCTCGCCCAATCACCAATTCATTGTCGTCGTTGCTCCACCCTTCAATCGGGACCGGATTACAGCCCCCCGCCTTCCCGATAGAAGGGATGAAAATATGCACACCGCACGCGACACAAATAACCTGATTACCTTCCATCACGTAGCCCTGATCGCCGCACAGCAGGCAGGCATCAAACACCACGCCCAGACGCAGGCGATCGGGATAGCGGTTAATGATGAAAAAGCGCACAGCCTTGCCGTCATCGGCAATCCACACGAAGCGATGCAGCTTGCCATCACGCACCTGCTCAATCGGAATATGCACCTTGCCATCGGCCGCCAACGTCACCGGCTGCGCTTCCGACAGACGAGGCGGCTGCGACGCGACCTTGTCCCAATAGAGCTGAGCGAAGACGACAACCAGCAGCGCCGTGACTGTCGCCAGCAGCGTGCGACGCACGGTGCGGTAGCCTGCCGTCGCTTTACGCTTTTCAATCGCCTCATGCGTAACCCGCACCTCACGACGTGCATGCAACAGCGGCCAAACCAGCCCCGCTGCCAATACCGCCATGAATAGCGCACTGAGGTAATTTAATAAATACGCACTGTTGGTGACGTGTGCCACATAGCTCAGGCGTGGCTTGGTTAGCCCAAGCGCTTGTAATTTCATCAGCAACAGCAGCAGGTTACCGCTTATCGGCAACAACAGAAGTACGACCAGCAACGCCAGCAGCGGCCAACGCAGTAAAGAAATGCGACGCACAATCATGCCGCACAGCGCGGCGCAAAATACCAGCCAGCCAAACGCCAGCACTACGGCGCTGAAATTCAGCAGCAGATCGGTATTCACCACATGGGTGGACGTTAACGCAGTCAGATTGGGATCGCTGCCCCACTGTACCGCAGCGCCTGCTACTAGCAACGCCTGCCACAGATAACCGAGACGCGGATGGGAAAAACACTGGCAGGCAAGAAACAGGATCAAGGCAAGCGCTTGAAGCACTGTAAACCCAAGCAGAAACGCTCGCCCGTTAGGAAAATGAACGCCAATAAACGTACCGGCACACAGCGCCAGCAGTGTGATCCAGCTCAGCGGCCCGATCGTCGGCGTGGAACGATGACTCCAGCTCAACCCCAGTAATAGTGCAATCGGCAGGAAGGATTGGAGTGTCGTGATAAAGAAATAACTCATAGGCTCGTCACACTTCACGTTACATGTGCGTTGACTGCGTTTTGCAGGTGTGTCAGTTGGGCATGATGTGTAGTGGCATCAGCACGCTGACCGAAAAATCACCGTCTCTGTGGGCTGCGATAGCAAACCACAGAGACGTGAACATGCCCGCGACAGCGCATCGCGGGCAGAAGACCTTATTCTAAGCCGACGTATTTGAAGTCAAAGCTGACATCAAACGGTTTCCACCAGCGGCCTACACCCGTTTCACCATCGGTGTGACGGTGCATACCCGCTTTTGATGGCGGATCGATGTGGTAAGTCACTTTGTAGTTACCCACGCCCATCATTTTGATGTTCGCGCCGTAGTGTGGGCCATCGCTGGCAACCATCGGCATGAAGGTTCCTTCCTGCTTCGCACCAGTATCGGTGTTAGTCAATGTATACGCGATGGTCAGGAACGGCATCCATTCACCGGCACCAAAACCGTTCTTGTTACCTTCAGCAGCGTGAATATCCGCTTCCAGATGGATGTCCGCTTTCGCGGCGGGCAGGCCCATCCCACGCGGTTCCATGTCGATAGGTTGCAGATAAACGGCGGCAATTTCCATTTCGTTCAGGGAAACAGGCTCACCCGCTGGATATTCTTTAAACGCCAGTGCGGCAGGCGCAGTGAAAATACCGGCAATAACGGCACCTGCAATCAGACTTTTTTGCATATTCATCAAACCCATCCTCATCATCTCAGTCGTCTCCCCTACGCTTATGTCGCTAAGCGAGCAGGGGTTGTTTTATGGTTATGTTCTACTCTTTATTGCTTTCAGTATTACAGTCACGTCAGATTCATTATTTATCAGACGGTGGACGTTCTACGCCGCATCACCCACAGAGCGGCCAACGCCGCTGCAACCAGCACGCCCTGTGGTATCAACGTTTCCACATAAGGATAAATACCCAGCCAACTGATTTCCGGTACACCCGTCAGCAACGTCGGTTCAAACAGTTTGCCTTCGATCAGCTCCAGCACACCTTTTCCTGCAAACACAAACGCCATCAGGTACATAAAGCAGCCAGTAAACATGAAGAACGGCTTAAGCGGTAATTTGACGATGGTGTAGCGCATTACGAAGTAAGCGATCAGCAGGATGACACAGCCGATGGCAAACCCAGCCAGAATGGAGAGGTGCCCCGCCATATTGCTAGCATCACCGACCAGCGCATAGTAGAACAACACCGTCTCCGCGCCTTCGCGGTACACGGCTAGAAAGCTGGTCAGCCACAGCCCGATCATGGAACCGCTGCTCAGCGAATGGGACAGCTTGCCTTCCAGATAAGCCTTCCAGTGCCGCGCTTCCACTTTGGACAACAGCCAGTAGCTCATGAAGAACAGCATCACCACGGCGATTAGCATCGTAATGCCTTCCAGCAGCTCGCGGCTGGCACCGGAATTGGTGAACACGAGTTGGAAAATCACCGCCGTAATCACGCTGCACAGCAACGCGACGTAAACCGACTGACGAATCAGCGGCAATTTGTCCTGCTGATTGTTTTTCACCAGATAGGCCACGATCGCTGCCACAATCAGCAAGGCTTCCAACCCTTCACGCACAATAATCAGTAGGCTGTATATCAACAGGCTCCAGTGCGTTTCATCGCCGTCGCCCAACATGGTGACCGCCTTTGCCAGTTCCTGCTGCAACGCGTCGGCCTGCCCTTGCAATTGCTCAACTGGCTGTTTGGCATTCATCATGCTCACCAGACGGGTGAAATACCCTTCCAGCGTAGATTTAAACGCGGCATCACGAGAACCTACTTTGTTCTCCATGCCAGTGGCTTCAAACAGATCGAAGTAGGTATCCTGCACCGCCATGATGGCGGGTTTGACCTGACCCTCGCGGTATTGTGCAATTGCGGCGGCAATCGCCTGATTGATATCGTCGGAGACCTTCGCCCAGTTCGCGTCCGGTACACCACCAGTATCGCCGTTCGCGACAGGTGCTGCCGTCGCCTGCTGGCTATCGCGCGTTGTCGGCAGCCCCGGCAGGACATCCTCGATATCCTGCAATAGCGTGGTAACCCGATAGGCAACGTCCGTCAGTTGATCGGGTTGGCTGGCTAGCGCAATCAGTGCGGAGAATTGTTGATTAATGGAGGCGGCCTGCTGCGCGGAGCGATTCTGTCTGACCGACATCTCCATCTCGGAGTTTTTAAACCCTTGATAATGCGCTTGCTGCACGTTCTGGCTGGCTTTTTTGTAATCTCCCGCCTGATATTCAGTCACGGCCAGCGCAAGCTGGTCATCGATGATTTTAAAGCTCTGCTGCCAGTACGGCGCGATCTCTGAATTGTCATAGGCACCGTGCTGCTCCTGCGCAACCAGTTTGTGCCCTCCCGACAACACAGGCAAAACGGCATCCAGTTCGCCCTTCAGCCATGAAATTTTTGCCTGCACCTCGGCCTGCGGCTTTCCTTCGCCAATCATGCGGCGAATTTCACCGAAGGTCGCTTCGAGCTGATAGCTTTTTTGCGCAGAGATATTGATGCGGATAGGGCCTTCGAGGTTTTCAAACACCTCAAAATAGGCCATCTGAACTTCGGTGCGGGCGTCATCCGGCTTTTGCTGCTCATAGAGCTGAGCCGTTTTATCCAGCCGGGTTTCGATATCGTGAATGAATGAGGCGTAATCGGTCGCGGCAACTGCCACTGAACAGCTAAACAGCCAACACAACAACAGAAGCGTTTTTTGCCAGATAGACATAAGCGAGTGATGGATCACAAATGATATTTATTCTTATTATCACTTTGAAGTCGCAATCTGTCTTGATTTACGTCACGAAAACACAACCAACAAGAGTCTTAGTATGTAACAAAGAGTTACAAACCTTGTTTATCAGCCCAAAAATCCTCTATTTTTCCAACTCATGAGGTAAATACGGTTTTTTTGATCGCAAAAACGGCAAAAAGACCACGTAAACCAGCACAAAAATAAATGCAAAAATAATGCCACTCATGAACATTATCAGCTAAAAATCTAGAGATCCCAGTCTTAAGATGATATTTCTTTACGTTACCACAGTCAGATTTACAGAAAAAATACCTTTTCCTGCTGTAATCCAAGGCATTACACATGTTGACGTTAATGCTTTTCGCTGAAATTTTAGGCGATGACCAACGAGCCTTCAGGCGGCAACCAAGGAAACCGGGCAGACTCCTTTCCGCCAGTTCATCCCAGCCTCGTTGACTCTCTCGCACTCACTGTCTACATACGTTCAACAACGGTCATGCTTAACCCCACGGCGGATCAGAATTTTTCCCACCCTTCACCGTGACGGCCATGTACCGACAGCAGCGGTGTGGTGCCCTGCCCGATAGCCCGATGAGCAGGGACAGACAACGCTGGGCGGGAAAAAGCAGGTTGCAGATCGCTATCCGAATCCAGACTGAACACATCCACAACAGCAGACAACTCGCTGGTTTGTTCATCCAACCGGGCTGCGGCCTCTGCCGATTGTGTCACCAACAACGCATTCTGCTGCGTGACGCTATCCATTTCATGCACCGCCTGACTAATTTGCGTAATACCGCGTGTTTGTTCGTCCGTTGCCGCCGCAATTTCACCAATCAGATCGTTCACGTGCGCGATGGAAGCGATAATTGCCGACATTGCCTCACCAGATTGCTTCACCTGCCCAGCACCGGTTTCAACCCGCGAGACAGATTCCGCAATCAGCGCCTCAATCTCTTTTGCCGCCTGTGCACTACGCTGCGCCAACGTGCGTACCTCCCCAGCGACCACCGCAAACCCTCGCCCTTGCTCTCCCGCTCGCGCAGCTTCAACAGCCGCATTCAGCGCCAGGATATTAGTCTGGAACGCAATGCTGTTAATTACCGAAGTAATATCGGAAATATGCCGCGAACTGGCGCTAATACCCTCCATCGTCGCCATCACGTTGGTACTGATATTTCCACCTTTTTGCGCCATGTCTGCCGCATCCTGCGCCAGCTTACGCGCCTGATGCACATGGTCGGTCGTTTGCCGTATCGTGGAACTAATCTCTTCCATGCTGGCAGCCGTCTGTTGCAATGCCGCCGCCTGCTCTTCTGTGCGGCTAGAGAGATTATCATTGCCATCCTTAATGCTGGATGTCCCATTATTGATTTCTGATGTGCTCTGCCGGATGACGGTTACCGTATCGCGCAAACTTTTCTGCAATGCTTTAATATCGGGGATTAACCTTCCCGCACAGTTTCGACCGAATTCAACCAGTTCACACCCCAACCGCCCCGCCGTTAGCTGTGCTAAATGAGATTTAAGCACCGAAATCGGGATAACCAGATAATTCCTCAAGTAATATTCGGTGAAAATCAACACAATAAGACCAAGAACCATCACAGCAATGAGCGCATTACGGTTTTGATCATTGTGTTCATTTACGGTTGGGATCAATGACGAGGCAGTAATGCCGTCCGAATAACGCTTAATGTCATCCCCAAACGTCAAGCTAACAGGTGGGTAAATAGAGCGAAATATCTGTCGGAATCCTTCATAATCACTACGTTGCAGCGCCGCATTCATCG
Organism: Pectobacterium wasabiae CFBP 3304; assembly: GCF_001742185.1. Lineage (NCBI taxonomy): Bacteria > Pseudomonadati > Pseudomonadota > Gammaproteobacteria > Enterobacterales > Pectobacteriaceae > Pectobacterium > Pectobacterium wasabiae. The sequence continues at coordinate 4,973,071 of NZ_CP015750.1, forward strand.
GTTCGATCGCGGTAGCAATCAGGGCATGCCACGTTTTGCTTACCGCATCAACCGTCGCGTGCTCAACGCCAACATGCTCTGCCGCCTGGAATTTCTCCAGCGAATCCTTGGTGTTTTTTAGCGCTACCTGCGCCATTTCCAAGGTCTGTTTGGCGTTGTCTGGCTCGTTACGCTGCAAGTAATCCATCGTTCTTTCCATACGCGTTACGGCCCGAAAATATTGATCGGCTCCATAGACCAGATGGGAATATGTTTTTTGCTGAGTCTCACTTTTATCAAGCAAATGGGTAACCTGATAAAGTGAGTAAAGACTAAAACCAGACGCTATTCCCCACGCCACCAGTAAGGAAGCCACTATCACCAGCACCATTATTTTTATGCTGACATTTTTTAGAAATCCCATAATGCACTCCGCGACGTTAACAAATATTTCCCGCCCGCACGCTCTGCCGGAAAAGTATTTACTTTTTGCTCATGACTGTGCCGTTAGTTGTATCCCGCCCTATCCCGCGAGATTTAACAAACGTTCTGGAATCCCCTGATTCATCACCCGTTGGATGGGGAAGTCATGCTTAAAATTCAACCAATAAAATGCATTATCTTCCCTGAGGTGCCAGTCCTCGTTGTTTTAAACGGCCAACAAGCATAAATACATCAGCCCGATCGGTGGCACATAGAATCAGTATCGTCAAAAACAGTATAGGCATTAACAGATAAAGAGGATGAATATGCTGCGGCGTTATTTTCCAGACAAAAATCCGATGGAAAAAGGTCGCAACGCTCAACGTGTTAGGGCTCATTGTCACGCACTGAGCATGACTACGATCAGTAAATTAATTTTCTTTATCGGCGATTATCAAAAGTTAGACAACTGCATCAACACCTGCAGTTCTTACGATCCAAGACTCGGCTTTGGAGAACAATCATGCAGAAAGTGCTTACCGTCTGTCCGTATTGCGGGTCAGGCTGCAAAATTAACCTGCTGGTAGAGAACGGCAAAGTGGTTGGTGCGGAAGGGGCAAACGGCGTCACCAATGAAGGTGAGCTGTGCCTGAAAGGCTACTACGGTTGGGATTTTCTCAACGACACCAAGATTCTTACTCCCCGTTTAAAACAGCCTCTGATCCGCCGTCAAAAAGGAGCCCCCTTTGAGGCCGTATCCTGGGATGAAGCCATCGACTTCGCCAGTTCCCGGCTGAAAGCGATTAAAGCGCAGTACGGTGCTGAGTCGATCATGCACACAGGATCGTCCCGTGGACCCGGCAATGAAACCAATTACGTGATGCAGAAATTTGCCCGGGCAGTAACCGGCAATAACAACGTCGACTGCTGTGCCCGACTCTGCCACGGCCCTTCCGTTGCCGGGCTACAGGTTACGCTGGGCAATGGCGCAATGAGTAACTCCATCTGCGAAATTGAAAAGACCGACTGCATACTGATTTTTGGCTACAACGCCGCAGACTCACACCCCATCGTCGCGCGTCGGATACTGAAAGCCAAAGCGCGCGGAGCAAAAATCATCGTGTGCGATCCGCGCCGCATCGAAACCGCACGCATTGCCGATCTGTGGCTACCGTTGAAAAATGGCTCCAACATGGCACTGGTCAACGCATTTGCTAACGTACTGATCAATGAAGGCCGCTACGATAAAGCCTACGTCGCCCGCCATACCGAAGGTTTCGACGAATTCAGTCAGACCGTTGCGAAATACACACCGGAATATGTCGCTGACATTACCGGCTTATCACCGAAATTAATTCGAGACGCGATGCGGATGTATGCCGCCGCACCGTCCGCTACCATTCTGTGGGGAATGGGTGTGACGCAGTGGGGGCAAGGTGTTGATGTGGTCAAAGGGCTGTCCGGTCTGGCACTACTGACCGGCAATTTAGGGCGTCCGAACGTTGGCGTCGGGCCGGTGCGTGGTCAAAATAATGTACAGGGCGCGTGCGATATGGGCGCGCTACCTAATATGTTCCCCGGTTATCAAAACGTCACGGATAAGGCCGTACTGGCAAAATTTGCCGATGCCTGGGGCGTCCCCGAACTCTCTGACAAAATTGGCTATTCGCTGACCGATCTACCACATAAAATAAAAGAAGGAAAAATCAGAGCCAATTACGTCATGGGCGAAGATCCGCTGCAAACCGAGCCAGACCTGTCGATGCTGCGTGATGCCTTCAACGAACTGGATTTGCTGATCGTACAAGATATCTTCATGACCAAAACTGCCGCGATTGCCGATGTCATTTTACCGGCAACCTCCTGGGGCGAGCACGAAGGGGTTTATACCGCCGCTGACCGAGGGTTCCAACGCTTTTATAAAGCGGTGGAACCTCAGGGCGATGTCAAACCCGATTGGGAAATCATCAGCCTGATGGCGACGGCTCTCGGTTATCCGATGCACTATAACAATACACAGGAAATCTGGGACGAGCTGCGACAGCTCTGCCCGCTGTATTACGGCGCAACCTACGAGAAAATGGCCGGACTAGGCTATGTGCCGTGGCCGTGTCCGACGGAAGACAGCCCCGGCACACCGTGGTTGTACGCAGGCAATCACTTCGATCGCCCTGGCGGTAAAGGCCTGTTGTTAACAGCCGAATGGCGGCCGCCGATGGAATTGGTGGATGAGGATTACCCGCTGGTGCTGTGTACCGTGCGTGAAGTCGGTCACTATTCCTGCCGTTCCATGACGGGCAATTGCACCGCCCTGCAAACGCTGGCGGATGAACCCGGTTACGTACAGATTAGCCTTCATGACGCCGAGCGTTTAGGAATACACGATCAGCAACTGGTGTGGATCTCCTCACGACGTGGCAAGGTTATCTCTCGTGTCGCCGTTAGCGAACGCATCAACAAAGGTGCCGTCTACATGACCTACCAGTGGTGGATTGGGGCCTGTAACGAACTCACGCTGGATCATCTCGATCCGGTATCCAAAACACCGGAATATAAACACTGCGCCGTGAAGCTGGAAGCTATTGACGATCAGCAGGCAGCAGAAACCTATGTGCAGCATGAGTACAATCAGTTGAAAGATCGCCTGCGCTCCACGGCAGAAAACGTCAACTAACGAATTGCCCTACTGAACCACCACGGAATGTTGGCATAACGCGCTTTTACGTGGTGGTTTCATCATTTTCGATGCAAGGCTGTTTCGGCTTGGTCAGAACGCCGTAGTAAACAGCAATCTTTTCAGTGAAATAAATTAACAACATTATTTTAAATAATCGATAACATCCATTCAAACAACAAAGAACACCATTTTAAATAACCGCAGCACGATAAATATTACAAAACAGAAACACCTTGATTAATAATTATACTTTATTTAGCGTGACGTTATCAGCTACCATGATTAACAAATGCAAGTCATAGTTAAAATAATTAAAAAACTAATGTAATCAATAAGTGCGATATATATCATTCTTTCGTTGATTGTTTTTTTATTACTACCTAGTTTTTAACCAATTGACCATGTATTTTATTGATGTAATCCACAGCATCATTAGCAACACTAATTCAACACCTTACCCCGCTTCATCTCACCAGCAATAAATCAACCCAAAACATTGTTTAATAAAAGGTTAATACAAATAACGCTTTTTTTTCGATCTTCGCCCCACATCCCCATTTATCATTACAAGCGGTGAGGACATGCATTTTTCGCATGACAAAGATCACAATTACATAACAATCCGCAGAAAAAAAATGTAAAAAGCAAGAATCGTTGTAATATCGCCGGGCAGACACAACACCCCAATAACAGATTCGGGTGAGGGCTTGGTGTATTCAGGGAAAGCACCAGCCATCACGCGGCAATAATATTGTGTTGTCTGAATCAATTCATCAACATGAGGTTTATATGCAAAGGCAGAAGTTACTTGTACAGATAGTCTTGGCTATCGTCCTGGGAATATTAATCGGATGGGCCTGCCATCAATATCTTGATGGCAGTCGAGCAAAAGAAGTTGCATCTTATTTCAACATGGTTACCGATATTTTCCTGCGTTTGATTAAAATGATCATCGCGCCACTGGTCTTCGCTACGCTGGTTTCTGGCCTGGCAAGCATGGGAGGAAACTCTTCTGCCGTTGGCCGTATCGGTATGAAAGCCATGATCTGGTTTGTCAGCGCATCATTCATTTCCCTGCTGATCGGCATGCTCTTCGCTAACCTGTTCCAACCGGGGGCAGGCATGAATCTCGACATCCCTGCACAACAGGTTGCAACTGGCCTGAATACGGATGGATTTACGCTCAAGAGCTTCATCAGCCATATCTTCCCGAAAAGTATCGTAGAAGCGATGGCGAACAATGAAATCCTACAAATTCTGGTTTTCTCTCTGTTCTTCGGCTCCGCGCTTGCCTATGTAAAAGGCAAAAACAAACACGCGACCACGATCATTTCCATGATCGAAGAACTGACCAAAGTGATGTTCCGCGTGACCGACTACGTGATGGCGCTGGCACCGATTGCGGTGTTTGCCGCAATCGCTTCCGCGATTACCACACAAGGCCTGGGACTGCTTTACGACTTTGGTAAACTGATCGGTGAGTTCTACCTTGGTCTGGCCGTGCTGTGGGGCGTGCTGTTCCTAGTTGGTTACCTGTTCCTGGGCAAAGCCATTGTGACATTGGCGAAGCTGATTCGTGAACCGACCATGCTGGCTTTCGCTACCGCGAGTAGTGAGTCCGCTTACCCGAAAACCATGGAAGCACTGACCAAATTCGGCGTACCGAAAAAAGTCACCAGCTTTGTGCTGCCGCTGGGCTATTCGTTCAACCTTGATGGTTCAATGATGTACCAGTCCTTTGCAATTCTGTTTATCGCACAGGCTTACAACATCGACCTGAGCCTTACCCAGCAAATCCTGATCCTGCTGACATTGATGATCACCAGTAAAGGAATGGCGGGCGTGGCGCGTGCTTCTATCGTGGTGGTTGCGGCAACACTGCCAATGTTCAGCCTGCCGGAAGCCGGTATTCTGCTGATTATCGGTATCGACCAGTTCCTGGATATGGGTCGTACTGCAACTAACGTCATCGGTAACAGTATCTCTACTGCCGTTGTGGCCAGTCTGGAAAAAGACATCCACGACGACGATGAGGAAGACGCTACCGACGAAGTCGTCGCCTATCAGGAACCTCAGCAAGCGACACAAAATAGCTAATGCTGAGCGAGTGAATGATCTATAGCGGCCTGCGGGCCGCTATTTTTTTATCTCACGGTCTATTATCGCGTATCGCGACGTTTATAACCCGGACGTCGATGACAGCCCTTTCATGTAGCGCCAAAACTTCTCGGAAGCGACATTCAGACGCGCATCAAGCCGATACAGATAAACACCCATGCGGATCACCGCATTTTCCATGTTCAGGATCGCCAACTCTTTATTTTTCAGCTCTTCCTGAATGGAATAGTCCGGTAGCCAGGCAATGCCATAGCCTTTCTTGGTCATACGCTTGAGCAAGTCGCTCATGGAGGAAACAAAATTGACCGTAAACTTATCGCTGTCAACGCTGGATAAGTAACGGCTGACCTGACGCCCCATGTAGCTTGTCTCGGTATAGTTGAGCAGTGGCACCGATGAGGCACTCACATCAAACAGCGGCTTCCCTGCACTGTCGCACGCGCAGACCGGATAAAGCCGGGATTCCAGTATCTTCTCATGCATAAAGGGCTCCCCCATCAGATCCTCATTGTAAAACGAAAAAATGAAGTCGCTACGCCCTTCTTTAAGATTCAGCACCGCTTCATCTACATCGATCGATTCAACATAGAAGATTTTCTCCTGCGGGTCCGGCACGTCTTTTAACAACTCCGGCATGATAAACACCGACAGCGAATGCGCTGCCGCAATGGTGATCTTATTTTTGTAATTATCCCCGCCGTGCAGCTTATTAAGCTGATACTCTAAATCGTCCAATGTATTGCGGATATAAGCGTGGAACACGCGCCCCTGCTCGGTTAATTGCAATGGCAGTGCGCTGCGGTCAAAAATATCAAACCCGACGGCCGCTTCCAGCGCCTGAATGCGCCGACTGAATGAAGATTGAGAGATATTCCGCTTCTCGGCAGCCAGCGTAAAACTCCTGTGTTCTTCCAACATGATAAAGTCATAGAGCCACTTGGTTTCGATATTGTTTAGCATCACCCCTCACTCAAAACGCTCAGCGTCATGTTTTCGTCCCCGCCCCCCACGCTTTACATCATCAACAACGATTCTTTCTATGGCACGCCGTTAAACCCAGTAAAAGCATAGGGATGCCAATAGTTATGCAAATCATACATAGCAGATGGGAATTTAGCAATTCACATTGCCCGCCAGTGTGCGATTATCCTTTTAATTTCATAATGCTACAGGGTTAACAGCATGAACAGTCTCGTGGGAATTCTGGGTGGTATGGGGCCGGGTGCCACCGTCGATGCGATGCAAAAACTGATCAAAAACACGCCAGCGTATCGGGATCAAGACCACATTCCAATGATTGCGGTTTCTATTCCTGATATCCCTGACAGAACACAGTGCATCCTCCAGCACAGCGCGTCACCGCTGGACAAAATGCTGCAATATATGAAAATTCTCGAAAATGCAGGCGCTGAATGCATCATTATTCCGTGCAATACCGCACATTATTGGTTCAATGAATTAAAACAACAGTGCCGCGCGGAAATGATCAGCATTATAGATGTGACCTGTCAGGCAATTAGGAACGCTAATACTACACGCGTCGGCTTATTAGCGACGACGGCAACAGTGACAGCGAGAATTTATCAGGACAACCTAATAAACGATGATATTGAGTGCTACACGCCGGATGAAGCTGACCAACACCAGGTAATGGAAAGTATCTATGCCTATAAATCCGGTAATATTGCTGGGGCCTATAGCATGCTGTCACCGGTAAAAGATCGCCTGTTGCAGGCTGGCGTCGAAAAAATTATTTTGGGTTGTACAGAACTTCCACTGATTCTGGAGCAGGAAGTCAAAACCACCCCGCAATACTATGTCGATGCCACAGAAGAATTAATTAAGAAAACGGTCGAGTGGTATTTCACCCACAGCCCAAGAAATAATATCGCCGCTTAAGTAGGTGGTTACTTCAATTAACCGATTAAAATAAATATGCCACTCGAATTGATATGTTCACCGAGTGGCATATTACACATACTCAATATTTAATAAACTTCAACTACTAATAAATAACGTTCAATGATTATGATGGAAACTTGAGCGCACTATTTTGTGCTCCCGCATTAGAAACCACCCAAGATTTAGCCGCCGCAGTGGTCATCAAACTGTATGAATAGTTAGATGATGCCGTCCATTTAGCCGCAGGTGATTTACTTGCTACCGCTGCCGGTGAACTGCCATTATCCGTAAAGGTTGAACCGTTGCCTTTATCATCAACCATGCCTTTCTTTTCTGCACCGGAGCCAAATACGTTGCGCTCAGAAAGTACATTGGCATTCTGTGCGACCGTAAAGGCCAGATTGAATTTATTGACGTAGTTGTTGAAGACATGGAAATAACCATAACGCATCAGGCCGGGTGCACGAACCTGAATATTTTCGTAATAGTTGTGGCAGATGGTCAAACGTGGGTAGCCATTGTAGGCACTATTATTGTCATCTGCCGGGTGGCCGAAAATACAACCATACTTATGGTTTGAGAATAAGCAGTTACTGATCGTGACGTAGTCTGCTTTCTCACCGATATAAATCAGTTTATCAAGGCTACCATCACTATCACTCCACGTATGCCCCGGCCATGAGCAGTGATCCACCCAATAACCTTTACCGTAGTTCAAATACAGTTGGATATCGTCATTATCCTTGATGGAAACATCATGTTTAAAAACCAGATTCTGGAAAATGACGTTAGCTGAATTACTGTCAGCACGTAGGTGGATATTAGTCAGTACATTAGCCCCGCCAAAAGAACCGACAATGGTTTTATTGCTGCCAAATACCACTTTGGTCAACGCTGATGCTTTTAGTGATGCGCCAAGCACCACGATGGTTTTTGTGGAACCGCTCACAGCAGACTTAAAATCGGACAGAGAATTTACCGTAACAACTTTACCGCCCGTCCCTCCGGTAACATTCGCCGCTTTTGCAAAACCAATAATTCCAGTAAGATTTGTTGTTGGATAAGCCATAAATATCCCTCTTTACAATTAGTGAATAGTAATGTCTTACGATGCATTATTTAATCGATGACAAATAACACACCGCCGACAATTAAAGAGTGTATATAAGGGATTTCACTAAGCTTATTAATCGAGTTTAATAAAAAAACAACCTTGCGAATAATTAAATAACCAATTAATACGCTGCCATTCCTTTAGTAAAAACAGCAGCGCAAAAATGCGTATTACCAACCTTTTACTGCACCACCGTTAAAAATACGGTCTGCCGCCTGCTCAACCTCATCAGATTGATAGGCTTTAATAAATTTATTCACGTTCTCCGCTTCTTTATTATCCTCGCGGGTCACAATGATATTCACATACGGAGATTCTTTACCTTCAATAAAAATGCCGTCTTTGGTTGGCGTTAAGCCCGTTTGCTGAATATAGGTTGTACTGATGATCGCCACCGTCACTTTCGGATCGTCTAACAAACGCGGTAACTGTGCACCTTCCACCTCCATAATACGCAGGTTATGCGTATTGGTTGTGATATCCAGCACCGTCGGCAACAGCCCCGTATCCGGCTTCAGAGTAATTAATCCGGTTTTTTCCAGTAATAACAGCGCTCGTCCCAGATTAGTAGGATCGAAAGGAATCGCGATGGTATCGCCGTCTTTCAGATCGTTGATATTCTTTATCTTCTTCGAATAACCCGCCATAGGGAAAACGAAGGTATTCCCTACCGCCACCAGCTTATAACCGTGTTCACGATTTTGCTGTTCCAGAAAAGGGCGGTGTTGAAATACATTTGCGTCCAGATCGCGTTTATCCGTCGCCTCATTCGGCAATAGCGAACCGCTAAACCCAACCAGCTCGACATCCAAATTATATTTTTCTTTGGCTACTTTCTTCGCGACGTCAGCAACATCCTGCTCCGCGCCATTAATCACACCGACTTTAATATGATTGGCAGAGTTACCTGCATTATCACACGCAGTCAACGCCATTGCCGCGCTGACGACTCCCGCCACCAGCGTTATACGCCATTTTTTCATCATTCTGTTTCACCTGATACCTTAAATACATCGATTTCTAACTACACGGATTTAAGGAGAAAAACAGTATGTCCCTCGATTCAATGAGTCAAATAACTCCGCGTTCTATCAATATGCCTTTCATCATTCGGCCAAATCAGTGTGGTGATATCTGTTAAGCCGATTCCATTTTAATTATCTGCTATTGCTCGCCTTTGCATTCCCCCGCATTATGACACTTTGATGACTTTAGATGCACACGGCGAAACCATGATTAATGTGGCTTTGGTTGACGATCACATCGTTGTACGGTCTGGATTTGCACAGCTTCTGACACTAGAGAATGACATTCAGGTCGTGGGGCAATATGCTTCGGCGGCGCAGGCGTGGCCGCATTTACTCAAACAGCCGATTGACGTTGCCGTGATTGATATTGCCATGCCGGATGAAAGTGGCCTGTCGTTATTAAACCGCCTACGCCAACAGCGCCCCAATTTTCGCGCCATTATTCTGAGCATCTATGACACCACTGCATTTGTACAAAGCGCGTTGGATGCGGGCGCGGGCGGCTACCTCACGAAGCGCTGCGGCCCGGAAGAATTAGTGCAAGCGGTTCGCGTAGTCAGTAGCGGTGGCCTTTATCTGTGTGCCGATGCCCTGCACGCCATTCGCCATCAGCAGCAGCCACCGAAGGAACTGCTGGCGCTGACCCCACGCGAACGGGAAATATTCAGCCTGCTAATCAACGGAGTTAGTGTGAAAAGCATCGCCGAACAGCTCGAACTTAGCCATAAGACGGTCCACGTTCACCGCGCTAATATTCTCAGTAAATTACAGTGTGAATCCACAGTAGAACTGGTGCATTTTGCGCTGCAACACCAATTGCTGGCTGGGAAATAGCCAATGCGCCGCCTGCACGTCATCGGTATGACGCTGTTTCTGGCCTTTTTCTACAGCCTGATTTGGCTGGCGCTATGGACCATCAGTTTCTATTTAAGCAATAACGGCCAGCAGGCGGCGCTACTGTTACCGCAAGGGTTGCGATTGGCGTTGATGATTTTGCTGCCGCGCAAATACTGGCCGACCTTGCTGCTTGCGGAAATCGCTATACAGAGTTGGCTTATCAGCGAGCAGCTCATGACGCACTCGCTGCTACTGTTTTCCCCCTTTCTGAGCCTGATTCCAGCCATCATCACGCATAAAATCTGGCATCGCTATACGCTCTATTGGCAACGACTGCTGCTGTTGCTGGCAGCGTTGACGCTTAACACCATTCTGCACGGCATTGCTATCGGCCCCTGGTTACCCTCGCAACTGACACAAACGCTGCTGGCTACGTTTACCGGCGGTGTCCTGCTGATTCCGTTCATCTATTTATTGTACGAATACATCAAGCAGCAGCACTTGCAGACGTTGCTGGCACAGGAGATCCCCGATCCACCGCTGCGTACCTCGCTGCTGATTTGGTGCTCGCTGTTTTTTTCTATCGGCGTTTGCCTGCAAATGGCGTTCACACCCGAGATGGAACGCCTGCTGCTGATCTTCGTTTTTCTGCCCAATGTGGTGATGGCGTATAAATTCGGTTGGCAAGGTGGCGTACTGTCCGCCGTACTCGGCAGCCTGATGATTGCCGTCACTCGCCAGGTGAGCGGAGCCTTTGATGACCTGCTGGAGCTAGAGCTGTTTCTCTCTACGCAGGCGCTACTCGGCATTGGATTGGGGATCGCTATCAGCCGTCAGCAACAGTTGGCACAGCGTCTTCAGCGCTACCGCCAGCAGTTGGAAAAAGAGCTAAAAACCCGCCGCCAGCTGATGGAACGCATCATTCATACCGAAGAAGCCGTGCGCAAAGATATCGCGCGCGAGCTGCATGATGATATCGGTCAAAACATCACCGCGATTCAAATTCAGGCCATGCTGGTGAAACACAGCGCGCCAGCCGAGGCAGCACAACATGCCGCCGGACAAATCAGCGAGCTGTCACGGCGAATCCACCACACTACACGCCAACTGTTGCGCCAGTTGCGACCTCCAGTGCTGGATGAAATGGTGCTGGATAAAGCGCTGCATCATCTGGCGGATGAATTCGCCTTTGCGGCTCGCGGCATCCAGTTCCAATTAGATTATCAGCTTCCCACGCCCCCTCATGATGACGTGGTGATTTTCACGCTTTACCGGCTGGTGCAGGAACTGCTCAACAACATCAACAAGCACGCCAGCGCCACGCAGATTACCATTCGCCTCAGCCAACAGGATGACATGATTACACTCGACGTCATTGATAACGGCGTGGGCATCACACAGAAAGACAGTGCACATCCAACAAGCGGCGGCTTCGGCCTGCGAGGCATTGAAGAACGCGTGCAGGCGCTGGGCGGAAACTGGCTGGTGAAAGCCGTCGTCAACGAGGCATCCACCACGCCGCGCGGCACGCACATAATTGTTAACCTGCCCACAAAATTTAAACAAAAAGACGACTAATTAGGAATTTTTCCTAGTCATCTAAAACCTTGTCTCATCCTTTTTCATTCGCATCCTCCTACTCTTCTCTCAACGCGACGGAGAACCCCATGCAGGCACCCATGTTTCCAAAGGGACAGCTTTCACCAGCACAAATCAGTCAGCGCTATCGCTACTGGCGACCGCGGTTGTTGATTTCCATGGTCATCGGGTATGCCACGTTTTACCTGACGCGTAAAAGTATCAACTTCGTCATGCCGGTGATGCAGTTGGAATTAGGGTTAAGCAAAGGCGATATCGGTCTGCTGGGGACGCTGTTTTATCTCTGTTATGGCGCGTCCAAATTTATCTCCGGCATCGTGTGCGATCGCACTCAGGTACGCTGGTTTATGGGCGTCGGGCTGATGATTACTGGTGTGCTGAACATTCTGTTCATGTACTGCCAGTCGCTCACTGGTTTGCTAATTGTCTGGGCGCTGAACGGTTTCTTTCAAGGTTGGGGTTGGCCTCCCTGCGCCAGACTGCTGAGTAGTTGGTATTCGCGCAATGAGCGCGGCCTCTGGTGGGGATGCTGGAATACATCGATCAACATCGGCGGTGCAGCAGTTCCTTTACTGGCGGGCTATCTGGCCTCCGAATGGGGCTGGCAAGCGGCGCTGCTGGTGCCAGGCATTATCGGGATTGTGATCGGCCTGTGGCTGTGTTGGCAGTTGTGCGACAAACCGCAACAGCAGGGATTACCCAGCGTCGGCCAATGGCGGCGCGATGCGTTGGAGCTTCGTCAGGAGCAGCAGAGTCCACCGATGCCGATGCGTCAGATTCTGCGTGATGCGATTCTGCGCAACCGCACCATCTGGCTGCTCGGGTTCTCCTACATTCTGGTGTACCTGATTCGCATAGCACTGAATGACTGGGGAAATATCTGGCTGTCCGAAAGCCACGGCTTCAACCTGCTCAGCGCGAACGCCACGCTATCGCTGTTTGAACTGGGCGGATTGCTGGGGGCACTGTTTGCCGGTTGGGGATCGGATTTGCTGTTTCGTGGTCAACGCGCACCGATGATTTTGCTGTTTGCACTCGGACTGTTTTTAACTATGACCGCGCTGTGGCTGGCACCAATTCACCACTATTCGCTACTCGCGGCCTGTTTCTTCAGTATCGGTTTTTTTGTTTTTGGACCACAGATGTTGATTGGTCTGGCTGCGACGGAATACAGCCATAAGGATGCAGCAGGCACGGTGACAGGCTTTCTGGCGTTGTTTGCCTACTTGGGAGCAGCACTGGCGGGCTGGCCGCTAGCACAGGTGCTGCAACACTATGGATGGTCGGGATTTTTTACTCTGCTGGCGTTGGCCTCAGCCTGTATCGGACTGTTATTGATGCCGCTGCTGATGGCAGGTATCAGCCGCCGGGAAAGCTTGATGACATCAAAACAGCAATAACAATCGATAACTATACCCTAAATAATTCGAGTTTCAGGAAGGCGGCGACACAGCGAATCCCCAGGAGCTTACTCAGGTAAGTGACTGGGGTGAGCGAGGAAAGCCAACGCACATGCAACTTGAAGTATGACGGGGATATACTAAGGAAAACATCATGAAACTGACTACCTTAACTACCCTCATCGCCGCTGGACTGACCGTTGCTGCTGTCACCACCACCACTGCTCGGGCCGAAGGGCGCTTAGTAGTTTACTGTGGTGCTACTAACACCTTTTGCGAGGAAGAAACTAAAGCTTTCAGCGAAAAATACAGCGTCAAAGTATCATTCCTCCGTAACAGTGCGGGCAGCACGCTGGCAAAAATCGATGCGGAGAGAAAGAACCCACAGGCTGATGTCTGGTACGGCGGCACGCTGGACCCACAATCTCAGGCCGGCGAAATGGAATTACTGGAGCCGTATCAGTCTAAAAACCTTGAGCAGATCATGCCGCAGTTCCGCGATCCTGCCAAACGTAAAGGCAACTACTCATCGGCCATTTATGTCGGCATCCTTGGTTTTGGCGTTAACACCGACCGCTTGAAAGAGAAAAATCTACCCGTGCCACAGTGCTGGAAAGATCTAACCAATCCGGTCTACAAAGGCGAAATCCAGATTGCCGATCCACAAAGTTCCGGCACAGCCTATACCGCGCTGGCAACGTTCTCCCAGCTTTGGGGCCAGGATCAGGCCTTTGATTACCTGAAGAAACTGAACACCAACGTGTCGCAATACACTAAGTCCGGTATTGCCCCGGCACGCAACGCCGCGCGCGGTGAAACCGCCATCGGCATCGGCTTCCTGCATGACTACTCGCTGGAGAAAGAGAAAGGCGCACCGCTGGCACTGATCTCCCCGTGTGAAGGGACTGGCTATGAAATTGGCGGCGTCAGCATCCTGAAAGGCGCGCGCAATATGGATAACGCCAAACTGTTCGTTGACTGGGCGCTATCGAAAGAAGCACAGGAACTCTCCTGGAAGAAAGGCCAATCCTACCAGATCCTGACTAACACCACTGCCGAAGCGTCCCCGCTGTCGCTGAAATTGCAGGATCTGAAACTGATCAACTACGACATGGACAAATACGGCGCGGCAGACGTGCGTAAAGAGCTGATTTCCAAGTGGGTTAACGAAGTCAAAATGGGCCAATAATCTCGATTGATTGTCCTTGATTGATTGCAAAAACAACGGGAACACGGCGATACCGCATTTCGCTTAACGCCGTGTTCTCAGCATCGCTGATTGACCATGACTCAATATTATTCACCAACCAATACCTGTGACGATTCAATCTTATAAAACAACGCTATAAAGCACCAGGGAACCTTATGTCACACACACTCACTCTCTCACCGACGCCTAAACGGGATCCCGTTTTTCTGTGGCTGGCGCTGATTGCAGCAACCTTTTTGCTGCTGCCAGCATGGAGTCTGGACTACGGTCTGCTCAATGCCTCACGCGATGAATTGCTGGCGGCCTACAGTTGGTCTAGCCTGAATATCAGCCTGCTTTGGTTTCTACTGCCGTTAGGATTACTGGCGCGTCCACTACTTACTCCCAGCCGGGAACAGCGTAGTCGCCACCGTTTTGATGCGGCTTATGCCCTGTTCTGCACTCTTTTTGTGGTCATCAGTGCGACCATTGAAGGTCGCGGAATGGGCTATGGCTCTATTGGACTGTTTGTTGCGCTGAGTGCAATTATTACGCTGGCGCTCTCGCGGCTTGACTGGCTGGGTGGCGATCGCTTCGTCATCGGCTCACTCATCAGCATCATTGCGCTGATTAGCGTATTTATTCTTTACCCAAGTATCGCCATCTTCATCCCGATGTTCACCAATGACAGCGGTGAATTCGCGCCGTTGGCATTTATGCAGGTTCTAAGCCAAGCACACATTCTACGGGTGATCTGGAACTCATTCCTGCTGTCGGTTGCCGTCGGGATCGGCTGTACTTTCTTCGGTATGGTGCTGGCAATTTACACCTCGCGTATTGCCCGCCGCTCTGCGATTATCGGCCGTATCTTCTCCATTCTGCCTATCGTTACACCACCGTTTGTCGTCGGGTTAGGCGTAACGCTGATGATGGGCCGCTCCGGCTATGTTACCGAGCTGATGACGGCTTGGTTCGGCCTGACGAATACCAACTGGCTGTACGGCTTTACCGGTATCTGGCTGGCGCAGGTGCTCGCCTTCACGCCGATGTCGTTTATGATTCTCGAAGGCGCGATGAAGACGATTCATCCGTCGCTGGAAGAAGCGTCTTACACGTTGCGTGCCAACCGCTATCAAACCTTTCAGCGGGTTTTCCTGCCTCTACTGAAACCGGCGCTGGCTAACTCGTTCCTGATCGTGATCGTCCAGTCGCTGGCCGACTTCAGTAACCCGCTGGTGCTGGGCGGCAACTTCGACGTCCTCGCTACCCAGATTTACTTCTACATTACTGGGGCACAGTTGGATTACCAGTCGGCCAGTACGCTCGGCGTTGTTCTGCTGCTGTTCTCACTGGCGGTATTCTGCGTGCAATATCTGTGGATCGGTAAACGCTCCTACGTCACTATTTCCGGCAAATCCTCCCGGGGCGATGTACAGCCGCTGCCCGTTTCGCTGGTATGGATCGTCAGCATCCTGCTTTATGTCTGGATTGCCTTTAACGTCCTGCTGTACGGCAGCATTTTCTACGGCAGCTTTACCGTTAACTGGGGCGTGGATTACACCCTGACCCTGGCAAACTTCAGCAAACTGTTCGGACAAGGTTTTAGCGACGGCGCCTGGCCTTCCCTGCTGGATACACTGCTGTTCGCAGGTATCGCTGCACCGATTACGGCACTGTTTGGACTACTCATCGCCTACATCGTGGTGCGCCAACAGTTCTACGGCAAGAAAGCCATCGAGTTCACCACCATGCTGTGCTTTGCGGTGCCGGGCACCGTTGCCGGTGTGTCTTACATCCTGGCCTTTAACAGCGCGCCGGTTTACTTAACGGGCACGGCGGTGATTGTCATCATGTCGATGGTGATGCGTAACGTGCCGGTTGGTATCCGGGCGGGTATTGCCGGATTGGGACAGTTGGATAAATCACTGGACGAAGCATCACTCAGCCTACGTGCAGGTTCGATGCGCACGGTGTTTTATATCCTGCTACCGCTGCTGCGTCCGGCCATTTTGTCTGCGCTGATTTACAGCTTCGTACGTGCGATTACCACCGTCAGCGCCATTATCTTCCTGGTTACACCGGATACTCGCGTCGCCACGTCTTACATTCTTAACCGCGTGGAAGACGGTGAATACGGTATGGCGATTGCCTACGGTTCCATCCTGATTGTGGTCATGCTGGCCATTATTTTCCTGTTCGATTATCTGGTCGGTGAAGCGCGGATTTCCCGCACGAAAGCCAAGAATAATGCCTAAGCGGAGTGATTACCTTGAATACTGAAAAAAGCTTTGTCGAACTGAAGCACATCACTAAACGCTTCGGCAACAACACCGTCATTGATGATTTGAATCTGGCGATCCCACAGGGAAAAATGGTCACGCTGCTGGGGCCGTCTGGCTGCGGTAAAACCACGGTACTGCGAGCCGTTGCCGGTCTGGAAAAACCGACAGAAGGCCAGATTTTCATCGACGGCGAAGACGTCACCGAGCGCTCGATTCAGCAGCGCGATATTTGTATGGTGTTCCAGTCTTACGCCCTCTTCCCACATATGTCGCTGGGCGAAAACATCGGCTACGGGCTAAAAATGCTCGGTCGGCCGAAGGCTGAAATCAATCAGCGCGTGAAAGAAGCGCTGGCGCTGGTCGATCTGGAAGGGTTTGAAGATCGCTACGTCGACCAAATTTCCGGCGGACAGCAGCAGCGTGTCGCTCTGGCGCGTGCGCTGATCCTCAAGCCTAAAGTCCTACTGTTCGATGAGCCACTGAGTAACCTGGACGCCAACCTGCGCCGCAGTATGCGTGAAAAAATCCGCGAACTTCAGCAGCAGTTCAACATCACTTCTCTGTACGTCACGCACGACCAGAGCGAAGCCTTTGCGGTGTCCGACATGGTTCTGGTGATGAATAAAGGAAAAATCATGCAGTTAGGTGCGCCGCAGGAGCTCTACCGCCAACCAGCTTCCCGCTTCATGGCCAGCTTTATGGGGGATGCCAACATCTTCCCCGCCACCTTCACGGCAGACAGTGTGAATATTTACGGCTACCTTATCCCGCGCCCACAGGGATTTGCAGCAGGATTGAACGAATCGACCGTCGGTATTCGCCCGGAAGCGATTACGCTCAGCCATCAAGGTGACGAAAGCCAGCGCTGCACCATCACGCAGGTCGCCTACATGGGACCACAGTACGAAGTACAGGTGGACTGGCACGGTCAATCGATGCTGTTGCAGGTTAACGCCACCCAGCTTCAGCCGAATCCGGGCGACAGCTACTACCTGCAAATCCACCCTTACGGCATGTTTGTGCTATCCGAACAGTAAACGTCGGCCACACGACCGGGAGCACTCGCTCCCGGTTTTACTTTTGACACACTTCAGCTTTGGCACACTTTCATTTTAACCAGCGTCAATTAACCGAAATACACACATCGATTACGGATTCCCTGCACGATTTGTTATGATAATGCCCTCTAACGCACGGAATGGCCGCTATGAAGCAGAAAACCATCACATTAAACGATGTCGCAGAATATGCTGGGGTTTCCTATCAGACGGTTTCCCGCGTGCTGAATCAGGCGCCCCACGTTTCATCCCGAACTCGCAGTAAAGTGGAACAGGCGATGGCGGCGCTGAATTACACACCTAACCGCGTCGCACAGCAGCTAGCAGGGAAACCATCACTACGCTGGGGCTGGTAACCACCGATCTTTCACTGCACGCTCCTTCACAAATTGCCGCCGCGATTAAGAGCACCGCCAGCCAGTTGGGGATCAACATCGTGATGTCCATGCTGAGCAGTTCGGATGTCAACACCTGCAATAACGCCGTTAACGACCTGCTTTCTCAGCGGGTTAGTGGCGTCATCGTGAATGTTCCGCTATCAACGGATGAAATCGCCCACATTAGCCAAACCTGTGCTGATACGCCGGTGCTGTTTATGGATGCCGATCCCCATACCGACATCCTCAATGTTATGTTCGATCCCGATCACGGCGCACGTTTGGCAATCACCCATCTGCTGCAATTTGGGCACCAACATACCGCCCTGTTAACTGGGCCAATGACTTCGATTTCCGCCCGCCTACGTTATGAAGGTTGGTTAACCGAGTTAGAGAAACAACAGTTGTCCCCCGTCTCAGTACTGCACGTTGATTGGAGCGCCGCTTCTGGTTATCACCAGACGCTAGCCCTACTGGGACAATCCCTGCGCGTATCCGCCATTGTTGTGGAGAACGATCAAATGGCACTTGGCGTTTTACGCGCGCTGCACGAATATGGCCTGCGCGTGCCGGAGCAAATGTCGGTGATCGGCTTTGACGATACTCAGGACAGCACTTATTACACCCCACCACTGACGACTATTCGCCATGATTTCAGGTTGTTAGGTAAAGAAGGCGTCACTCGTTTGCTCGCCATGCTGCACGATCCTGCTCATGCTTCGTCACTGCTGTTACCTACCGAACTTATCGTGCGCCATAGCTCCGCCGTGCAGTCATCAGCCCACGCCTCCCTGCAAGAACTAACAAAAAATCTGTTGGACATTACACGTCAGCTCCAAAGACTGTAACCCTTTACACAACAACACCGTTATCACCGCAGCGGCCAAACCATAACAAAAAAAACCTTATAAACAATAAGTTATAATTTCATCCTTGTTGATTTATTGCGCACCGTTTTCCAAATTCGATGTTACCTCATAAATGCTGGCAGATTGATGCACACAGTGTGATGACCGTTGATGTCAACGTTGATGCTGCAACTGTATTGCCGTCACTGGCCAGAGTGGGTTTGAGCTGCCAATTGGCTGGCATCACGTCCCAAGTCAGTTGGGTCGGGCTTGGGCCACATGAAAATTACCCAGACGGCAGATCGCCGCACAGCACGGGCATTGGAGCCTGCCACTAAATAGCTTCGCCAAATAGTAGATCACTTGAAGGGAACTCAGTCCGAGTTATGCGATCTGATCAATCGCCAAATCAAAACAAATCACCAACCGGACTGAGCGATGCCGATCATAGCAGCAATCCCTGATGAAGAACGACGACTAATGCGTAAAGAAGCCCAGCAGACTCGCGATAAAAACCATTCCAGACGACTCATCGCCATACTGATGCTGCATCGGGGAATGACCGTCACCGACGTCGCAAGACTGCTCTGTGCCGCTCGCTCATCCGTCGGAAGATGGATAAATTGGTTTACTTTACATGGCGTTGAAGGATTAAAGAGCCTCAGGTCTGGACGAGAACCACGTTGGCCAGTCGCGGATATCCTGCATATTTTGCCGCTTCTGGTTCAGCGTTCCCCTCAGGACTTTGGCTGGCTGCGTTCCCGCTGGAGCACTGAGTTATTGGCACTTATCGTTAATCGGCTTTTTAATGTAGCGCTTCATCCCGCCACGTTGCACCGCTACCTGAGACGAGCGGGTATTGTCTGGCGCAGAGCCGCACCGACACTGAAAATCAAAGACCCGCACTATGAGGAAAAGCGACTCGCTATCGAACACGCTGTCGCCCGGAAGCAGACAGACCATCCGGTATTCTATCAGGATGAAGTCGATATCGACCTGAACCCGAAAATCGGCGCGGACTGGATGCTCAAAGGACAACAGAAGCGTATTACTACGCCGGGACATAACCAAAAACATTATCTGGCAGGTGCACTGCATTCGGACACGGGGCGAGTCCATTATGTCGGCGGTAACAGCAAGTGCACTGATTTATTTATCAACCTGTTAGAGGCATTACGGCGCACATACCGGCGAGCAAAAACGCTCACGATAGTGGTAGATAACTACATTATCCATAAAAGCCACAAGGTGGAGCGCTGGCTGGAGAAAAATAAGAAGTTCCGGTTGTTGTTCCTGCCAACGTATTCGCCGTGGCTGAATCCAATAGAATTGCTGTGGCTGTCGTTGCACGAAACCATAACGCGTAACCATCAGTGCCGATATATGTGGCAATTGCTGGGTCGGGTAAATCAATTTATGAATGCGGCCTCACCGTTCCCCGGCAATCATCATGGTCTGGCTAAAGTGGAGCGATAATATGCAAAGTTATTTAGATGACCTTCACACGCCCTACATTTTTCCATCGGAGAACGGATTACGTTGCAACACGAGTACGCTGACATATGGGTTATTACCGGAAACTTCCATTTCGGGCTAAGTCGCTACGGACTAACACAACTGATGACATGCACCCACCACCATTTACTCGAAAAGGAAAAAGGCGTTTGGCTTAATCTGGATGGCTTCCACATGGGGATTGGTGGCGATGACTCTTGGAGCCCCAGCGTTCATTATGATGAACTGCTCACAGCAGCGCATTATCACTATCGCGTAGCTATCCAACATCGCTAACCGTATTAATATGAAAAATAGTATTAAAAATAACGAAAGAGCACGGTCACATCATCTCTTTCCATTTTAGTTGTATCCAGCACGTATATATCCGCAGTCAAAATAAACGTTGCGGATATATACCCTAAATAATTCGAGTTGCGTGACAAAACGTTAGCGTTTTGAACAACGCTCTGCGTTGGTCCTTAGGACAAGGTCCATTTATGCCCTTGTTATGCAACACTCGCACGACAAATTGGTTCCTGACCGATTTGAACGCGGCTTGAAGAATGACGGGTATAATGCATATCGGAGAAGACAACATGTACTACTTACATAATAAAAATTTCCGGATATTCGGCCTGTTTTTCTTTTTCTATTTCTTCATCATGAGGGCTTACTTCCCCTTCTTTCCTATTTGGCTTCACGACATTAATAAAATAAGTAAAAGCGACACAGGAATTATTTTCGCCTGTATTTATTTTTTCACCTTACTATTCCAACCTATATTTGGCTTTCTATCCGATAAGTTAGGTCCGAGAAAACATCTACTATGGATTATCACCATAATGTTGGTGTTTTTTGCTCCGTTCTTTATCTATGTTTTTGGCCCGTTGTTAAAATACAATATCGTTTTAGGTTCTATCGTCGGCGGGATTTATCTGGGGTTTATCAACAACGGAGGCGCATCGGCCATTGAGGCCTACATCGAGAAAGTCAGTCGCCGGAGCCAGTTTGAATTTGGCCGTGCGCGCCTGTTCGGCTGTCTCGGTTGGGCGCTCTGCGCATCCATTGTCGGTATCATGTTTACCATCAATAACCAGTTTGTTTTCTGGCTTGGTTCCGGTTGTGCAGTCATCCTCGCCATCCTGCTGTTACTGGTAAAACCAGAGTTCTCCTCCAGCGCCATCGTTGCCGACCAGGTCGGCTCCAACCAGAAACCGTTCAACCTGAAAATGGCAGCCGAACTACTAAAAGAACGTAAAATCTGGTTCTTGACCCTCTATGTCATCGGCGTTTCTTGCGCTTATGATGTGTTCGATCAGCAGTTTGCCAATTTCTTCACCTCATTTTTCGATACTCGACAGGAAAGTAAAGTACGAGGATATTTGGTTATGTCACTACACTGGGTGAATTGCTTAATGCCACAATCATGTTTTTTGCTCCGCTTATTGTGAAACGTATCGGCGGTAAAAACGCGCGTCTCATCGCAGGGACGATTATGTCCGTGCGTATTATTGGCTCCGCCTTTGCCAGTTCCGTGTTGGAAGTGATTGTGCTGAAAACGCTGCACATGTTCGAAGTCCCTTTCCTGATCGTCGGTTGCTTTAAATACATTACCACGGTCTTTGAAGTCCGCTTTTCCGCAACGATTTATCTGGTGTGCTTCTGTTTCTTCAAACAGATATCAATCATTTTCATGTCCATTCTTGCTGGCAATATGTATGACAGCATCGGCTTTCATGGCACTTACCTGGTTTTAGGCAGCATCGCCCTCTCTTTTACAGTGATATCCCTATTCACTCTGTCAGGAAAAGGGACGCTATACACCTTTTCCCATAGACAGAAAGCACCAATAAGACAGCCCTAACGATAGAGAAATACACTGAAATGCCGATATTTGCCAAAAATATCGGCAGATTGCACATTCTCTCACCGAACAGTGCGGTTTTGTGGTTTACGCCTTTGACATGTGTAGCACACGTCGTTATCATGCGCCCCGTTCACACGATTCCTCTGTAGTTCAGTCGGTAGAACGGCGGACTGTTAATCCGTATGTCACTGGTTCGAGTCCAGTCAGAGGAGCCAAATTCTTGTTTTCATGCCTCTTTGCGAATCCTTATGTGATTCAGATTCAATAGGTTAGCGTGAAAAGTCTTCCCGATGCATTTTCAGTTTACCCTCCGCATCGGGAGAATTTGGTGGTCAGATTTGGGGTCAAGTTGGTTCGATGACGGAGTGACCCCCAAATGTCTCTTAACGACTCAAAAATCCGCAACTTAAAACCATCCGTAAAACCCTTCAAAGTTTCTGATTCTCACGGTCTGTACCTGTTGGTTAATCCAGGCGGTTCACGTCTCTGGTATCTCAAATACCGTATCAATAAAAAAGAATCTCGCCTCGGCTTAGGTGCCTATCCTGATGTATCTCTGGCCGACGCTCGTCAACAACGTGACGGTATTCGAAAATTGCTGGCGCAGAATATCAACCCCGCACAACAGCGCGCTGCTGAAAGAACCACTTCCTCACCAGAGAAAACCTTCAAGCATGTGGCATTAGAGTGGCATAAAAGCAACCGCTCATGGTCAGAGAACCATGCCATCCGTCTGCTTGCCAGCATGAATAACCATATCTTCCCGATAATTGGACACCTGCCGGTCACAGAACTAAAAACTCGCCACTTCATCGATCTGCTGAAAGGGATTGAGAATAAAGGTTTGCTGGAAGTGGCGGCACGCACCCGGCAGCATATGTGCAATATCATGCGCCATGCCGTGCATCAGGAGTTGATAGAGCATAATCCGGCGGCCAATCTGGACGGTATCATCGCCCCGCCCATTAAACGCCACTACCCTGCCCTCCCGCTGGAGAAACTACCGGAACTGTTGACTCGCATTGAGGACTACAAGCAAGGGCGAGAATTAACCCGTTTGGCAGTATCACTTACTCTGCACCTGTTCATCCGTTCCAGCGAACTACGTTTCGCCCGTTGGTCTGAGATCGATTTTAGAAACAAAATCTGGACCATTCCGGCTACCCGTGAATCCATTCCTGGTGTGCGTTATTCCGGGCGTGGTGCCAAAATGCGCACGCCACATATCGTCCCCCTCTCTCATCAGTCTATCGCTATTCTGAAACAGATACGGGATATCTCTGGGCATCAGGAACTGATATTCCCCGGTGACCATAATCCGTATAAACCAATGTGCGAAAACACGGTGAATAAAGCTCTGCGCTTGATGGGTTATGACACGAAAGATCAAATCTGCGGCCACGGATTCCGGGCAATGGCCTGTAGTGCCCTGATGGAATCAGGTCTATGGTCACAGGATGCTGTTGAACGTCAGATGAGCCATCAGGAACGCAACAGCGTCCGAGCGGCCTACATCCACAAAGCAGAATATCTCGACGCTCGTAAAGCGATGATGCAATGGTGGTCAGATTATCTGGATACGTGCAGGGAAGCCTATGTGCCACCGTATATCTGGGGGTCAAGGGGATAACATTAAGACGGCATAATCTTGGATATGAGGCCGTATCATTCCATCCGGCCTCATTGAGGATTGTGTATCAGCTAACAACGCCAATAGATGGCGAAACCGCTCCTGAAGGCTTAGGAAGGTTAGTGGCGGGAAAGTTAAAAAACTGTCGCGCAGTCAGAACTGGCGGAAGCATTCGCTTATGCTTTAAATCAGTGGCTGGCCCTTGCGTACTATGCAGAAAATAGCTGGCTGGAAGTGGATAATAACATCGCGGGAAATGCTCTACGACTGGTGAGTCTGGGGCGAAAAAACCAACTGTTCTTCGACTCTGATCACGAAGGTGATCAGGGAACGAACGGATAGGCCGTTTATCGACTGAACGGCATAGATTCGGATCACTACCTGTACCATGTGCTGAATGACATCGCCGACTGGCTGGTGAGTTGTGATAAGGAACTGCTGCATGGTGGGTAAAGCTATCTCAGGAACAACCCTTTCAACACGGCTTTACACTTATGAAGATACAAGTTAAGCGTTAAAAAAACAATTTCAGGATAATTGCTAATTTTCAGGCTGGAATGCCTGATCGTATCGCTAAGTATAATGTTAGCAGGCGCTGTCCCCATCAGCCCATCGCTTGATATCACTTATATTTGGCGACCTGATGCCTGTACTCAAAATATTCTTAGTTGTGTATAGACTGATCTTAGCTTTGTCACCACCATGGTTTTCTATCTCAATTAGCGTGTTGTTGATAAATAATCCCTCTGAAAGAAGCTTTTGATTGATCTCACCTATTTTTCGATCACTGTCGAACTCGCTTAATACAATGACCGGGTTTCCTGAATATGACTGATATTCCAGACACTGCCTTGCCATGTGCCTTAGGGTTCGATAAGTATCGGAGGACCCCGTCTTGCTAATGAAACTGCCGTCTAAAGATGATTTGTTGTTTTTTAAATCGCTTACGGTTATGGCACATCCGCTAAGTGATATAGAAAATAATATTGTAGCTAGGGACAAATTTTTCAATTTATGCTCCATTATTCTGGTAAATGTCCTACTCAGGTTAGGATCAAAATTGCGTTTTCTTTCAGACGGAATTTTGATTTGGTATATCAACAATAACCATGAGCCCACCTTCTGCAGACGTACTTAGGAAAACACTGCTGTTATGTTGCTGCGCAACCGCTTTGACTATTGCAAGCCCCAATCCGCTCCCGCTTTGTATCTGATTGGGATCACGAAAAAATCTGTCGAATACCCGCTCCCTCAATTCAACCCTGATTCCGGGCCCTGCATCTGAGATACGCAATTGAGTGGATTTATCTAATGATCGTACCTCTACCTCAACCCGCCCGCCGTCAGGACTGTACTTCACAGCATTTTCAATTAAGTTGTCGATCAGCGACATCAGGCGCTCCCTGACACCTGTAATCCAGACTTCATCATGAGAGTAGAACTCAAGCTCAATTCTGCTCTCAGCAGCTAGCGGTGCCAACTCAGCCATTCGCTCTTGTATGAGCGTCGTCAGCGGCACAGGCTCCATAACAACGTCAATGCGCGCTTCACTGTGCATCAGCAACAGCAACTGATTGACGAGACGAGCAGCACGGCTATTGCTACGAATAATCCCTGCAAGCAATTCCTGTTGACTACAGTTGCTTACATCGGACTGCAGAGCCTCAACATTGACTCGCATTGCAGCCAGCGGAGTACGCAACTCGTGAGCGGCATCTGCAATGAAAGTCCGTTCCCTTTCAGTGCTTTCTCGTACCCTAGCAAGGAATATATTAATCGCGTCCACTATTTGGCGAAGCTCCTTGTGCTTTGGCACTGCTTTTAAGGGAGAAATATCTTCTGGTGTTCGTAAGCAAACTTCATTTGCCACCTTGTTCCAAGGACGCATTGCAATGCGGATTGACAGCCACGCAGGAAACAAAAGAAAGGGAATGCATACCAGCAGCGGTAATATGTAGTATCCGCGCGAGTTCAGGTATATGAAGAAGTTCCAGCCTCCAGCAGGAGTGAGCAGTGTCACCTCTGTGTCGGAGCTCCTAGACTTCAGAGTACGGCTAGTCCAAGCGCGGCCGTTACTCTGAATACTTTGAATCATCCCATAAGCGGTATTTGTCACATCTACCGGAGCGCCATCAGATGAATAAATTATCTCTTTATTCTTCCGAACGATTAGGCTGATTGACATTTTTGGGTCTTCACCTCCGCCATAGCCTTCCCGCAATGCCTTACTGAATTTTTCCAGCACATCGGTTAGATCGCGCGGGCGATCCCCCATACGATCCACCACTGTCAGAATGGTTTCATAGGTTTTGCTGCCTGATAGCATTGGAGGGCTACGTAAGTTATCCCATAAAATGTAGGTCAGAAAAATACACCAAATCAGCGTGAGTAATAGCATCTGGGCGATCATAATTCGCCGTACTAGCGTTGGGATTCTCAGATAGTGCCAAAAATTACGCATCAACCTCCCCCCCTCTGAATGGGTACGGTATCAATGACAAACCCAACACCTCTCACCGTTCGCACATAGCCGTCACCGATTTTGCGACGCAAATTTCCCATATGT
Organism: Pectobacterium wasabiae CFBP 3304; assembly: GCF_001742185.1. Classification (NCBI taxonomy): domain Bacteria; kingdom Pseudomonadati; phylum Pseudomonadota; class Gammaproteobacteria; order Enterobacterales; family Pectobacteriaceae; genus Pectobacterium; species Pectobacterium wasabiae. The sequence goes on from NZ_CP015750.1 coordinate 4,999,462, forward strand.
ACATCGAGCGCATTACTCATATTTTCTTTTGCACCGAAGATTCTTTCTTCCAGAAAACTACGTGTCATAACACGGTCAGCACGCAACATTAACGTTTCAAGCAGCGCGTATTCACTTACCGTCAAATCAACATGCCTTTCGCTCACGGTAACGCGACGAGTCGGCACATGGAGAGATAGCCCTCGAATCTCTATCACCTCATTCTGAAACCCATAACTGCGCCGCACAAGTGCTCTCACCCTAGCCAATAACTCGGCGAGAACAAAAGGTTTGACGAGATAGTCGTCTGCACCAGCATCCAGCCCAGTCAAGCGATCTTGCAGCGTGCCTCGAGCAGTCAGGATGATGACGGGGATCCCCTTGAACTGCTGACGCAGACGCGCCATCAGGCTCATGCCATCACCATCGGGCAGGCCGAGGTCAAGCAATACAAGTTCTGGCACGCATACATCGAGTTGATGCAGAGCATCCACTTTACGGCGAACCCATATGACATCTAATCCCTGGTCTGTGAGGGCAATACGTACACCATTGCCGAGATCGATGTCGTCTTCGATTAGGAGAATTTTCACAATAGTTACTTTATCAACAGTGAATGAAGAACGTCTGAAGAAAAAAGCGGTATCAGTAAATCTATCAGGTTTGCAGAACTGGAACTTACTTCAGTATTTCTTCATTTTGGGCTCATGAGAACTTCAGGGTAAGCATTCAAACTGAGCGTTCTGGCGTTTAAAACCGCTTGTATCGTAGTCAGTTGAACCCACAAGGATTTCCTTAATGAGAACGATCGAACTGAGTCATAAGTTCCTCCATTCACTCTCGGGGCGTACCCTGGGAAAATTGTTGTCAGGATTTGTCCTAGCATTACTGGCAACCCCAATACTGGCATCAGAACAGAAACAGGGCAACGAGTTGACCCTAGGAGGAGGAGTGGAGGTTGCGCCACGTTATTCTGGTTCGGATGAAAACCGAGTCACGACGGCCCTAGTGATTGATTACTCGATGGTAAATGGTTTCTTCATCAGCTCCACGCGTGGTATCGGTTATGGTAACAACATCGGCAAATTTGATTACAGCGCTGCGCTAAGTTATCGCGCAGGCCGAAAGGATCGTGACGTGGACAGCGACTCACTCAGCTACGGTAGCGACTACCTGCGCGGTATGGGTGACGTTAAGGGCTCAGCTATCGGTATGCTTGGCCTAGGATACGAGGTGACCGACTGGCTTAATTTTCAATTGCAGGCTGAGGTACCGGTTTCTCAGCGAAGCAATGGTGAGGCTCTGCATTTCAGCATTGTCAGCCCGCTTTATATGTCATCGAAAAACTCTGTGACGCTGGCGCTGACCAGTAGTTGGGGAACCAGTAAGTACATGCAGACTTACTACGGAGTAAGTGCATCACAGTCGGCTGCATCGAGGTTTACTCGATATGATGCCAAGTCTGGTATTTATGCCTACTCACTGAATATGGACTGGACGCACAAGCTTAATCAAGACTGGAGCGTAGTTGCCGCAGCAGGTTTTACGCAGTTGGCTGGTGATGCACGAAACAGTCCAATTGTTCAACGAAAAACATCGCCCACTGGCAGCCTGAAGGTGACATATAGCTTCTGATCGTTGTTCGACGTGTGCTTCTCGGTAGCCTAAGGCTATGCACTGTCAATAAATATAATATTTGCCCCGCCCCAATTCAGATGATGGGGCGCGACTCAACTCACCACATCGCCTCAATTATGCCATGTCACTCAGCGCTATGTTATTAACTATGCTTAATTGGAGGAGCAACAAATGAATTTAAAACTGACTGGGAAAGCGGCTCTAGTAACTCGAGTCCAAACCAGAATTAATTTTAGCATTTACGAAAAACCAGTTGCGAACTTTGAGTGCTGGATTAGTTTAATCTGGTATTTGTTCTTCTTCTTTTTCCCTACAGCCAGACATGGTCCGGAAAAGCCGTCTGAGGTGCTTATCATTCAATAAAATTCAGACATCATCACGTTATATGCTCCCGCACCCTGAAAAAAACTCACTGAACAATTTCGTGATTTTTTGAAAAGCCCAATAAAATGATGGGGTTTACCATGTCAAAAAAACAAACATCTCCAAGTACAAACTCTAATTATCCTGACTGGATGACTATAAGCGAAGCAGTTGAAATGACAAATAAAAAAGGGCTAGGAATTAAAAAAAAATGACATTTACAGACATGCATTACATGATAGCATTCGTCTTTCCATTTACTTTCAATCACCAATAGTATTACGAAAAATCCAAAGATCAAACAACAAAGTAAAACTTAGGGAATCAGAACCTTCATTAATTAATCGCTTATGTTTTTTTGATAAAACAACCTTCATCAACGAGTATAATTTTATTGTTAGCACTAACGGTGCATATATAACACCCACACAGAGAATTATTGACACCTCATTAATTGGGCATGAACATGTTCTAATACAGAAATTGCTTGCCCATTCACTTAAAATCCCTCTACCAGTAACAGGAGCCATAGAATTTAATCATGGCATAACAGTAATCTTACAGGGTGAAACATTTCAACTATTCGAAAGGGTAACATGGAAGAAAAGGATAAAACAACAAATCATGAAACTCCCTAAAAATATTGCACAAGATGTACACAAAGAAATATTCTCTCAGAGAATAAACTGTTACTTGGAAAAAGAGTATTTTCCTGCTTATGTTCTACCTCGTGATGCCTGTTTTGTCATTAGAAAATCTGAACTTGATAAATTAATTTACATCGTGACCAAGAACAAAATGGACCCATTATCTTCAACACGAATATCGACACCGCTATCTCGACTTTTCTGGCTTGCCTGTAAAAACAATGAAGCTATCAGCCCATTAATCAGGCAACCTTATAAGCTTCTGTCCATCTTTGAAAAATGGGCATCAGACGAAGGCATGACCGACCGATTCAGCGGCGATACGTTAAAGACGGCGCTTGAACGTGGTTCACCGACGTCCGTTTAGGCCCCTAATTAAAATGACATTACACGCTTCAATCTAAAAACCCGTATTAAGGATTGTGGTGTCCGTAATACGGGCTCTTCAACTTTTACTCCGTTCCTCACTGTGTTTTTTTGTCATCTCCGGGCATATCCCATTTCTGCACTGGAGGTATTTATGACATCGCATCAGTTATTACGTCTGAAACAAGTGGAAGTAAAAACCGGCCTGAAACGCTCGCAAATCTACCTGTACATGAAAGAAGGCACCTTTCCCTCTTCAATAAAGATTGGGCCTGCCAGCGTAGCCTGGCTCGAATCTGAGATTGATGAGTGGATCAACCTAAAATTAGCTAATCGCTTAACGCGCTAAAGGGAGATAACGCATCATGTTTCCCTCACTGAATTATGCAGTATTAACAAACGCCCTTGCCGCGCTCAAGGAAGGTAATTTTCGTTATTGTGAAACGTTAGGATTCACATTCGACGAATTGAATGCCCTCAATCAGCTATCCCTCGACGAACTGTTTATCGTCAGCCGGGCATCGACACAGTTTATGTCGATCACTGTCCGTCACGACGTTCTACAACAGATCCTGACGCTGTCCCACCAAGAAGCGCAACGCCAGCAGCAGATAAATCGCGCCGTCAGATTGGGAGGATCTATTGCACTCCTTAATCATTTTTTTGGCCTCACCTCGAATGAAGTCTGCGCTCGTCGCCGATTGCTGAATGTCACCATCCCTTATGGCCGAACACCTATTCCAGATGAAGACATTGATGCAGAAATTTGGCTGTCATGGAAAAAGAACCGCTCTGAAAACCTTGATACACCTGACGCACTGGAAGCAATGATGCTGGTTACTGAATCCTTATCTTCTAGGGAAAAGGGGCCTTCCCTGACCGCCGTCTGGAACCGTATCACCGGTTGTGAGAAAGAAACACTGAACAGGAGGACATCGCATGCCAGATGAGATCGATCGCGATCAAGAATTTAATGAGCAACGTCTGGAAGAGATGATTGAACAAAACCGTTTCAAGCCAGGAACAACGCCCTCATTACATTACTGCCGTTTGTGCGGTGAACTCATTCCCGAGAAGCGGAGAGAAACCCTGCCGGGCGTGACAACCTGTACGGAATGCCAAACCATACTTGAGCGTCGTCAACGCTGATAATATGCAAGGATACGCGCAGAGAGACGCTCTTCTTTGCGCGTTCTTCATTATACGAGCAAACACCATCCGTATTATAAGTAGTGAAATGTTGAACAGAAAACCATCACTTTTATTGTTCCTTATCCAGCTTGGTCCAGACTTGCTCTGGAAAATCTCTATGTTAGAACACGATTAAATCGGATAACCAGCAACGAGCGAGAGTCGGATTAATTTTTCTTGATCTACCTAAAGAATATTATTCTGCCATCAAGAGATTAAATAACAGAACCCATCTATAATAAACCAATTTTATACATATCAGGAAGGTGTTACCCTTCCTGATAAAAACACTTAACTTTTGTTGAAGTTTTCCAAGTAATTATGAACTAATTCTTTCATGCGAACTTTAGATGTCATCAATAACTGAGAGGCTAAATTGGGCAACTCCTCTTTTTGAAGTTGACTTTGGCTAATTTCCTTAATTATTTTGGAAGCATCAGTTCTTAATTCCTTTATCTTCGCCATTGTAAGTACAAAACTATCCGTGGCATAAGCATTATGAGTTGCCTTATCATCATGCTGAACTGAAACGCGTAATATATTATATTCCCTTCCATAATTAGCTATGAACCATAGCTCAGCGATCAAAAGTTGACCATGTTCTTTTTTATTTAGAGGATTCCTCTCCTTTTTTCCACTTTTCGCTTCGATAAGATAGGCAGTTTTATCATGAGTAATCCACATGACATCCGGACCATCACCATTATTATCGAATCTTTCTGAGCTAAAACCCAAATATTTTCCTAGGTTGCACAAAGACTCTTCAAATTGATTGGAAGATGCATTCTCGTGTAAAAAGGAGGTATTACTTTCGAACTCTCTATATACACCCAGCCTTGCCCTATATCCGTCAAATAAGGAGGATATAGATTTACTTTGCTCATCTGGGATATTCATTTTTATATAAGGCGGTTTTACTTGAGGTCTCTGCAAGTGAATATTGCACGCAAAAGCCTCTTTTTGTAAATCAGCGGATAACTCTTCCTGCCCCCAATGATGAGATATTTTCGCAGCTAACTGCAATAACCATCCCTTAGATTTTTGGTCAACTATTTTGTTACTTGTAAACTCCCTTATTCTGGCAATTGCTTTTTCTGAGTGACCATTCAACCATAATTCTAAAGATTTCCTCTCGGTCAATGAGTATTCTAAATCTGAATTATTTGTATGATTTTTATCGACACTTTCAGCTAAAGTTTCTGCATGATATTCGACCCATTCCTCATCACGATTCAGACTTTTTCTCATCGTTTCCGCTAATTCTTTTGCTGATGATATTTCTTTACTGACAGTATTCCCCATATCTATCTGCGCACGAGTTGCATTTGTCAAAAGGCTAAAGTTACTTTCTCGCGCGATCCATGACGACAATGCTTTACCTGCCATAATAATAATACAATAATCGCCGCTACCTCTTGCCCCTCTACCGATACCTTGCTCGATTCTTTGGGCAAGCAATTGATTAATAGCAGCACCTCCAGCTAAAGCCATAGCCCTGTAATTGTCGTAATCAGAGGTACCTTTAGGTAACTCATCCATTACAACTAGTCGACATGCTTCTCCTGGTAAATCAATACCATCATATCTATTAATTAATGTTAAAGGTCTATCACTGGTTCCATTGATTAACTCTTTGATAAATGTATCAACTTCACCATTGTTCTTGGGTATCTTTGATACATCTCTCCATTTCTCCGCCTGAAGAGTTGAAGGTGTCAATATTAAAACCCTTTTCTTATTCTCTGAAAGCCAGATTACAAGTTTTTTAATTGTATCATCAATATTAAATTGAAATGGCATTAACTCAGGGATTAATATCATCCTTTCGCTAATTCCAGCCAGTGAATTTGATTTTAATTGGTTACTTAAGGAATTAATTGATATATTAAAGGTTCTAACTAACTCGCTATCATCTGCTATAGTTGCAGACATGTATATTCTGCGTTGTGCATTTTGGAATGAAGGGAAAAGATGAATTAAAGGTAAAACAGGGGTAATAGTAAACCCTTTCTTCGTTAAGATAGCATGACAGTATGAAAGATAATCGCTTATAAGTGGCCAAGACATTGAGTCTCCAGTCAAACTTCGCACTATTTGCCTTACTTCCTCTTTTCTCAGATTCCAAGCCCAATATGGGATTTCTAATATACTATTACTCTCACCTGACATTATAGAGTCAAATGTTCCCTCTTTTTCAAGAGCAACAAAATCTGCTCTAAACAAAGAGCTTATTTCTTCAAAAACGATCCTATCTTTTTTTGATGATACTTCAAAAGTAAAACACTCTCTTACAACAGAGAACGATGAATGGGCATCGTCTAATATTATAGTACCTGTTTCAATTAATTCTTTCCCATCTCCCAGAACTCCAAACTTACTTCTTCCATTGAATAAAGCGCTGTATGTTGCGACCATTATAGCTTTGCTGTTTATAAAATCTTCATGCAATGCTGTTCCAGGAATATAACTTACAGTTTGTATTCCTATATCCTTCGCTTTTTCTCTAGTTTGAGATACAAGGTTTTTGTTAGGGGCAAGATACAATACGGGGCCTTTCTTCTCATTCAAAGAAGACTGAGCCATTAGGAGACCGACTAAGGTTTTACCTCCACCAGTGTGGAGTTTAAATATTATATCCTTTTGATTCCTAATATTAAACCAATTTTCAAGCACATCAGATTGGCTTGAATAAAGATCGTTCATACCTGCTGGTTTAGGAAGTCTTCTGAAAATCTCTAACGGTTCTATAGGTGCGGGTTTTCTTTGGTTATCTCTTAACTTTCCGAAATCAACCATCATATTCTCCTTATATAGATAAATATATACAGTTATGATAACGCTTTATTATAACCACTAAAATTAAAAGCAAGTACTTTTATCTGCCCACCTCCGAATATAAAAATTTAAAGTCAGTGGTTATCTTCCCATATGAAATATCGATTTCATAATTATGCGGGATTCCTGCACTCCGTATACTGATGTGAATCTCAAAGCTGATAGTATCGTTAGGTCTCTTCTGAAAAATTTTGCCATTCATATCAGATATGAACCAAAACTGTAAAAGTACCAGCTATAGGCAAGCTAACATAACAATCAATTCTAATTATTATCACGCTATTCATTTTCTCTCTCATTTCAATTTTGATTTGATCATTTCCCGCCTGTCGCTGGTATCGCATGCTAATCACGCCACCTTCTACTGGCGAGCTTTATGGACGTTTATTCGTCCGGGACGAGTATTGCTCTTTAAAAAGATGAGTCGGGCTGTCACACAACCACAATTCAGGGTGCCGCTGAATGTTCTCGCTGACCCGTTGAAACCGGAATGCAGAATCGGGATGTGATCGATTGAGTTAATTCATCATAACTTTCTATTAAAGGAAATAGAATGAGAAAACCTGCCTATCACGTATTTGTCACGCAAGAAAGCCAACCCGATGCCAGCAGAGAGAAAAACACCTACTGGACAAAGGTCGGCGTAGCGTTCGCTCATAACGGAAAACCTGGACTGAACATCGTACTTATACCCGGCATTGCTGTCTCCGGTAAGCTGGTGCTCCTTGAACCGAAAGACGATAGCGACGCACCGCAAGCCGCTCAGCACGATTAGCACTCCCCCCTCACGCACCTTTTCCCCTGCCACCGACAGCCGATAGCTGCGTGTGGCTCGACTTGTTACCGAGGCAACCATGCTTTCCCCCACTGCCTTTCTGGCGGCGGCCATGCAGTGTGCCGTCACTGTTCACCCCTCCACCGCGTTTGATGTGGCTAAAGTGGAATCCAGCTTTAATCCTTATGCCGTCGCTGAAATTGTGCCAAAGAAGGAGAGAATACCCGGCAGCGTAGGTGTCATTTCTCACCAGCCCACCAGCAAACAAACTGCCATCAACATCATCAAGCAGGTAGTCGCAAAAGGTCGCCGCTATTCGGTCGGGCTGATGCAAATCACCAGTACCAACTTTCGCCATTACGGCGTAACAGCACATGACTTGTTAGACCCCTGCACTAATCTGTCTGTTTTTGAGCGAATACTCACCGACTGCTACCAACGCGGTGGCACGCTGAAAAGAGCACTCAGTTGCTACTATTCCGGCAATTTCGATACGGGTCAGTTGCCAGAATCCGCCTTTAACCAAACCAGTTATATCCAGCGTATTGGCTATGCGGTCCCGTCAACGCGGGAAGATCTCAAGCGTAGTACCACCAGCCAATCCACCCCAGAGATTCATTACCCGACCACCGTCCTACGCGGTGAACTTACCGATATAGCCACACCTGTTTTGACCCCCTTGCACTATCCCGACGCCATCATTCGCGGCGATGTATCCCTACCTGTATTTAATGAGGAGAAATGACGATGCAAAAACGTAAATACTGGCCTGCGTTTTCTTCCCTGTTGATATCGACACAGACACTGGCAGCAGGGAGCGGGTTTAATAAAGCCAACGATACGCTGAGTAATACGTCCAGTGGTTTGCTTGGGTTGGCCGCCGTCACGATCACGCTGGCTACCATGTGGGTGGGTTACAAGGTACTGTTTGACGGTAAAAGCCTGCATGACATGCGCAACGTCATTATCGGAGCCATCCTGATTGTCGGCGCATCGGGCTTTGGTGCCTATTGGGCATCCTAGGGGGAGCCGATGACCACCCTGAACAAAGCACTGACCCGCCCTGCCGCCATTATGGGCATTCCTCTCGTCCCGTTCGTGATCGTCAGCGGGGCTATTGTCCTGCTGTCGGTTTACACCAGCTATTACCTTACCTTGTTATTAATCCCTGCCTGGCTGGAAATGAAGGCAAAAGCCCGAACGGATATTCATTATTTCGGACTGCTGTGGCTGGCCTTTAAAACCCGTGGGCGATTTGCCACGAATCGATATTTCGGTGCCAATGCAGTGCTGGCAAACCACTATGACGCCGTCGATGTTTCGGAGTTTACCGATAAGATGAAATTAAACGAGCGCATCACGCTGGATAAGTACATTCCTTATTCCTCCCACATTCATCCTCACATAATACGAAATCGTTCCGGTGACTTAGTCGCTACTTGGGAATTGGACGGCACTGTTTTTGAATGTGAGGATGAACATCATCTGACATTGCTGGCAAGCCACCTTAACAACCTGATCCGCTCGTATGAAGGGCTACCGATCACTTTCTATATTCACCGCATACGAGAGCAATATCAGGATGGCTTTGATGCCAGTTCGGGCATCCCCTTTTCGGATGAAGTTACTGAGCGCTATTACCAACCAATAAACGAGCAACCACTCTGGCGGCACCGACTGTTTTTTACTGTCTGCTATGTCCCTTTCTCCATGCTGGAGAAAAAAGTCATGAAGACGCAGCCAGCCGGAAAAAGGAAAGTGGCGCTGGATGACGCCCTGAAAGAGATGCTGGAGCACCATGAAGCCATCAACACCACCCTGTCACGTTACGTGGCAACGTCTTTGGGCCTCTATGAGGAGAAAGGTCGGGTTTACTCTTCGCAACTGGCTTTCTACCATCGCCTGGTGACGGGGAAATGGCAGAACGTGGCAGTGACGCGCACACCGTTTTATCACACACTCAGCACGCCGGATGTGTTCTTCACCACCGATACCGCCGAATGTCAGACGGTCGGCGGTTCCCGCTTCTTCCGTAGTCTGGAAATTAAAGACTATTCACCGGAAACCTATACCGGGCTGCTCGATGCGCTGCTGTATGCCGAAAGCGAGTATGTGCTGACGCAGTCTTTCACCTGTATGGCACGGGATGAAGCGCAAAATCATATCCGACTGGCGGAAAAACGGCTGAACTCAACTGACGATGACGCCATTTCACAGCGTGAAGAATTGATCGTCTTACGTGATCTGCTTCAGTCCGGGCATGTGTCTTGCGGCAAGTATCACTTTTCCCTTCTGGTCTCGTCCGCCAGCGCCGATCAGGTGGTAAAGGAGACCAATGCGCTGGCCCAGCCTTTTAACGACCTCGGCATCATGACATCCCTGTCCACGCTGTCGTTACCTGCCGCCTATCTGGCTCAACTCCCCGGCGTCTACTCGCTGCGACCGCGGCTGGTGGTGGTCAGTAGCCAGAACTACGCAGATATGGGGAGTCTGCATAACTTTCATCCTCACAAGCGTAACGGCAATCCGTGGGGTGAGGCGATTGCCATCCTGAAATCCCCCGGTGGTGGCGGTTATTATCTGAACTTGCATGACAGTCAGGCAGGACGAGATGACTTCAATGAGAAAACGCCGGGGAATACCGCCATCATCGGTAAGACAGGTTCAGGAAAGACCCTGCTGATGACGATGATGAAACAGTTGATGCAGAAGTACCGCAATGCGGCGACATTCTCCGCCTCTGCCACCATCAAACGGCTGACCACCGTTTACTTTGATAAAGACAGAGCGGCGGAGATGTCGATCCGCCAGATGGGCGGTCGCTATTTCCGTATCCGAACCGGCATTCCTACCGGATTTAACCCATTTTCACTCGCACCTACTCGACGGAATATCAGCTTTATCAAGCGGCTGATCCGGATGCTGTGCCGTCGTGACGGTAAGCCACTTGATCCCCGCGATGAAGAGCGTATCAGCACAGCGGTGGATACCATTATGCTGGACTATCCGCCGGAATATCGCCGTTATGGTATTACCCGATTGCTGGAAGTATTGCCCGAACCACCGACCAAGGAGGCCCGAACTAACGGTCTGCGTATACGACTGAAGCAGTGGGCGCAGGATGGTGAACTTGGCTGGGTATTCGATAACGAGGAGGACACGTTCAACATCGGCGATATTGATAACGTTGGTATCGATGGTACGGAATTCCTGGATGATGACGACATTCGCGGGCCGATCACCTTTTACCTGCTGTACCGCGTCACCAGCCTGCTGGATGGTCGCCGACTGGTGATGTTCATGGATGAGTTCTGGAAATGGCTGGCTGATGTCGAGTTTTCTAAATTCTCCCTCAATATGCTCAAGGTGATTCGCAAACTGAACGGCATTTTTATCCCCGCCACCCAGTCACCCGATGAAATCGTCAGGCATCCCATCGCTCCGGCGATCATTGAGCAGTGCAGCACGCAAATCTTTCTCGCTAACCCCAAGGCCAGCCATACGGATTACGTGGAGAAAATGAAAGTCCCGGAAAGCGTTTACGACATGGTTCGCAGCCTCGATCCGAGCGAGCACTATATGGTTATCCTAAAAACACCACTGCGTGCTGGTGAAACTCGCCCGTTTGTCGCCATGGCAAGAATGGATTTATCGGGGCTCGGGAACATCACCAAAATCCTGAGCGGCAGCGAAGACAACCTGAAAATATTTGATGCTATTTATCAGGAAGGCATGTCCCCTCAAGACTGGAAAGAAACGTTCCTTAACCAGGCTATCTGATACTCACCTCGGAGGTTATCACCATGCAAACCAGAAACGTCTTTCTGGCGTTATCGCTATTGGTTTCCACACCCGCACTCAGCGCTGGTATCCCGGTGTTTGATGCCGCCAGTAATACCGAGTCAATTAACCAATGGATACAGAAACTCCAGCAATGGCAGGAAACGGTCACCCATTATAAAAGCGAACTTGATGCCTATAAGCAGCAACTAGCGACCGCAACAGGTATACGCGATATTCAGGGATTTCTCCGCGAGGCGAAAAGCCTGAAAAACGATATTGAACATCTCCGTAAAAATGGTATTTCACTGGATGACCTGCTGACCAACCCAAGCGGTTATTATTCTTCTGACCTTCAGCGCCTATATAACAAATATCAATCGTTCGATATTTGTAATCAGTCCAGTTCATCGCAACGTTATCTGGAAAGTTGCAAACAACTTGTCCTCAATCAGGCAGTATCGATTGAAAATACCAGCGAGGTCCAAAACAAGATTAATAGCACATTAAACGATATATCAGACTTATCCGACCGTATTGCCAACGCCAAAGACTCGAAAGAGTCACAGGACCTGGCTAACGCGGTAGCAGCCAAAAGCGTACAATTGAACGCATTAACCAGCCAATGGGAAATGTCAGTCAAGCAGGCTGAACAGCGTTCCGTGATGTTGACTCAACAGCGACAAAAAGCATTCAATGAACAACAACTCGCCGCTCCGATTCCTGACTTTAATCATTGAGAGGGTAAGAATGAAAACATCACTTTGCATTTTTCCGATTATTTTAAGCTCATTATTTCTATCGGGGTGTGACAACCCGAAATCAACGCAGTGGTACAAAGAACATCCGGATGAAATGAGTAAGCGATATAAAGCGTGTGAATCATCCGGTGATGACTCTCAAGATTGTAAAAATGCACGAGAAGCACGATTTGAACTCCGTCAGGAAAATGCCAAGGTTCCCGATTTGAATTAAAGGGGTCATCTATGTCAGGTGGTATGTTTGTTGGAATGAACAACACAATCACTGACGGTTTACATGCCGTACTGCGGGGACAAACCTCTGTGTACGGCGATATGGTAAGCATTATTGCCGTCAGCTCCTTCACGTTATTTGTCACGTATCGGGGTTATCAAACCCTGGCTGGAAAACTCCAAACGCCTGTAGAAGATGTCATATGGGATGTCGGGCGAATGCTATTAATCATGACATTCGTTTTAAATCTCGATGGCTGGCTGGATTTAGCCATTTCTTCCATTAACGGATTAACTGACGGCGTCAGCGGTGATGACAATGTCTGGGTGTTACTGGATACCGTCTGGGCGAAAGCGCAAACGATAGGACAAAAGCTTTATCAACAGGATGATTCCACCTATGTAAAACTCAACGGCGGTATTGCCCAACTGCTGGTCTGGGGAGGTGCAATCGTCACTCTGCTATTTGGTTCGGCAGTTAACCTGTTAGCCGGAATTGTCATTGTATTAATGACCACCACTGCACCGTTATTTATTTTCTGCCTGCTGTATGGATTCCTTATTCCAATGTTTAACAACTGGCTGAAAATTATCTTCACGGTGATCCTGACGATTATGTTTTCCGCGTTATCCATCAGGATTGTCATTAATTATCTCAATGGCTTATTAGATAAAGCGGTTAACTTTGCAGATAGCGCCAATATCATCACACTGGGTGTTCAGTGCTGCGTTGCTGGTGTTATTTCCGGCGTCATTATCTGGTTTTCAGCCAAAATCGCGAACGCATTAGGTGGCGTTGCCGTTCAAGCAGCACTACAGGGTGCCGCTATGGGCGGCCTACGTGGGCTGGCGAAACCATCTTCTGACGCAGCGAAACCGGTCATGAAAGCCGGTGCGACAGGTGCGCGACTTGCGACAAAAGCGGGCGTCAGCGCCGCTACTGCAACAGGTTCACTTATCGCCGCAGGCACCAGCAAAGCCCTATCCGCATGGCAAAAACGTGCGGCGTCTATCGATAGCATGAAGCGTTTCAACCAACAGCGTAACCGCTAATCCCCTCCTAACGCAGTCTCTCCACCGCGTGCCGTGGCAACCGCCGCCGGTACGGCATTTCTGTCTTCGACAAACACAGGAATCGATATGAAATCCAGCCTCGTCTTTCTGATGCTGTGCGTCCTCACAGGCTGTGCGCAGCATCGGCACGACCTCCCGCCGGTATCTGGCGATCCTCAACCAGTTAATTCTCCCGCAATTATTCAGGAGCTGACAAAGCATGTCTGAAACAGAAAACATCATTGCGTCATCCCGCGCCTTTGAATCTGTCCTGCTGGAAAAGGATGAACGGGAAAAAAAGATGGCGTGGCGAATAGCGGTCATAGGGTTTGCTCTGGCCGCAATGGCGATCACCGCACTGATTATTCTGCTACCGCTGAAAACCACCGAAATCGAATTATGGTCGGTGGATAAACAGACCGGACGTTATGAATATATGACCCGGATTAAAGAGCAGAGTATTTCCACAGAGAAAGCACTGGCTCAGGCGTTAGCGGCGCATTATGTCAGGCTCCGCGAGGGCTATAACTATTTTGCTCTCCAGCGCGATTATGACGATGTACAGTTATTCAATAGCGACAGCGTTAACAGGGATTATCTCGACGGGTTTAACAGCAATCAGGCACCCGATGTCATTTTCAATAAAGCGGAATATGTCGTGTCTATCGACATTATTTCCAACGTTCACGCGACCGCTACAGCGCCTGACCATCTGGCAACCCTACGCATTAAACGGACTATCCGCCGCATTGTCGATAACTCGGTTAAAACAGAGGTCTGGAACATCCGCCTGACTTATCGCTACCTCCCACGAAAACAACTGACAGACAGCCAGCGAGAAGTGAATCCTCTGGGGTTCATCGTGACCAGCTACCAACGCGATAAAGAACTGAGGGGTGAATGATGCTGAAAACAACCGTGATCTTATGGTTCCTTCTGATGTCATCCACAGCCTGGGGCGCGGCGATACCGCGCAGCAGCACGTATGACAGCCGAATGCAGAATGTCACCTATAACAGTCAAAATGCGACCATCGTCAACACCCGCCCCGGCTACCTCACCACACTCCTGTTTGATGACGATGAAGAAGTCATCGACGCGCAGGCAGGGTTTCCGAAGGGCTGGAAAGTCACTAAAAGCGATAACCGGGTCGGTGTCAGCCCAAATCCCATAACCCAACCGGTAACCGATGATAACGGCAACAACGTCAATAAAGTGTTTCTGCCAACGGCGAGCGAGTGGAGAACCAATCTCTTTGTCGTGACATCAAAGCGCGACTACAGTCTGGAACTGAACGTACTGGAGAATGACTCGCCTTCACAGGCCTTTATTATCCGTTTTCGCTATCCGGATGACGAGCGCAGACGATCAGAGGCAGCCAGCGCAGCGCGTCTGAAACTCCTGCGTCAAACACAGGAAAAGCAGCAGATAGCGACAGCATTTGAGCAGGCTACCACGCCACGCAACTGGCTCTATACCAAGCGAGTCGCAGCGGGTTCAGCCTCCATTGCACCAGATTTTACTTACGATAATGGCCGCTTTATCTATCTCGGTTTTTCTCCCGTCAAAACCCTTCCGTCGATCTTCCGGGTCGTTAACGGGCAGGAACAAACCGTAACACCCCGCATAACCAAACACGGAAACTACACCGTGGTCGTCGTGCGGGCAATGTCGCCACAGTTGGTATTGCGCTACGGCAGCGCGGTAGTCGGGATTGAGAATACGTCATTCGGCATCGCCACTACTGGCAGCGGTGACACCGTTTCACCTGTCGTCACACTGGAGGCCAGATGACTGATAAAGCAGACCCAGAGACAACGGAAAAAACCGTGACGGAGCTGGAGGCTGAAGCCCGTGAACGCGCCCGTTCAGCGATGGCGAGTCAGGCACCAGAGCAAAACACACCTCCCGGCCAACCTGAAGTGACCCGCTTCAAAAAAGCCTCCAGCCGCCGGACGCTGCTGGTCAGCCTGCTAAGTCTAGGCGCACTGATTGCACTGGCATTGGGTGGAGATCGCTTCCTTGTCGCATTAAAGCAAAGCGATAATAAGTCGATTGAAACCTCAGCACCGCCATCAGCCAGTACAGGGCAACATGAGCGTAAAAACCTCGGTATGGACAATAATCCGTTCGGCCTGTTCGGTCAGGACAAACAGGAAACCGCAACAGATAATCCCCCAATACAGACTGCATCACCGTCAGAGCCACCTGCTTTAAATAAGGCGGCGGCACTAGTCGATGGGTCAAGCAGTGCCGCTGAATCCACACAACGCGGTAATACTCAGGCTTCACAAACTGCCCCTTCCGACACACAGAGCTATCAGAACAAAGGCACACCAGAAACCACGTCTGGCACAGAGGCTAACGACACCAATCCCGGTATTGCAAAAGTGACCAGCGTTAGGCAACTGGGTCTCGATCCCAATCTTTACCTTCCGGTTGATCGTTATATTCCATGCTCAATGATGCGGCGTTTTGTCTCTGACGTGGGCGGTCGTATTTCCTGCCTTATCGGCGAAGACGTCTACAGCGCTAACCATTACGTGAAGTTGCTCCCTGCCGGAACCGTCGCCAGAGGCATCTACCGCACCGGGGCGCTGCAACATGGCCGGAGCCGGATGTTTGTCATCTGGACGGAATTACGCACACCGGAACCCGGTAGCCTGCAAATTCCGCTGGTTGATACCGAAGCCACCGGCCCGCTGGGTGAGGCTGGGATTAGCGGCTGGATTGATACCCATTTCTGGGAACGGTTCGGCAATGCGTTGATGTTGAGCACCGTACAGGACGTGGCTGCCGCCGCATCAGATTCAGCACCGGGGAAAGACCGCAATACCGACTACACCGAAAACACCCGCTCTGCCGCGTCAGAAATGGCGAAAACGGCGTTAGAAAACAGCATCAATATCCCGCCCACGATGTACCTCAATCAGGGAGATTTGATCGGCATCATGACCGGTACGGATATCGATTTCTCTTCCGTTTATCAGCTACGTCTAAAAAAGAGGTGGTATGAGCGCTGAAAATCTGTCGCTGGATTTTATGAAAAACCAATTGTTCGGCGATTATCTCAAACTGGATGGCCTGACGGAAATCGCTATTAACCGCCCCGGAGAGATCCACACCAAAATAAACGGCCGATGGCAGAAGCATAATTCTCCGGTTACGTTGCGTCAGTGCCATGCGTTTGCCAAAGCGTTGGCCTCATGGAATGAGGACAATATCGATGATACCTCCCCTATCCTTTCCGCCACATTAGGATCAGGTGAACGTGTCCAGACCATTATTCCCCCAGCCTGCGAGCGGAATACCGTATCTATTACGCTGCGAAATCCGTCATTTGAGCAGAAAACGCATCGGTCCTGGATTGATGCCGGGTTTTATAACCGGATAGCGGGTAAGGAGAGAAACGAAAGCAAAGATGATGAACTGACCCGATGCTACAACAATGGCGATATCCCCCACTTTATCGAAAAGGCCGTCGAGTACGGCAAAACCCTCTTTATTGTTGGTGAAACCGGCTCCGGTAAAACCACCTATATGAAGACACTGCTGCACTATATTCCAGCACATCTCAGGCTAACCACGATTGAAGATAATCCCGAAATCCGGTTTTACCACCACGCTAATTATGTCCATCTGTTTTACCCGGCAGATGCCGGAGACGAGGCGATTATCACCCCCAGTCGATTGATTCGGGCCAATTACCGTATGAATCCGGATCGCATTCTGCTGGCAGAAATTCGTGGGCGGGAGGCGTGGGACGCGCTGAAAATTATCGGTTCTGGGCATGAAGGTCTTATCACCTCCCTGCATGCAGGCAGCCCGGAAGAATGTATTGAAGGGATCATTGACCGCTGCTATGAGAACCCTGACTGTAAAAATATCCCGTTCGATGTGCTGTTACGCAAGGTGCTTAAATGCGTAGATATCATCGTCAGCGTGGATATTCACGGCGATATTCGCCGGATGGGGGATATTTATTTCAAACCTGTACACCTTCATCAAATGAAGAAATCATTCAGATAGTTGAACCGTTACCCCCCCCTCATTCCCAATAAAGGTATTTGATATGAAAACGTTCACATTCACCGCCTGCCTTTTCTGCATGAGTTTGCTACTACCCTCTTCCGTAATGGCCGCTGATGCCTGTGAAATTGTTTTATGTCTGTACGGTAAAACAACTGGTAACGGAGGAGAAAATGAATGTCAGTCCGCTGAACGCTCTTTCTTTAATGTTGTAAAAAAGAACAGACACGGATTTCACCTCAGCCGTACTGCCGATGCCCGAAAAGCCTTATTACTCGAATGCAAATCAGCCGACCCCAAAATTATCGACCAGATAATTAATAAATTTGGCCGCGTGCATCATTGAATTCAAAGAAAAACGGTAATAACAATATCGGGATTATTACCGTTCCCCATGTCAAATTTGGATGGAAAACTCGGCACTGGTCGTGACGGTTTTAGGCTTTTAAATTTATGCGAATAGCAGAAATTTAAAAGTGGTGTAAGGCGAGTAAATTCAATTTCAAAGAAATTGCTAATTTGCGTCGCCGAACCCATCTGCAAACAGACGCGCCCACGCGGATTTTGCAGACCGGGGGGGAGCCGAATAAATTTCGCCGCCCCAGCGAGCGAAAAGCTATCGCCCACGATAGCGGTTTATTTGGGGGGCGTCAGCCCCGCACACCGTCGCAGCTAAGTCTCCGGCCAAAAGCCGGTAGCGTGGCGCGACCAACCCCTTTAAAGGTCAGCTTCCCTTTTATTCACGCTGCGAGGAACGAGCAAAGGGAATAAAAAGGCGAAAGCGACCGTCTTAAAGGGGTTGGTCGCGCGTAGCGGGCGACGGTGTGCCGCCTTTGACCTTTGGGGTTTTGGCGCGGCGTCCAGCCACGACATTACCCCATGTGACATGCAGTGAGAGCGTACAGCCCGAGCGTAATGTCACACGCCGTTGCCCGTCATACGTGCGTTTCAGGGGACGGACGACCATGCATCGGCTGTTTTCTGAAAGCGTGGATAACGGGCATTAGCGTCGGAGACGTTCAGTGCTTTTAATCCGTTTATGGGCGTCCTCAATAGGCGTCGCGAATGGGCGTGGGGTTTAACGTCCATCGGTGACGTCCATGTGATGCGCCCGTCACACCGAAATCAGACCGGAGATCACTGCAATGGGAACTCATCTGATGCAAAGGCTGAATGCCTTTTCGGATGCATTTTCTTTTTTTCTGCTGTGGCTGCAATACAACCCGGTAATATTGTCCATATTTGCCGGGCTGACGCTGCCATTCATCTTTCATCTGCCACGTGAAGAAAGAAAAAATGCCCCCTTCTGGTTAAAATCGGTGGCGGGTGTATCCACCTTCTTTTTCATATTCGGCACCCTGTCACCGCTGACCATTCAGGGGCTGAGTTTTTTCTTTAAAGTACTCGACCATAAAATACTGCTCAGATTATCACTCTGGATACTGACTGTCGGGTTTACGCTTGCAGGTCTGGCTTTTCATATTGCAGCCCGAAGGCTGCTGACGGGTGAAATAGACAGTCTGAAACACCGGATGATTAAAAAAAGCAAACTGGAAAGAAATGTCCGAACAGATGTTCGTGAAGTCAGGGACATGTTACCTGACAGCATTGCATATAATCCGCTGGATTATATTGACCTGAATAAAGGTATTTTTATCGGACTGGATAAAGACGACCAGCCGCAATATATCACCGCCGAAGAATTTCAAACTCAGCACGCCGACCTTATCGGCACCACAGGGTCTGGTAAAGGCGTCAGTGCCTGTGTGCTGCTTTATCAGGCAATACTTTCAGGTGAAGGCGTATTTGTCGAAGATCCTAAAAATGATGAGTGGGCACCACATGTACTGCGGGAAGCCTGTCTGAAAGCGGGGAAAGATTTTGTTCTTATTAACCTGAATGACCTCAATTTTCAGCTTGATTTACTGGCTGATATTTCTCATGAACAACTGGAGGAACTGTTTAATGCCGGTTTCAGCCTGGGTAAAAAAGGCGAAGGTGCTGATTTTTACCGTATCGCCGATCGCCGTGCAGCGAGAAACACGGCAGCTATTTATGAAAAGGGCATGACGTTACGCGACTTATTTAACACTGACTTTGTGAAATCCATCAGTGAAGATGTGCCTGCTTTTTATGGCGAGCTTGAGGAAATTGCCTTAGTGAATTCCATTAATGCCCGCAACGGATTTTCATTAAAGACCATTTTTGATGAGGGCGGATGCTGCTATATCATCGGCTCGATGCGTAATCAGAAAATCATTTCAGCGCAACGGATGATTTTAACCCGTTTGATTCAGATAGCCGAAACACGTGACCGGATAAAAGGCAAACCTCGTCCCGTCGCTATTTTCCTTGATGAACTCAAGTATCACCTTTCCCGCCCTGCCCTTGAAGGACTTGGCGCTGCGAGGGACAAAGGTGTGCATATAATAATGGCCCACCAGTCGGTAAAAGATTTGTATGACTGCCCGGCAGATCTGGAGGGTGATGCTGTTGCCGGTTCGGTTATAGAGAACTGCAAGTTTATGCTGGTTTACCGCCTTCGCGATCCGGACACCGCCGACTGGGTGGCAAGGATGACCGGCTCTATTCTGGTTGACGATGAAATGAGGAAAGTGAAAACAGATATATCCCTGACGGAGAAGATGGAAACGGACAGAATGATCCGCCAGGCGGAACGCTATTATATCGACAGCAATATGCTGCTTAATCTGCCGAAGTTTGTCGGTTTTGTTTTTACTCAGAATGATTTGGCGAAGGCAACCAAATTATTCCACATACCAGCTAAAAAGCAATATATCGACATTCTTTCATTTGAGAATAAAAAACCTCTGCACATCGAAAAAGAAAATCAGACTCAAAAACCTTCCATTAACCTGTGAGGCTATCAATGCTTATTCATAACGTTGCTGAAAGAAATGAAGCCGCCAAACAGAGAATGCGGGCATTGCTGTATTTTCTCAAGGAAGAAACGTTCTCTGATTTCCGAACCTTAAAAATAATTGTCGGCTATAAAGGAAAACATAACCATGCGATGTATAACCTGCTTAATAAAGCGGTTGCGATGGGCTTCCTGAATAAACATGAATACCCGGTATTGACCGGGAAAAAATCATTATGGGGGATCACCATGCAGGGACTGGCGATGGTGGTTAGCGCTAATGACAAGGTTTTCCCTGCCTATTTTGAGCCTGGCAAACTCAAAAACTCGACACTTGAACATCGCCTGCTAAACCAGCGGGTCAGGATCGCCCTTGAGGAAAAAGGCGGCACAGGCTGGCTTAACGGCGACCGGGGAGAGTTTATGGCGCGGTACCCGGGTGTCCGGCACCGACCGGATGGCATTATTACCTTAAGCAGCGGTGCCATCGTTGCAGTGGAAACAGAGCGGTCGATGAAAACCCGCGCCCGTTATATCAGCATTATTAACAGTCATCTGGCCGCCAGCGACGCCGGACGCTGGCACTATGCGATGTATGTTATGCCGGATGATAAAACTAAAGAATCGCTGATCAGGCTGTTTGGCAGTATCAGAACGGTGATGAGAAACAGTGTTCCCGTTCCGTTTGATGCGAAGCACCGCGAGATGTTTCTGTTCCGCACCCTTGATGAACTGGAAAATAGTGTCAGTGATAAACAGGGGGCCCCCTCTTCATCAGTTGGTGACGATGCCGGGAGGGAACGCCATGTATGACGTTTTGACTCATGGCGATTGCCTTGACGTACTGCGCAATATGCCGGGCAACTCTGTGGACAGCATTGTGACCGACCCGCCGTATGGTATTAAATTCATGGGGAAAACGTGGGACTATGATGTTCCTTCACAAGCCATCTGGGAAGAATGTTTGCGTGTACTCAAACCCGGTGGTCATCTGCTGTCTTTCGCGGGATCCCGTACTCAACACCGAATGGCAGCGCGTATTGAGGATGCGGGTTTTGAAATACGTGACATGATCGTATTTCTCTACGAGACCTGTAATGCTGCTCAGGTCCTCATTGAAAGTTTGTCGCCTGACCAGCTCAAATTACTGGACAAAGCATTTGGACATGACGGAATGCTATGCTGGGTATATGGCTCGGGTTTTCCTAAATCTCACCACGCGTTAAAGCCCGCACTGGAGCCGATTACCCTTGCCCGTAAGCCATTCAAGGGGTCTATAGAATCGAATTTGTGCGCGCATGGTACCGGCGCTCTGAGCATCAGCGAATGCAGGATCCCTCTGGCAGAAGGAGAATCACCCTATGATTATCCAAATGGACCGGGAGGTTCCGATCCTAACCATATGTGGCGAGGCAGAAATAAAGGTGATGGTGATTCCCCCAAACAAGGAAACCCCGATGGTCGCTGGCCCGCCAATCTTATCCATGATGGCAGTGACGCAGTGCTTGCCTGGTTCCGGGATAACCCTCAGCAGGTAGAAATTAGCAGCGCTAGTCGGTTCTTTTATTGTGCGAAAGCCAGCAGAAAGGACCGTGGTGAGGGTAACAATCATCCATGTGTAAAGCCCACAGAGCTGATGCGTTACCTTTGCCGCCTGATTACTCCCCCGGACGGCACTGTACTTGATCCCTTTATGGGAAGTGGAAGTACCGGCAAAGCTGCGGCGATGGAAGGTTTCTGTTTCGTCGGTATTGAGCGCGAAGCGGATTATGTGAATATTGCTCGCAGGCGTATTGCAGCAGCACGGGGTACCACTGCTCACTCTGGTGATGCAGGAAGACACATCAATAAATGAAGTCTCAGTCCTACAGTGTTTCAAACAGTGGCAAGGATGCCCGGACGTTCTTTACCCATACTTTCGACACTACACCATTAGCAACGAATTGAAGCCGGGTTAAATACCTCAAAAAGTGGATTAGCTCAGATTGAGCTTTCACTTTATGGCTCAGAGCGATAATCTAATCTGGCAGACAACGTTGTGCCAAGAACTGACATTGATGGAGCTATTACCGACTCTTGCAGAGCAGTAATGATTTAATAAATCAGCATTATTGATACCTCAAACAAATTCTATTAGAAAAAAATTCCTTACTACTTGCTTGTCTATTTTTAATGCTAAAGTTCTCATAAAATAATTCATTTCGATAGCTTCTTTGAATTCAACTTCACTAATTTTCCCATGTGCAATTTTATTCCTCAAATCCCTATATTTTGAATACACTTCCAATTCCATACTGGAAATTTCCACACCAAAGGCATACTCGGCCACATGTGGTATTTCAGATGCTTTCAAATCAGAATAATTTTTAAATAACTCAATTAATCCAAAGGTGGAAAGCATTTCCGAAGGAAATCTGAAGTCAGTATGCTCAAGCGCTGATATATGTTTTGTATACTTTAAAAGATGAGTTTGCTTTTTGTACTCTCTTAACTTATTGGAGTTTAGTATTAACTGCTGGTCTGAATGGATGTTCATGTGTTTTTTTTGTTTTTTTAACGCTGCGTCTCTAAACGCCTCCTTACCACCATGGAAATTCTCAATCTCAGAGATCAAATCTTTAAAATAGGATTCGAAATAACTAAATGTGTTTATGAATAATAGCTTACCTAGGTTTTTTTTATACTTACTACTAAACCCCTTTAACTGCTCAATATTTGGTTCACCTTTGAAGTAATCAGCATCTGGTAGTTTATCTACTGAACCATGCTCTAATGCTTTAATGTACCCCTTCAAAGCTGGGACAGCTTGACAGCATAGTACGGCAAAATCTAATGTTGATTGCGTTTGACCTTTTAAAACCTCAAATGCCTTGCTATTGCTAATCATAAGTGATAATTTTCACTCCGTGCTGGTGTAAGGTAACATACTCCGAGAACCTGCTTAATAATCATATTTTGATTATTGCGAAGGTAGAGATTCTGGTTCAAGTCCAGAGCACGTCAGTTAACAGCTAAAACATGCTGTTTTATGTGAAAATAGTTGTTAACTCAAATCAAAGACATGCCCAATTATATTCATTAGTATCATTTATCTACATTCAAGTCATTCCTAATTTTTTAACTATGAGAGGAACATCTCATATTAATAATCATTTGCCAATGTTTTTGAGCCCCTGGGCTACACGAAATGTGCGCTCGTCTCTCGTTACCAAATGTCAGGTTGAATCGTGTTCTACCAGAACAAGTATGAGTAAATGTATTTATAGGGCTAAGCGGGCTCTTTGCCGCCCGCACCCGCAGCCTGTGAATTTTCCTGACAGCCAGTGCCACTAAAATTCACAGGAGAATTATCCCCCCCTGAAAACAGCGTTACTCTTTCCTCTGCTCTATAAGCCTAAAGCCACATTCCTTTGTAGTTTTTGCCCCCTGTCCTAAGCTTTATCCATCAAATAACGATGCGCTTTTGATGCTGCACTTGCAGCTTTGAAAATATAGCGTTTGTCGTTTTTCAGCGCTTTCAGCCAAGAAGCAATATAGCTTTCATGCAGTACCTCTCCATCAATCCCCAGATCCGCCATCAGAAAGGCACTTCCCAGCTCCGCCACTAATTCCTCCTCCGCGTAATCTGCACTGCCAAACCTCCCTCTCATTTCACGGTTCAAGCGTTTTTTACCACCACTCCAGTGAACCAGCTCATGTAGGCCAGTAGCGTAGAAATTAGCTGCATCTGAAAACAGATGGCGCTCCGGTAGCCAGACTTCATCGGTTGAAGGTCTGAAAAAAGCGTTTTGTCCTTTCTCAATGATGTTTGCGCCGCTCTTCTGGAACAGATTTTCAGCCTCCGGCAACGGGTCAAAGGTTGTTTCCGGGCTGACTGTTTCAGTTGTCAGAGGCAAGCCGTCAATTTGTTCAACATTGAACACATTGAAGGTTTTCAGCATCGGGATCTGGTCGATTTCTCTGTCTTCGTTTTCTTTCTCTAAGGTTGTATAGAAAATGGCTGTAGTGCCGTGCTCGCCTTTGCGAACCTGCCCACCTACTGCCTGTGCTTGTTTGTAGGTCATCCAACGTGAATCACCGAAGCCCTGTTCTGACGCACTGCACCACAACAGCATGATATTCATTCCGCTATATGCGATACCGGTTGCGAAGTTAGAAGGCAACCCAGACATGCCCGGCACTCGTTGCCACGGGCAAGACCACGGTTTTACACCGGCTTCAAACGCTGCAATGATGTTATCTGTGACGGTCTGATAAATATCTGTTCTGGTGGTTTGAGAAAATTTCGTTTTTGAGGAGCCTGACTGCTCCAGCGGGGATACGCTGGTCGCCGCTGCGGTGTTAGGGGCGCTAGTCTGGGTATGCAGGGAAATGATCATGGTTTTTCTCCGTCAGTGGTGTGATTTTCGTCTTCGTATCGCCTTACGGTTCGCTTTCCCGACATCGTTCCGGCACGCAAGGGCGCAGCATGCGTGCCATTTACCCTTGCGGGACGGGTTGTGTTGGGAAACGATTAACCGGAAGCTATACGGGAACGGAAGGCACACGGGAGAAAAAACTGCCCCTGCATAGCCGGGCGTAGCGCCCCTTAGGCCGCAGCGGTGAAAAGTAGATTGGTGGTAATGAGCCGGAGATTGGCTCTCACAGGAACTTTTTGTAGGTGTTAGCATGCTTTCCTGCCGGTCGAGACGGTCCTGCTAACTGGGGGCGGTTTGTTCTTAAACTGTCTCGTTCCGGCGTCAATCACAACCGGATCCGGGCTGTCTCCTTATTGAGCTCCGTGTTCAGTTTATCTACCCGGGGTGAAAGATTTCTTGAAGCAGGCCACAGCGCCGTAGTCGGAGCATCATACTCAGAGGTCGTGACGGGTATCATCTTCAGTTCCCTTTTGGCGATTTCGTCTACGGTGCCAAGTTGACAGAAAAGCAATACCCGTCCCCTTACAGTTGCATCCCACAAGGATTCCGCATGGCTGACAATGTAGCGAATATTGGGTTCAATCAGGGTCACGTATGCCAAAAATTTAGCAGTTGTCACAACTAACGAATTGTCGCCGAAACGCTGGCAGCGTATTGTAGTTATGCTTTCCTAACGTTATGAATGTTAGTTGATTTTACATTCAAAAATTATAGTTACAGGTGGAACTATGACGATATTGCAGGAAATCTTGACTTGGACGCAGGGACTTCCTGCGTGGCAAAGCGATGCAGTTTCTCGCTTATTAGTGAAACAGGCGCTTACGCCACAGGATCATGAGGATTTGTATGCGTTACTCAAACTTAATTTTGGGATTCCTGACCCCAAAAATCGACAAGCTAAGCCGCTAACTGCCGATCAAATTCCAGTACAGGCTAAGAAAGACACAGATATCAAATTATTCACCATCAAGAATCTTCACAATGTTAATGCTATTGCAGAAAATCAGCAGTTGGTGATAAGCCCAACAGGCATGACTGTTATTTATGGTGATAATGGATCAGGCAAATCGGGATACTCACGAGTTTTGAAACAAGCCTGCCGTGCTCGCGATCAGTCAGAACCAGTTCATCCAAATGCTAATTTACCAGAAGTAAAAGCTGGCAATGCTCAGGCATCATTCAACATCACTATTGATGGTACTGACAAGGAGGTAACTTGGTACCAAGGAAAAGAAGCACCACCTGAACTTTCTTCTTTAGCTATCTTTGATACGCGTTGCGCTCGTGCCTATTTAGATAATGAGGATGACTTTTCCTATGTGCCATACGGTTTGGGTGTATTCGAAGCTCTTGCAAAAGTATGTCAACAACTAAAAGCCGCTATTGAGGCAGAGCAAAAACTATCAGCAGTAGATCTCACCGCATTTGCTCACCTAAATGGTGAAACTGCTGTAGGCAAGTTGATCTCAGCGCTCTCTGCGAAATCCAACATTGTACAAATTGAAGCCCTCGCAAATCTCAAACCAGAAGAACTTACATTACGAAATACACTAGAGAAAAGCCTCAAAGAGAACAACCCAAAAGAAAAAGCTGGTTTATTGCGCTTACGCGCACGCCGCGTTACAGCACTTGCCACAAACGTAATCGAAAAAGAGCTTATCGCCGGCCCAGAAGCTATTACAAAGTTTAAAGCCCTTGCTGATAAATTCCGTACAGCCCAAGCAGCAGCAGCTCTAGCCGCAAAAAACTTTAAGGAGGGGGAAAATCTTTTACCAGGGACGGGTGGCGAAGCATGGCGAGAACTATTCGATGCCGCACGAAAATTTGCTTTAGAAGCCCATCCAAATAAGCCGTTCCCTATTCTTGGACATGACGATGCGTGCCCGTTGTGCCAGCAACCACTGGCTGAAGGTGCGGAAAGATTGCTTCGATTTGAGTCTTTTATTCAAGCAGAGGCTGAAAAAAATGCTCAGACATGCCGTAAGGCACTCGCTGATGAATATCGCCCATTCAATGCCGCAGTTATCACGTTGAATTTTGATGAAATAACACAGGCGGAGATAGCCGAAATTGCCCCATCATTAGTTGTCGATATTAAGTCTTTCGAATCCGCATTGGCAGTTCGGCACGAAGCAATCAAAACGGCTATTGTTTCGCATAACTGGACTGGACTAAATACAGTATTAGACTCTCCGGTAGTTGAGTTAAAAGAGTTAGCAAACAAACTGAATACCGAAGCGGAATCCTTGGAAAAAGCTTCGAATGAAGAAGCTCGCGCTGCTTTAGTGAAACAATTTGGAGAATTGGATGCGCGACTAAGACTCAACCAAGTCAGGGAACCCGTACTTGCTGCAGTGACGAAACTTGGACACTTAGCAAAGCTCAAAAGCTGTCTTAGCGCGGTCAGAACAAATGCTATATCCAATAAAGCATCCGAACTAGCGGAAAAGGTCGTATCCAAAGAACTAGCCGACGCATTGAACCAGGAATTTAGAATGTTGGGAGTTGGTAGTTTGAGTGTTTCCCTGCAAAGCCGTACAGATCGAGGGAAAGCACTGCACAAGCTTAAACTTCATTTGCCACAAAGTCGCTCTCCTGGAGAAATATTGAGCGAAGGTGAACAACGAGCCATTGCACTCGGATCATTTCTAGCTGAAGTAGGGTTAAGCGGCAGCAAAGGGGGTGTAGTCTTCGACGATCCTGTATCTTCTCTAGACCATCGCCGACGTGAACGCGTTGCCAAACGCCTCGCAACCGAAGCGTTACAGCGACAAGTTATTATTTTCACCCATGACATCTACTTCCTCTGTTTGTTGACCGAAGAAGCAAAGCAAGCTGGTGCTACAGTGTTTACACAAAGCCTTACTCGCCGCGCAGAAGGCTTTGGTATTGCAGATCCTGAGTTGCCATTTGAGGGAAAAAATACAAGTAAACGCGTTGGAGCGTTGAAAGCGCAGCAACAGTTAATCGCCAAACTATATAAAGAAGGCGATGAGCAGGAGCACCAACGACAGACAGTTGACGCGTATTTTCGCTTACGCATGGCATGGGAACGAGCAGTAGAAGAAGTTCTCCTGCGCGAGGTTATCCTTCGCTTCCGCAAGGGCGTAGAAACACAAAGGCTGATTGGTGTTATTGTAGACGATAATGACTATGCACAAGTCCATGCGGGGATGAGTAGATGCTCCAACTACGCCCATGACAAAGCCATGGCGGGCGGCGTTGCAGTTCCTGACCCAGAGGAACTTCTTGCTGATATTCTCGCTCTAGAGAATTGGCGTATCCAAATACACAAACGCTCAGAAGATACAGCCAAGAAGCGTAAAATGGGACTAATTGTTACTGCGGTATAAAGACATATACCCTATGAGCCGGCTGTTCAATCTTTCCTGTATTTGCTCTCTAACAGCCGTTCACATCTTTTAACATTACATACGACAAAGGTCGTTTAGAAACTAAGGCTGGGAACGATCCGATAGCATCCTCCCAGCCACTGATAGGAAACCTGCACTCAATTTCCTATGATATACCCAGCTTGAATACGTAAAAGGTATGTAGCAACCATAGCATACCAACATTTTTTGAGGCTCATTGCTGTGTTGTACAAGTGGTTTTATTCTAGTAACTAGCTTCGTCGAAGCACCTTGCATAATTGTCAGTAATACCCGAACTCCAGACCGAGCATTAAAAAATTAATATACGGATAATATAAATATTTTTTCCAATTTATTAGCTGACAGATACACTAGTAAGGACAAAAGTCATGCTCAAGAATACGAGAAGCTCAAAAAAAAACGCACAGCATACTTTAACTAATGCAGATCGAGTTGATATCCTAACCTTTGGTGTCGGCCACGGAGATTGTCAGCTTATTGAGTTTTGGCTGCGGGATACGCTCACTTTCCGTCTTCTATACGATGGAGGCTTAGCTATGTCTTCAGCCCTTGTTTCTCACCTAGAAAATAAGCGTCCTGATGGCAAAAACGATCTGGATATTGTCGTATTGAGCCATGTTGACGCAGACCATAGGAGAGGGATAAATGAGCTGCTCAAAAACCTTAGTATTTCTATTGGAGAAGTATGGTTACCTTGTCTGCCTACCTTTCGGCGATTAAAGTGGCTTTTTGCACCGCATGTACAAAGTGCAGTGACATTAGCTGAAGAGATTGAAGAGCTGGCCATCTCACGCGATATACGTGTTATCTATCCTCTCCAAGATCATATTCACCGTACAGAAACCGGTTCCGTAAGTGTCATATCTCCCGCGAGAAAGCTGATGAAAAAACTCTATAGCGCTCCTCTATCAGAGCTTCAGCCACTACTCACCCACACAACTTTGCCTCTGGAATGGTTAATCCGCTCCCAAATACAGCCCGATGATGAAAATACTATTCAACAAGATGTAAAGCTTTTCGACAGCCAAAATGCACTATTGCCCGATCAGTTACAGTTTAATGGCCATGAGGTTAAGAGCGATCAAGCCGCACTCAGCGTATTGAACAAATATAAAAAATCAATGGATGAACCCGATTTTTTCGGTCAGCATCTTGTAAATAATACTTCTCTTGTTCTGGTGATAGATATATTGCTTGAAGAGCACCATCGTCGACGTATCGTTCTTACTGGTGATCAAGAGAATTGGGTGTGGATCGCTTCAGAACATCCGATGGGGTTGGCAGCAGACGTTATGAAGGCTCCGCACCACGGAGGACGGGTATACCTGTCAGACAAAAGTGACGAAATAAGCGATGTAGAGCAATTTTGGCTATGGACTCGTCCACGTATTGTCACAGTCAGCGCCAATGGCAAGCACTCGCTACCGCACTGCCGTTTTCGCGAATCGGTGCGTATGATTGGTGCCACACTAGTTTGCCCCAACAAGCGCAATAAAGAATTGTTTTTTTCAGACACACAGCCTGAGGGGAAAACCTCTTGCGCACAGCATTTTGATTGCAACACCACAGATCAGCATCCTGTTCAGCGGATTAGTCTTTCAGCGCGCTGTGAATCACTGAACGCTGCAGCCTGCCTGAGCGGCAACGGACACCGTAGCCCGGCGCCGATCGTGGTGATGCAGCAAAAACTAATAGAACCAGATGAATCCTTCATTCGATGGACGCAAACTGAAGTAAGAAAGCATGCGCAGTGGTTGAACAAACAGCTTATCCGAAGAAGAACCGAGCAATTGGAAAAGCTTTCACTTACTGAACGTGCAAATAGTTGTTTCGAAAAGTATAGTCTTGATGAGATTATAGGAATATTTAACGGTCATGAACGTTTTGAACTTATTAATGATCCTGGTCCTGTAGTGCTTTATGCGCAATCACATGGGCTGCTATGGGCAGAAACACCTTACCGACAGATCGATAAAAGCGTAAAAATTGTTGCACCATTAACAGGCAAAGAGTACCAAGCGGCGCTAAAGCGCATCACGAAATTTGAGCATCTAATTTTTACTTCCGATGAAAAAATTGATGATCGAACTTTGCATTTGCGCGATAAATACGATTTTTTGAAGAGTGTTAATACTGAAGCATTACTCACATTGTCTGCACGTTGGGCAGGCATCCCCGACGGGGATTTTGCAAAGTATCTTGAATCACAATTATTTCATGATTTAATCAGTCAGTATGATTTCAGAGCAGTGAAATGGAACTATGGCCGTTATAATGAACCTCATTTAATTTTGCACCTTTATAAAAAGGATAGCTTCCCATTACCAAACTTCCTGCCAAGTGAATGGGGGATTAAATGGTTTTCCACAAACCATTATAAAAACGAAATAATCATTCTTGACCCAGCTAAGATGGTTCGTCTTTTTGATGATACATCCCAGTCAGTAATCCCACCAATAAGCTTCGGGTATGATAAAAATTCCTTTTGTTTACGCACGAATAACTTAATGGATTTCTATCAGAAAACAGAAACAATAAAAGAAGATGGAGAGATCTATGAACAACTCAATTTTATGTCTGATGAGAAGCACCTTGCGTGGTTTGAACTCTAGGTTATGTTAATATGAACATGAACATCTGTGATGCAGATAGTTTAAAACTATCTGCATCAATGCAATTTGGTGACGAAATGGAACATTTACAATAACAGTCAGACTGTAAATATCCCTGCTTTAGTTCCACATACTTTTTGAGATTTCCATTTTTTTGACCTCTCCCCAATATCTGTACCAGGCTAAATCAGAGATCCGGACCTTTTTGATGACTTCGGACAAATTCCGACGGAGTCAGGTTATTTAACGATGAGTGCGGGCGAAAATGATTATATTCCTGCCGCCAGTGTTCAATTTTCTCCTGAGCATCTTCCAAAGACAGGAACCAGTGCACATTCAGACATTCATCCCGCAGACTACCATTAAATGACTCGATAAAGGCATTATCCGTAGGCTTTCCGGGGTGGGAGAAGTCCATTGTCACTCAGTTTTCATAGGCCCAACGGTCCATCGATTTCGAGATGAACTCGCTGCCGTTGTCTGTCTGCAGCCTTTGCGGGATCCGCCCTGATGACTGCTTAAGACGCTCCATAACCGCCACCACATCATCACCTCGTAGTCCCTGACCGACCTCGATCGCCAGACATTCCCGACTAAAATTATCGACTATAGTTAGCGCCCTGATCCTGTAGTCCGTCTGCAAAATAGGAGGGGCTTAAGTTACAGTATCCTAGATTCAACACCAGATGGTACTGAGATGACAATTACTTCTTTCCTGCCCCTGAGATCAGAAAAAAATAAAGTCAAATACCAGTCGTCAGGCTGTCTAAAAGACTGAGCCAGATAGTTATCGACCTGCGGGTTTATCCTACTCCCACGCAAAGATTTCCGGATGGTCTACATCGTCAACTCTTAGATTGAATCTCTGTTTTACAGTTTGCAATGTAATAGGATCGTTGAGAAGGTTATGATCAGTATTTAATTCGAGAGACGATATAAGTAAAGGTGCAAATGCTAGCTCGAATGCTGGCAAGTGGCTCAAATCAAAATCCTCTGGCTTTAGTGCTGACTGTGGGGTTTCAGTTTGACGTGAAATTTTGAGTATTTCCTCAATAACTTCGGGGGTGAACTCTAGTATTTCGGCAGTTTTAATAGTCTGGACCATCCCGCTGACTATACAAAGTAAATACCAATCCTTCATTCCATCAGCGCGCAAACTATTAAAATAGTTAGTAGCTAGTGCGTCAGTTAATAAGTTACGCGCTGTATATTGAATATTTGGAATGGCAGCTTTGTATCTGCTCGAGATTAGCGAGAGTTGTTTATTTCGGTCATAATTTGGCGCGATCCCAGAAAATTCAGGCAGACTGTAAAATGTAGAACCTACGCCAGTGAATTCGAACGGTGCTTTGGAGCTAAGTTTGATCTTGTCAACGAAAGTACCTTTTGGTGTGAATTCGGATAATACTTCTTCATAGGATCGGAAACTGAAACCAATATCCATAAATGTTTTCAACCAAGTGGTAGAATACGACATAAAATCCCGAGTATTTAACAATGAGAACTTGCCAATTATTTGTATCAAAATTTCACTAAATCGATTTATATTAGACTTAGGTTTTGGTTTTTTTACGGAAAGATTAATATTTAGATGCCATTCTTTACCATTAAATTCAATCTCTCCAATACCTCCCGAGTTATTGGACCCGTCCATTGAAAGCGCTAGGTTCACATTTATGGGGATCAAAATAAGATCAGCTTTTTCAATCGAAATTGATAATAGAGCAATTTGGAGCTGTGATATGAAATCCTCAGCAGCCACAGTAGTCTCGTAGCAATTTTTGAATGTGCATCGCCAATTTATTCCTAAGGCAATCCAGCGAACATCACGAGTCTCCGCCAAGTCCCCCCATGGTCGATCGACAAGCATTATACTTACGTCTGAGGTTATAGTCTCTATTAAGCCTTCATTCCAGAAGCCCGGGCCGCTACTAATTGCGAATAAATCGCCAAAAATCTCAGTAGGCCATTCGGAGAAACCAAGCTTGAGATTTTCATAATGCTCCAGTGATTTTCTCTTAAGAAGGCCAAGTAGCCCATAGATATGGCTAATATTTTCAG
Organism: Pectobacterium wasabiae CFBP 3304; assembly: GCF_001742185.1. NCBI lineage: Bacteria > Pseudomonadati > Pseudomonadota > Gammaproteobacteria > Enterobacterales > Pectobacteriaceae > Pectobacterium > Pectobacterium wasabiae. Next base: position 5,032,459 of record NZ_CP015750.1, read on the forward strand.
CTATTGTGCTTGAAGGCGTTACGCTTCCATGCATCAGCTCCGCCGCTCGTGATAAGTAGGCATAGTGGATGAATCCAACGAAATTTCCGCTGCTATATTCTATCTCGGAAACGAATAGCAAAGCATTGGGGAGATACGTTCTCAATGCTGATTTGGAAGGATTCGCTGACATCCAAGCGGCAGAAAGTGCATAGTATTTTGCTCCATATAAAAGCCCTAGAGAGTGAAAATTGCCAGCCATCTTCAGCACAATTCGGATTAATGCGGACTCATCACCACCGTGATAAAATAGCTTTCTAGCACGCTGATATTCTTTAAGTGTACCAAGCATATCGTTTTTATTGTTATACTTATCACCGCGTGCTTCAGCATTTCCTCCCGCCTCTTTTGAACCTGAACGTTTCGCTATTAATTCATCTAGGCGGGGAGCAAGTTCAGCAAGCTCTGGAGGATTTTCATACAATTCAAGGAGATATTCATAGTATTCGTTAAATTTCTGAGTGGGAAAGAACTTAGTTCGTTCTGCCTCGTCGAGCATTCGATTCCAGTAGCCTGCGACAGTTCCAAGATCCGCTTTTCCTTCCTTGAGTATTAATAAATGTAAAATACCTAGTAGTCGAAGTAGCTCGGCACGCCGACCCGAACCCGGTGCATCGATGATACCAGACTCACAGATTGTCACTAGCCGCTCTTGGATCTCAGATAAACGAGGAGCTGTGATGGGATAAAGATTCATGCTGCTGGCCCTAATTAGGTAAGTTCTAAGGGTTACCGCATCCTCTAGGTCACCTGTACCTAAGTGGTCTTCTAGATCTGAAAAGTAATCGAGAACTATTGTTTCGAGGCCATCAAATGAGGCCATTCCTCTGAATGAAGCTACAATTATTTCATAGCTCGCCCACCTACGTAACTCACGCGATGAATATTTCTCTCGATAGACCTGAAGTTTTTCGATCCACATTTTTAAATCAGGGCGAGCAGCCTCATGGAATGTTGAGCGTCTTATGCCGGATTTCAGCTCGGAAAAATCCACGTAGCTAAATGGTAAAGCCTGCTTGTCCTTCCATTTTGCCACGAGTTCTTGATACCAGTCTGGACTTGCATCCGATGCTGGCATTAGTTCAGAGGATATCTGAAGATAGCTCTGTGCAATCCAGAATGTATCACGGTCAGATAACAGCTCGGCTATTGCCTCTCCATCAAATATTTGCAGGTCGATTCCCAGAAACTCGGCGTCTTTCTGTAGTACATGCCTCTTTGCAACTGGAAGGTTTTCCTCACAAAAGAACACCATGTCTTTATATTTCCCAATCGCCTTCACTCCTTTGAGATCTTTTCTTATTTTTGGAGTGATTTTTTTTTGGAGTGAGCATGCAAAAGCAATTTCTCGTTGTCCAGATGCTAATCTTTGAAATGAACTGTCAGGTGTTAGAGGAATATCGCTATAAGTTTTGAATGTCTCAAAATCACGACCTCCATCGCCACCAGCACTCACAGGCCCAGTAGCTGGCATAATATTGCTACATACACGGGCTCTTGCTAAATGCCGAGTCAGGTGCTCAAATTCATGATGGGCGTTTCGAGCGCCTAATTCAGAAAGTTGATATCGAATATATCGAATTAACTCAAGAGGTTTTGTCATAATGACCTCAAATGTGGTTTAAATATTTATCTTTCTATGTCGAACTATGGATTCCTGTTGCATTTTCCTGCAATAGCCCCACGGTAGATTCATAACATTACTCGAATGGTTTGAAGGAAGCTACAACGTTCTTAAACAAGCCAGCCAAATTGTAAGAACACTCGCTTTAACTGCGCTAAATTTTTAAGGTTATCAGGGAATTAATGAGATAGTTCGCAGCTAAATCCAATCATTTCTCCATGATTTCCAGTCCTTCACTCAGAGCTCTGGACACAAAATCCTGCGTTCTATCCGGTATGACCGATTGAATCAATCGATCATTGTATTCAGTATCATTTTCACAAGCTTAATGTATTCCAACATAATGCCATATTCTTCAGCTCATTGTAGTAAGGAGACTAGTTAATAACCCCTACCCATCTACATCTTCAACAGATATCCTCACAGGCTACGTCCCTGCTAACACACTTATAAACCGCCGGACTGCGACATCCAAGTCAATTTTCAATCGCCAGATTCTCGCGGTTAAAATCACCCGCCGTATTAAAACTGTTAAATCGTTTACTCACGAGAAATATCGTCTATTTCATCCGAAATAATTTTCGCACTCTCCTCAGTGATTGAAGATAATCTATTCCACAACTTGAAAAAAGAAGAAATAAATCGGTGGTCATTCTGGTGGTCTTGACAGAAAGGGAATTCAGGTTTAGCTTACTTATTAGCCACTTGCTGGCAAAGGCGATCCCAGTCAGAGGAGCCAATTCTTGTTTTCATGTCTCTTTGCGAATCCCTATATGATTTAGATTCAATAAGTTAACGTGAAAAGTCCTCCCGATGCATTTTCAGTTTACCCTCCGCATCGGGAGAATTTGGTGGTCAGATTTGGGGTCAAGTTGGTTCGATGACGGGGTGACCCCTAAATGTCTCTTAACGACTCAAAAATCCGCAACTTAAAACCATCAGCAAAACCCTTCAAAGTTTCCGATTCACACGGCCTGTATCTTTTAGTTAATCCAGGCGGTTCACGTCTCTGGTATCTCAAATACCGTATCAATAAAAAAGAATCTCGCCTCAGCTTAGGAGCCTATCCTGATGTATCTCTGGCCGACGCTCGTCAACAACGTGACGGTATTCGAAAATTGCTGGCGCAGAATATCAATCCCGCACAGCAGCGCTCCGCTGAAAGAACCACTTCCTCACCAGAAAAAACCTTCAAGCATGTGGCACTGGAGTGGCATAAAAGCAACCGCTCATGGTCAGAGAACCATGCCGCCCGTCTGCTTGCCAGCATGAATAACCATATCTTCCCGATAATTGGGCACCTGCCTGTTACAGAACTGAAAACCCGTCACTTCATTGACCTGCTGAAAGGGATTGAGAAAAAAGGTTTGCTGGAAGTGGCGGCACGAACCCGACAGCATATGTGCAACATCATGCGTCATGCCGTGCATCAGGAGTTGATAGAGCACAACCCGGCGGCAAATCTGGACGGGATAATTGTAGTGGTTTAATGAATTTGGCCACCTGAACAGAGGTGATATGCTCACCTCAGAACAACACAGGTGCTCCAATGAAAAAAAGAAATTTTAGTGCAGAGTTCAAACGTGAAGCGGCTCAGTTGGTTGTCGAGCAGAGCTACACCGTTGCTGAAGCAGCAAAAGCCATGAATATTGGCCTTTCAACAATGACCCGATGGGTCAGACAATTACGGGATGAACGACAGGGAAAAATACCGAAAGCTTCCCCCATTACCCCGGAGCAAATTGAAATACGTAAATTGAAGAAAAAACTACAACGTATTGAAATGGAAAATGAAATATTAAAAAAGGCTACCGCGCTCTTGATGTCAGACTCCCTGAACAGTTCTCGTTAATCGGAAAACTCAGGGCGCGTTATCCCGTGGCTACACTCTGTCACGTATTTGGGGTTCACCGCAGCAGCTATAAATACTGGAAATGCCGTCCTGATAAACCGGACAGAAAGCATACAGAGTTACGCAGTCAGGTTCAGGAGCTATACAACATTAGTCATGGTTCAGCCGGGGCAAGGAGTATCGCCGCAATGGCAACGCTCAGAGGCTTCCGGATGGGGCGCTGGCTTGCCGGCAGACTCATGAAAGAGCTGGGACTGGTCAGTTGTCAGCAGCCCATCCATCGGTATACACGCGGTGGCCATGAACACATCGCTATCCCGAATCACCTTGAGCGTCAGTTCGCAGTGACAGAGCCTAATCAGGTGTGGTGCGGCGACGTGACGTATATCTGGACAGGTAAGCGCTGGGCATACCTCGCCGTTGTTCTCGACCTGTTCGCGAGGAAACCGGTGGGCTGGGCAATGTCGTTCTCACCGGACAGCAGACTGACCATCAAAGCGCTAGAAATGGCGTGGGAAATTCGCGGTAAACCAGCCGGGGTGATGTTCCACAGCGATCAGGGCAGCCATTACACAAGCAGGCAGTTCCGGCAGTCACTGTGGCGGTACCGGATCAGGCAGAGTATGAGTCGTCGTGGAAACTGCTGGGATAATAGTCCGATGGAACGCTTTTTTAGACGTCTGAAGAACGAATGGGTGCCGGTGGCTGGTTACACAAGCTTCAACGATGCTACCAGTGCAATAACGGACTATATCGTTGGGTATTACAGTGCGCTCAGGCCATACGAATATAACGGTGGGTTACCACCAAACGAATCGGAAAACCGATACTGGAAAAACTCTAAAGTGGTGGCCAGTTTTAGTTGACCACTACAATTTTATGTAATAACACTTAACCTATCATAGGTGAGCGGTTAAATCAGTGAAGCGCTCATGTATAAGCGCTTAATTTATTATTTGAGCATGAAATTCAGATATCTCATTATTCTGGGAAATTCGTATCACCACTACCTAATGTTTTTTGCATGATAACAGTATCAACCCAACGCCCGTGTTTGAAACCAACCGACTTTAAGGTCCCAGTCAGTTCAAAACCAAGAGAGCGATGTAAAGAAATGGAGCCACAGTTTTCACTATTACCAACCACTGTAACCAACTGATGAAACCCAGCCAACTCAACTTGATTGATAGCCTCCGTAAGTAATGCTTTCCCAATACCCTTTCCCTGTTGTTGGGGATCGATATAGATAGAATCTTCGAGTGTGAAACGGTAGGCCAAGCGTGGTCGATATGGTGCAAGATAACAGTAACCAGCCACCACGCCATTGACTATAGCAACAAGCCACGGTGTTCCTGCCGCTTGCACTTTAACAATCCGCTCTTCCATCTCTTCTGTCGTAGGGGGAACCGTTTCAAATGTAGCGATACCATTCACAACATGCCACGCATAAATTTTCTGAATAGCAGGAATATGTTCAGGACTGACAGGGATGATCTGCATAGCAAAACTGATCCTACCCAGCAATAGTGGACACGCGACTAAGTGAGTAAACTCTCAACCAGAGGTGATTACTCATGACAAAACCAGTACCAACCAGCAAAACGCCCCGCAAACAGTACACGCCCGAATTTCGCGATGAAGCCCTTAAACTGGCTGAGCGTATTGGAATCGCTGCTGCTGCCCGTGAACTCAGCTTGTATGAATCCCAGCTCTACAACTGGCGGTGTAAACAACACCAGCAGATGAACTCATCAGAGCGCGAGAATGAACTGGCTGCCGAAAATGCGCGTCTGAAGCGCCAACTGGCGGAGCGTGATGAAGAACTGGCTATTCTCCAAAAGGCCGCGACATACTTCGCGAAGCGCCTGAAATGAAGTATGTCTTTATCGAAAAGCATCAGGCAGAGTTCAGCATCAAAACCATGTGTCGGGTGCTTCAGGTTGCCCGCAGCGGCTGGTATGTCTGGCGCAGGCGTCGTTGTCAGATAACCCCGCGCCAGCATTTCCGGCTCATTTGCGATGAGGCTGTCCGTAAGGCATTCGCTGGGGCAAAACAGCGTTATGGTGCGCCACGTCTTGCTGATGAGTTGCCGGAGTACAACATCAAAATCATCGCTGCGAGCCTGCGCCGTCAGGGGTTGCGGGCGAAAGCCAGCCGTAAATTCAGTCCGGTCAGCTACCGTGAACATGGCCTGCCGGTATCGGAAAACCTGCTGAAGCAGGACTTCATCGCCAGCGGCCCGAACCAGAAGTGGGCAGGCGATATCACGTATCTTCGCACGGACGAGGGCTGGCTGTATCTCGCGGTGGTGATTGACCGGTGGTCACGGGCCGTTATTGGCTGGTCGATGTCGTCACGAATGACGGCGCAACTGGCCTGCGATGCGTTACAGATGGCGCTCTGGCGTCGTAAGCGACCGAAAAACGTTATTGTCCATACCGACCGTGGCGGACAGTACTGTTCAGCGGATTACCAGACTCTGCTGAAACGGCATAATCTGCATGGCAGCATGAGTGCAAAGGGGTGTTGCTACGATAATGCCTGTGTGGAAAGCTTTTTCCATTCACTGAAAGTGGAATGCATCCACGGGGAACGCTTTATCAGCCGGGAAATAATGCGAACAACAGTGTTTAATTATATCGAGTGTGATTACAATCGGTGGCGACGCCACAGTGCTTGTGGCGGTCTCAGCCCGGAACAATTTGAAAACCAGAACCTCGCTTAGGGCTGTGTCCACATTACGTGGGTAGGATCAAACCTCTGATTAAATAAAACAGAGAAAGAATATCATATGCATCTATGATTAATGCTTCTCAATCAGGAAATTTTTATTTCTGACTATGTCTGTGACAATAATTAAAAAATCATGTTATTGGAAAGTAAAATATTATTTTCTTATGGTTGAGCGTCTATATGGTGACCACATTAGCATGGTCCACACACATTTCATTCCATAATTTATATTATAATGACGACTTTAATAAAAAAAATTAAAATACACCCCACCATAATCGATCGCGTGACTTTTTATTAAAAAGCAATAGCTATAGAAGTGTCAGAAAAACCATCTTCATTGAATTTTATTCCCCCACCACATTGCCAAGTAAAAAACATATAAATAACACCCTCCACATTTTAATTTCCTATTTTACTATCAAAACCATCGGAAATAAAAAAGATAATAACGTGATTACTCAATTACACGCAATACAATAAAAAACGGATAACATACCTGCTATATAAAATCGACGCTTACTCCAGTCAAGGTAGCCACAGCATGCTTTACGTCGTGTTTTTGAGTTGAGCGTAATACCTAATTGTCGGAACTGTTCTTGTCCTGATGACTTCATTAAAGCACCATCTGAAGTCACCCAACTTTCAGCAAGCATAAAATCGTAGATATGAACAGCGATCTCACTTGCTAAATAGTCATAGTATGTCCGGGAGAGATGCGTACTGGCAATTGACGCCGCTATTGTTTTCAAGTGCAGCGTTAGCTTCATCACCCTTTTCGGCCAGAAAATACGCATGTGCTTTGTCTGCGATGGTAAATACTCCTCCTCCCTCAAGGCTAATACTGTTTTGGCCCAATACCGGCCCCCCGAGTCGACTAATACAAAACGTTTTGTTTTTGTAGCAATACAGCCTCTTCATCCCGCCACCAAGACAATGACAGTTTCTTTCCCGATATTGTCAGGCTCTGGAAGTGCTCGATAGAAATAAAACCATCAATATCTGCTAGCAGTGGTTTCAATTCAGCGGCAAACTGGAAATAACGTTCTTACTGTGTAGCAACAACATCTGCTTCAAAAAGCACTGCGATCACATTTCCACCCTCTATGTATCAGACTCGGGCATGACTGTACCGTTTTCAGCGCTGAAGACTTCGATAGTGGGCAAAATGTGAATGTCATTATCAATAGCACCTACGGCAGTATGACTTCGCTAGCTTTCATCCACTTCCCTTTTCTCACACAAATATGTGAATCCATCTGTCAGAGCGATTTTTGCATGCCAGCAAGGACCTAAAGATAATTTGTTTTGAGAGTGTGAGCTAGAGGGGGTAAAAGTGGATGCCCAACAAGAAGCAACATGATAAAAATGGCAGCGTTAGAGGCACAGAAACAGAGCGAGAGAAAGAAATTTTAATGCAGGGATTTATGTAGAGAAAAATCGAAAACCTTTTTTAAGTTATTTATTTTTCTCAATTATTGGCGGAGAGAGGGGGATTTGAACCCCCGGTAGAGTTGCCCCTACTCCAGTTTTCGAGACTGGTCCGTTCAGCCGCTCCGGCATCTCTCCGTTTAATCCGTTGTCATGATGCCCGCTTTTACGGCATTTTAACAGCGCCCGCCCTCGCCTTTACTTAATGAGCAATAACAATGATTAAATGGCCGTGGAAAAACACTCAACCTCAGGTACCGACGCAGGAACACTGGCAAGGAGCGATTTCTATCCCGCTCCTTGCGCCCTTAAACGATGAGGAACTTCAGCAACTGGTCACCCTTGCTGAACAGTTTCTAAAGCAAAAACGCCTGATTCCACTGCAGGAACTGGTGTTAACGGAAATCATGCAGCAGCGCATCGCCCTATTGTTTTCCTTGCCGGTGTTATCGCTGGGCATTGATGCTCTGGATGGCTTTCACGAAGTTCTGGTTTACCCTGGCCCGTTTATTGTCGAGGAAGAGTGGCAGGATGACATCGGACTCGTGCATAAGGGAAAAATGGTGCAGTCTGGGCAAAGTTGGGATCAAGGGCCGATTGTCCTCAACTGGCAGGAAGTGCAGGATTCCTTCGATCTCTCCGGTTTCAACCTCATTATTCATGAGGTCGCACACAAACTGGATATTCGCAGCAGCGGTGAAGCAACGGGCGTCCCCCTGATTCCCCTGCGCGATATTGCGGTCTGGGAACAACAGCTACACGGCGCGATGGATGCCTTGCAGGAAGAAATCGATCTGGTAGGCGAAGATGCCGCCAGCATGGACCCCTACGCCGTTCACGATCCAGCAGAGTGCTTTGCGGTGCTGTCAGAATATTTCTTCAGTGCCCCCGAGCTTCTTGAAGAGCGCTTCCCCGCCCTGTATCGCTGCTTCCAAAAATTCTATCGGCAAGATCCACTCGCTCGGCTAAAAAACTGGCAAAGCAGCATCAACTACCATGCGCCATCTATTTACTAACTCATAAAAAAACAGCGAATTGTACATAGCCTAAACAGTCAGACGATAAAGCTGATTTTGCCGTTGACAGCACCACTGGTGGCAGATATCATGCGCCCCGTTCACACGATTCCTCTGTAGTTCAGTCGGTAGAACGGCGGACTGTTAATCCGTATGTCACTGGTTCGAGTCCAGTCAGAGGAGCCAATTTAAAGAAAGCAGACGTTCACTAACGTCTGCTTTTTTGCTTTTAATCAATTGGTTACCCCCTTCTTCAGGTTCGCCCTCGTTCACCCAAAAACACTCGAAGCCATGCCCTTTTGCTGGTAAAAATACTGGTAAAGCTGGTTCGATTTCGTTTTTACCAGCAATCGGAGGGAACCGTCATGTCACTTACTGATACTAAAATAAAAAATGCCAAGCCGTCAGAAAAGGTGGTTAAGCTCACTGACGGGTTCGGCCTCTACCTACTGGTACATCCCAACGGTTCCAAATACTGGCAGTTAGGTTATCGCTTCGAAGGTAAACAGAAAGTGTTTTCCATTGGCATCTACCCTGCTGTTTCTCTGGCTGATGCAAGACAACGCCGGGATGAAGCAAAAAAGCTGTTAGCCGCTGGCGTTGACCCCAGCGCCAAAAAACAGGCTGACAACAAAATCGTTCAAGAGCGGCGTAACAATACCCGTGCTTTCAAGGTCGTTGCCAAGTCATGGTTTGCCACCAAAACCACATGGTCGGAAGATTATCAGCATTCGGTATGGACACGACTGGAAACCTACCTGTTCCCTGATATTGGCAACAAAGATATTGCTGAACTGGATACTGGCGATCTGCTGGTTCCCATCAAAAAGATAGAGAAGCTGGGCTATCTGGAAATTGCCATGCGGGTGAAACAGTACACCACCGCCATCATGCGTTATGCCGTCCAGCAAAAGATGATCCGTTTCAATCCGGCCTATGATTTAGACGGTGCGGTTCAGAAGCCGCAAACGAAACACCGCCCCGCTATCGAACTGGAAGAGATACCTACCCTGCTGGAACGAATTGAAGGCTATAAAGGCCGTAGCAGGCTGACCCAATTAGCGATAAAACTCAATCTGCTGATTTTTGTTCGCTCAAGTGAACTCCGCTTTGCCCGTTGGTCAGAGATCGATTTCAAAAGCGCCTTGTGGGTCATCCCTGAACAGCGTGAAGTCATTGAAGGGATAAAGCATTCAGGCCGTGGTGCAAAAATGCGTAGGAAGCATTATGTTCCTTTATGCCGTCAGGCGTTAGACATTCTGGAAGAACTAAAAGAGCTCACCTATGACGTTAACGGTGACGACGGCTTTATCCTGACGGGCTGTTATGATGCGATGAAACCGATGAGTGAAAACACCATCAACAAGGCATTGCGCAAAATGGGCTATGACACCAAGACCGATCTGTGCGGTCATGGTTTTCGAACGTTAGCGTGTAGTGCCTTGATTGAGTCGGGTATCTGGCCTGAAGATGTGGTTGAACTTCAGATGAGCCACATGGAAAAGAACAACGTTCGCGCTGCCTACACTCACAAGGCCAAACACCTTGAGCAACGTCGCCTAATGTTGCAATGGTGGGCTGATTTTCTGGATGCTAACAGCAACGGGATGGTCAGGCCGTTTGAGTTTGCACAGAACGATAAAAATAACTCATGCTTTGTCATATAAAAGAACTTTATAAGTTTAAAAATTATATTATAATTGCCACTTTAAAAAACAATTTTAAACATAAGCTAAAAAAATGGACACCAATTATTCAATTTTTTTCTTGTCAATATATATATTATCGGCGATAGCCATCCTTATTATAGCATATAAAAATAAGTGGTATGAATTTAATCATTATAACCTTTTTAAACAAAAAATTTTTTGGGTGGCCATATTTTTTCCAATACTTTCATTTTTATATTTCGGTATTTTTTGTTGGATAGGAAGCAAGCCAAAACTAGATAGCGATGGTATGATTACTTTTATTGAAATAAGTAAGTTCCCACTCCTATGCTTAGCAATGACAATTCCTTTCGGTGCTATTGTAAGCAATTTACACAGAACATATCAAACTGAAGCTCAAATAAA